>NZ_CP108101.1:306456-612912 GCF_036195325.1 Streptomyces sp. NBC_00234 | reverse complement strand
CAGGAGGACCCCCGATGACCCAGGCCACACTGACCCCGCCCGCCCGCGCCCTGGCGCGGCTGCGCGATCCCGCCTGGTACCAGGAGTACGGGGTGTACGCCGCCGTCGCGGTCGTGCTCGTCTTCAACGCGCTGTTCACCGAGCACTTCATGACCGCCGACAACCTGCGCACCCAGCTCGTCCAGGTCGCCCCCATCGTCATCGTCGCCCTGGGCATGGCCCTCGTCATCGGTACCGAGGGCGTCGACCTGTCCGTCGGCTCCACCATGGCGCTGGCCGCCGCCCTGCTGCCGCTCTACCTCGGATACGGGCTCGTGCCCGCCCTCCTCGTCGCGCTGCTCGCGGGAGCGGTCGTCGGCGCCGTCAACGGCACCCTCGTCTCCCTCATCGGGCTCCAGCCCATCGTCGCCACCCTCGCCCTGTTCGTCGGCGGACGGGGCCTGGCCCTGGTCATGGCCGACGGACAGCTCAAGCAGATCGTCAACCCCGACCTGCTCTCGCTCGGGACCGGTTCGTTCCTCGGGATCCCGCTGGTCGTGCTCATCGCCGGCGTGCTGGCCGTCGCGGTGGCCTTCCTCGTGCAGCGCACCACCTTCGGGCGCCAGATCGTCGCCGTGGGAGGCAACAGGTCCGCCGCCGCACTCGCCGGACTGCCCGTCAGACGCGTTCTGATCGGCGTGTACGTGCTCTGCGGCGTGCTCGCAGCGCTCGCCGGCATCCTCGCCACCGCCAGGCTCACCGCCAGCGACCCCTCCTCGCTCGGCACCCTCATGGAACTCTCCGCCATCACCGCGGTCGTGGTGGGCGGCACACCGCTCAACGGCGGTTCCATCCGGGTGCTCGGCACCGTCGCGGGAGCCCTGCTGATGCAGCTCCTTCGGGCCACCCTCGTCAAGCACGACCTGCCCGACTCCACCGCACAGATCGCCCAGGCGGCCATCATCATCGCCGCCGTCTACGTCGCCCGGGAGCGTCGGTCCCGATGAACGAAACCACACCCGCCCCCGTGGCCGGAATCCCCGCCCCGAGGAAGACCCCGGCAACCGGGGACGGCAAGCCCCGCCCCGTCCGGAGTTCCGGAGACGGACCCGCGCAGCGCCTCGCCGGAATCCTCCAGCGCCAGGGCGTGCTGGCGGTCCTGCTGACCGTCGTGCTCGTCGCCTCGTTCGTCTACCCGACGTTCGCCACCCTCGACAACGCCCGGGGCGTGACCGTACAGGCGTCCTTCCTCGCCGTGGTCGCGCTCGGCATGACCCTGGTCATCATCACGGGCGGCATCGACCTCTCGGTGGGCTCCGTCTTCGCCCTCGGCGGAGTCCTCGCCGCCTGGGCCTCGCAGTGGGGCCTCCTGCCCGCGCTGCTGGTGCCGCTGGTGGTCTGCGGTGCGATCGGGCTGCTCAACGGCTTCCTGATCGCCCGCGCCGGGATGGCACCCTTCATCGTCACGCTCGCCACCCTGCTCGCGGCCCGCGGCATGCTCCTCGCCCTCACCGACGAGGGCGCCACCACCTACCTCGTGCCCAAGGAGTCCGCGTTCGCCGAACTCGGCCAGGGCAGCGTCTGGGGCTTCGGGTATCCGATCCTCGTCGCCCTGGTGCTGTTCGGGGCCGGCGGGCTCCTCCTGCAGCGCACCTCGTTCGGACAGACCCTGTTCGCCGTCGGCGGCAGCAGCGACGCGGCCACCCTCATGGGCCTCCCCGTCGCCCGGACCAAGATCCTCGTGTACACGCTCAGCGGACTGCTCGCCGGACTCGCCGGGGCGCTGAACGCGGCCAGGCTGTCCTCCGGCGTCACCATCGTCGGCGTGGGCATGGAGCTCGACGCGATCTCCGCCGTCGTCATCGGCGGGACCCTGCTCATCGGCGGGGCCGGATCGATCAGCGGCACCCTCTGGGGCGTCCTGCTGCTCGCCGTCATCCAGAACCTGATCAACCAGATCGGCTCGCTCAACTCCTCGTACCAATCGGTGGTCAGCGGCGGCTTCCTTATCGTTGTCGTGGTGGCCCAGCGCTATCTGGCGCGCGGTCGCAGAACCACCTGAGCCGGTCGGGCCGAACAGAACCAATCCAAGCCAAGGAGTGCCGTGGGCGTCAGCCTCAAGGACGTTGCACAACGGGCGGGCGTGTCCATCAAGACCGTGTCGAACGTGGTGAACAACTATCAGCACGTCACACCCAAGATGCGGGCCAAGGTGCAGCAGGCGATCGACGAGCTCGGCTACCGGCCGAACCTCACCGCGCGCCATCTGCGCAAGGGCCGTACCGGCATCATCGCCCTCGCCGTGCCCGAGTTCGGCAACCCGTACTTCGCGGAGCTGGCCGGAGCCGTCGTCGACGCGGCGGCCCGGCACGACTACACGGTCCTGGTCGACCACACCGCCGGCCTCAGGGAGAAGGAGCTGCTGGTCAGCCAGGGCTTCCGGTCCCATGTGATCGACGGTCTGATCCTCAGCCCCATCCATCTGGAGACCGAGGACCTCATGGCGCGCACCGAGACGGCGCCGCTGGTCCTGCTGGGCGAGCGCGAGTACGAGGCGCCGTACGACCACATCGCCATCGACAACGTGGCCGCGTCCCGCGAAGCCGTACGGCACCTCCTCGACAGCGGTCGCCGGCGCATCGCCTTCCTGGGCTCGCGCACCGGCCGCGAACGCCAGCCCGCCCATCTGCGGCTGCACGGCTGGCGCGAGGAGCTGGCCGCCGCCGGCATCGAACCGGACGAGTCCCTGGTCGTGGTCACCGACGGCTACGGCCGCGAGGACGGAGCCGCGGCCATGGCCTCCCTCCTGGACCGGGGGGAGCGGCCCGACGCCGTATTCGCCTACAACGACCTCATCGCCATCGGAGCGATGCGGACCCTCACCGAGCGGGGGCTGGGCATTCCGGACGACATCGCGGTCGTCGGCTTCGACGACATCGAGGAGAGCCGGTACGGAGCCACGACACTCACCACCATCGCCCCGGACAAGGAAGCCATCGCCCGGCTGGCCGTCGACAGCCTCGTCGAACGGCTCTCGGGCAAACCGGTCGCCGAACCCCGGCGGCCCCGCCCCGGATACCGGCTCGTGGTCCGCGAGTCGACCGCACCCGGCCGCACCGCCGAGGAGCGCTGATGCCCCGCCCCAGCGCGCACCGAACACCGTTCGGCTCCGCCCACGGCCGTACGGACGTCGACCTCTGGACCCTGGATTCCGGAACGGGGGTCCGGGCCGACATCCTCACGTACGGCGGAGTCCTCCACCGCCTCACGGTGCCCGGCACCACGGGGGCCGGAGCCTCGGTCGTCCGGTCCCTGGCCACGCTCGACGACTACACCGCGGCCAATCCCTACTTCGGTGCGGTCGTGGGCCGTTACGCCAATCGCATCGCGCACGGCAGGTTCACCCTGGACGGTGCCACCCACCACATCCCCGCCAACGACCGGGGTCACGCCCTGCACGGCGGCCCCGAGGGCTTCCACACGAAGGTGTGGGAGGCCACCGCGGACGCCACCGACGAGGCCGTCGCGCTCAGGCTCACCCTCCACAGCCCGGACGGCGACATGGGATTCCCGGGAGCGCTGGACGTCGGCGTGACGTACAGCCTCGACCGTGCGGGGACCCTCGCCGCCGACTACACGGCGACGACCGACCGGCCGACGGTCGTCAACCTCACCAACCACGCCTACTTCGACCTGGGCGGGGAGGGCGACATCCCCGGGCACACCCTCGCCGTCGACGCCGACAGCTACCTCCCGGTCGACGCGGAGGGCATCCCCGAGGGCCCCGCGGCCGAGGTCCGGGGCACCCCGTTCGACCTGACGGAACCACAGGCCCTCGGTGATCTGCTGGGGCTCGGGGACGACCAACTCCGGCTGGCGGGCGGCTTCGACCACTGCTGGATCCTCCGCTACCCCGGCCCCGGGCGGACCGGGGGCCTGCGCAGGGCCGCACGCCTCACCGCACCCGGTGCGGTCCGGGCCATGGAGGTGTGGACGACCGAGCCGGGCATCCAGGTCTACACCGGCAACCAGCTGGACGGAGCGTTCACCGACGGAGCGGGCCGTCGGCACGAGCGGCACGGATCGGTCTGCCTGGAGACCCAGCACCTGCCGGACTCGCCGAACCGGCCGGACCACCCCAGCACCGTGCTGCGGCCCGGAGAAACGATGCGCAGCCGCACCGAATGGCGTTTCCCGCATCTGCGCGGCGCGCACCCGTAAATCCGGTTGCCCGCCGCGGCGGGCACCTGCTGTAATCCCGGCATCGTTCGTACCGACCCCACGGAGATTTTGATGCGCCGAGCTTCTGTGTCCACCCAGACAGGAATTGACCCCTCTCTCAAGGACCTGAAGCTCCGTGCACACGTTGAACCTGGGAATTCTGGCGCATGTCGACGCCGGTAAGACGAGCCTGACCGAGCGGCTGCTGCACGCCGCCGGAGTCATCGACGAAATCGGCAGCGTCGACGACGGGAACACACAGACCGATTCGCTGGCGCTGGAACGACAGCGCGGCATCACGATCAAGTCCGCGGTCGTCTCCTTCGTCGTCGACGACGTCGCGGTCAACCTGATCGACACACCGGGCCACCCGGACTTCATCGCCGAAGTGGAACGGGTCCTCGGCGTGCTCGACGGGGCCGTCCTCGTCATCTCCGCCGTGGAAGGTGTCCAGGCGCAGACCCGCGTCCTCATGCGGACACTGCGGCGGCTGCGCATCCCGACCCTGGTCTTCGTCAACAAGACCGACCGCACGGGAGCCCGGTACCAAGCCGTGCTGGACAGCATCGCCGAGCGGCTGTCCCCGGACGTCGTCGCCATGACCGGTGCCGAGGGGCTGGGCACCCGGGACGCCCGCAGCCCGTCCTTCACGGAGGCGGACCCCGCGTTCACCGCCGCACTGGCCGATCTGCTGACCCGGCGCGACGACGAACTGCTCGGTGCGTACGTGGACGCCCCGGCGACCGTCACGTACCGCAGGCTCCGCGACGCACTGGCGGTACAGACCGGGCAGGCGCTCGCGCACCCGGTGTTCTTCGGCTCCGCGACCACCGGTGCCGGCGTTCCCGAACTGATCGCCGGCATCACCGAGCTGCTGCCCACGGCACACGGGGACCCGCGGGGCCCCGCGTCCGGCACCGTGTTCAAGATCGACCGGGGTCCGGCGGGCGAGAAGGCGGCGTACGTCCGGATGGTCTCGGGCACGGTGCGCACCCGTGACGTGCTCCGGTTCCGCGGAGGCGACGGCCGCGAGGGCGAGGGCAAGGTCTCCGCGATCAACGTCTTCGACGACGGTGCCGAGGTCCGCAGCGCGTCCGTCGGCGCCGGCCGGATCGGCACGATCCACGGACTCGGCGACATCCGGATCGGCGACACGATCGGCGAGGCGGCGGCGGAGCCGGTGCGGCACCACTTCGCCCCGCCGACCCTGGAGACCGTCGTGGTCCCCGGCCGCGGGGCCGACCGTGGAGCGCTGCACCTCGCGCTGACCAGGCTCGCCGAACAGGACCCGCTGATCGATCTGCGCCAGGACGACCTCAGGCAGGAGGTGTCCGTATCGCTCTACGGCGAGGTCCAGAAGGAGGTCATCCAGGCCACGCTCGCGGACGACTTCGGTGTCGACGTCACCTTCCGCGAAACCACGACCATCTGTCTGGAACGGCCCGTCGGTTCCGGTGCGGCATTCGAGATCATCGACAAGGATCCCAATCCCTTCCTCGCCACCGTCGGCCTCCGGGTGGACCCGGCGCCGATCGGCGCAGGCGTGGAATTCCGGCGCGAGGTGGAGCTCGGCTCCATGCCGTACTCCTTCATGAGGGCGGTGGAGGAAACCGTCATGGCCACGCTGCATCAGGGAATTCACGGCTGGCAGGTCACCGACTGCGTCGTCACCATGACACATTCCGGTTACTGGCCCAGGCAGAGCCATTCCCATGCGGTGTTCGACAAGTCGATGTCGAGCACCGCCGGGGATTTCCGCAATCTGACTCCGCTGGTGCTGATGAGTGCACTGCGGCGGGCGGGCACCACGGTGTACGAGCCGATGCACCACTTCCGCATCGAGCTTCCCGCCGACACCTTCGGTCCGCTGGTGCCGGTGCTCGCCCGGCTGCGCGCCGTCCCGGGCACACCGGACATGAGCGGTGCGGTCTGCGTGCTGGAAGGGGAGATCCCGGCCGCGCAGGTGCACGGGCTCCAGCAGCTGCTGCCCGAACTGACCCGCGGCGAGGGCGTGCTGGAGTCCGCGTTCGCGCAGTACCGTCCGGTCGTCGGCCCGGCGCCGGAACGGCCGCGCACGGACCACGATCCGCTGCACCGCAAGGAGTACCTGCTGCGCACCCTGCGGCGGGTGGCAGCCGGGGCCTGAAACGTCGGTGCGTGCCCGCGGGGGCACGCACCGACGCCCCTGGTCCGTGGGCTACTTCAGATACGCGCCCGCGGTCCCGATCTTCCCCGGGGCGGCGTTCCTGCCGCCGAGGTCGAGGACGTACACCCGCAGGTTCCCCTTGCCGGGCGCGGGCACCGCGAGCGTCCCGCCCGTCACGACCTGCGTGTCCCCGGTGACGGCGTCCTTGTAGGTGCCGTTCGGAATACCCGCGTACGTGGCAGCCCCGCTGACCGTCACCAGAGCGAAGCTGTCGGTGCCGCTCGCCGCGTCGGTGTAACGGCGCTTGTACGCCATCGAGCCGGTGATGCCCTCCGTGGAGTACTGGCCCATCTGGAGCGCGGGTATCGCGCGCCGGATCTCGTTGAGCCGCCGTACGTGCTTGGCCAGCGGCTTGTCCAGTGTGGTGGCGACGGCTCCGGTGGCCGAGGCGACCTTGCTGAAGTCCGACGCCTCCACGCTGCCCGCGAGATGGTCCCCGAAGTAGGCGCGGCCGGTGGTCGCCAGCGGACAGGTCGGGCCGCAGTCGATCTTCTTTCCGGCCTGGAACTCGATCTCCGAGCCGTAGTACAGCGTGGGGATGCCGCGGAACGTCCACATCAGGGACATGTTCTCCGCCCAGGCGTCGGTGCCGCCCGCGTAGCGCTCGCTGCTCTTGTTGGGGCCGTAGTCGTGACTGTCGACGTAGACGACGTTGTACGTGGCGTCGTTGTAACTGTCGTCGGAGTCCTTGCCGTTGTTGTACGCGTTGTTGGCGTCGCCGAAGTTCATGTGCATCCGCATGTCGATCACGTTCATCCCGGAGAACCTGCTGTGGTCCGGGACGTGATAGGCGTTGCCGTTCAGGAACGCGTTGTCGGAGACCGGCTGCGCTCCCGTGCCCTGCTGCTGCTCGTAGTCGTACATCTCCAGAGCGGCCTTCTCGTCGTCCGCGCTGTACTCCTTGCGCTCCTTCCACGTGTAGAACTGCGCGGAGTGATTGACCGAGCCGCGGTTCCACTTGTCGTTGACGAACGCCGCCACCTCACCGAAAACGAAGAAGTTCTTCGCGGCCTCGGCGCCGAACCGCGAGGTGACGCGCTCCTGGATCGCGGGCAGGAACCGCCGGTTCCAGGTGGTGCGCGGGATATGGACGGCCGTGTCGACGCGGAAGCCGTCGACCCCCATGTCGATGTACTTGTTGTAGGCGCCGATCAGATAGTTCTGGACGGGCGCGCTCTCGGTGTTGAAGTCGGCGAGATCGTCGTGGAGCCAGCAGCTGCGCGAGTCCTCGCCCTCCCAGTTCCCAATCCAGCAGTTGTGGTAGTACGCCTTCGGGAACATGCCCGAGGTCGGGTTGGGCCACTGGCAGTTGTAGATGCGGTAGCCCTCGGGCGAGGTGTACTGGGTGGGCTTGCCCCAATTGACGCAGGTGTTGCCCGACGGCTCGGCCGTGGACCACAGGTCGCCGTTGTAGTAGGACTTCCCGGACTTGGTCTCGACGGTGAGACCGTCGTACTCGAAGCCCTCGTTCTTCTCGTCGTAGTACCAGCTCCACTGGGTGTCCCGCACGCCGTAGACCGCCGGCGTGAACAGGCCCTTGGCGCCCCAGCGCGAGGAGTGGTTGTAGACGACGTCCTGGTAGATCTTCATGCCCTTGGCGTGGGCCGCGTTGATGAGGTCCTGGTACGAGGCTCCGGCCGACTCCAGCCGGGAGTCGACCTCGTAGAAGTCGTACCCGTGGTAGCCGTGGTAGTCGTAGTCGGACCGGTTGAGCACCACCGGGGTGATCCAGACGGCCGACATGCCGAGGCCCTTGATGTAGTCGAGCTTCTCGACGAGGCCCTTGAAGTCACCGCGGAACATCGGGTCGTTGTTGGCCGCGTTGCCCGACTTGGTGTGCTGGCTTCCGCCCCGGTTGTTGGCGCTGTCCCCGTCGTTGAAGCGCGCGGTGAGCACGAAGTAGATCGGGTCCTTGCGGGGGTCGGTCCCCAGCGGGGTGCCGGAAGCGGGCGCCGTGGGCTTCTCGCCCGTGGTGGCGGTCGCCGGGGCGGAGGCGGCCGAGACGTTGCCCGCCGCGTCGACGGCCCTGACGGTGTAGGTGTAGGCCGTCCGCTCCTCCAGGCCGGTGTCCGAGTGGACGGTGGAGCCGATGTCGGTGACCACGGTTCCCCTGGTGCCGCCGGTCCGCGTCACCTGGTACTTCGTCACCCCGCGGTCGTCGGTGGACGGGTCCCACGACAGCACGACGGACACCCCGTCGGCGTCGGCCGTCACCTTCGACGGGGCGGTCGGGGCCTCGGTGTCCGGCACCTCGGCGGCGCACGGGTCCTTCGCGCCGGCCGTGACCAGCCGGTCCTTCACCGTGGTGAGGCCGGAGGGGATCGTGTAGTTGCCGCCGTTGTTGTTGTCCCACACGCCGTTGCCGTTGTTGAAGGCGGCCTGCATCCCGGTGGCCGGACCGAGGTCCACCGAGCGCTTGACCCAGCCGGTACAGGCGGGCTCCATGCCCACGCCGGGGACGGTGGTCCAGGCGCCGCCGGTGGGCTGGTAGTGCAGATTGGTGGTGGTCCAGCCGACCGTGGCCGTCGAGTAGTAGACGGAGGCCGTGTTCCCCGTACCGGGGGTGGGATCCGGGTCGGGGTCCGTGCCCGCGCACGGGTCGCTGTGGGCGATCACCCCGTCCTTCACCGTGATGTTCCCGGTGCCCAGCGCGTAGTTGGCGCCGTTGTTGTTGTCCCAGACCCCGGACCCGTTGGTGAAGGTCGCGGCCAGGCCCGCCGCGCTGCCGAGCGGGACGGTCTGCTTCACCCAGTCCGTGCATGCGGCCTCCATCCGTACACCGGGCACGGTGGTCCAGGACCCGCCGTCCGGTGCGTAATGGAGGTTGTACGCCGTCCAGTTCCTGGTCTTCGTGTAGTAGAAGACGGTCGCCGTGGACTCCGCGGAGGCGACGGGCACGGCGGAGTCGGGGCCCGTCCGCGGCAGCGCGGTGAGGAGCCCCAGCAGCGTGGCGGCTGCCGCGGCTGCTGCGAGGGGGCGTCTCAGCAGCCGGTGAGGGGTGCGTTTCATGATGTCTCCAGGGGAGTGCCGCGGGCGGGTGGACCGCGGCTGCCGACAGCGCTGCTGCTCCGTGAGCAGCAGCGGGTGTCCCGCCGGAGAACCCTGACGCGCCTCGGGGTTCGGGCGAGCAATGCGTCCCGACAGCAAGCGCTGTCAGAATGTTGCTGCAATCTTTTGCGATCAGGAAGTTACCCGTGCATGACAGCTTCGTAAAGAGTTCTGACGCCGTGACGGCGGCGAGCTGGGTGACCCGTCCAGGAATGACGGAATGGCCATCCGCGTTCCCGTGTTCATGACCTTTTTTGTTGACGTGACAGTGCGTGGCTACGAACTCGACACCCAGGGACACCTGAACCAGGCCGTCTATCTCCAGTACGCCGAACATGCCCGGTGGGAGCTGCTGCGGGAGGCCGGCGTGCCGCAGGAGAAGCTGTTGGCCACCGGGGTGGGCCCGGTGGCCTTGGAAGTGACGGTGAAGTACGCCAGCGAGCTGCGCGGTGGGGACAAGGTCCGGGTGACCTGCGCGTTCGTCTACGGGTCCGGCAAGACCTTCCGGATCGCGCAGCAGATCATCAAGGAGGACGGCACCGTCGCCGCCGAGATCACGGGGGTGGGCGGCATGCTCGACCTCACCGCCCGGAGGCTGATCGCGGACCCCGGGGGCCACCTCGCCTCGCTGGCCGACAACCCGGAGCTGCTCGGCGCCTGAGGCCGGGCGCGGCGGCGCGCGGGCCCGTTCAGCGAATCGGTTCGCCCGCCGCCAGACGCTCCGTCATCCGCTGGAGCCTGGCGGCCCTGACGGCTGGTGTCCGCGCCGTCACGAGGCGCAGGATCACGAGGTAGCGGTCCGACTTTCCGAGCTGCTCGAAGCGGCGGGCCGCCGTCGCGTCGCCCGCCAGCGCGGCTTCGAGATCGGCGGGCACGGTCGCCTCGCTCTGCGAGGGGTACGCCGCGGCCCACCGCCCGTCCGCCCGGGCCGCCCGCACCTCGGCGAGGCCCGGCTCCCGCATCCGCCCAGCCGCTGTCAGGGCCTCGACCTTGCGGACGTTGACCAGGGACCACAGGCTCCTGGGCCGGCGGGGCGTGATCTTCTGGAGGTAGTACGTCTCGTCGCAGGACTTGCGCTGTCCGTCGATCCAGCCGTAGCAGATCGCGGCGTCGATGACCTCGGACGGACCGACCGATACGATGCCCGACGCCTTCTTGGCGATCCTGATCCACAGCGCCGACCGCGTTCCGTGGTGCGCGTCGAGCCAGGACTCCAGCTCGGCGGCCCGTTCGAAGAACCGCGTCTCGGGGGCCGCCGACTCCGTTGCGTCCGTGTGCACGTGCCGCCTCCTGGGGGACCGAGGTGTCGCCGTCACAGGACACGCTAGGCGCCCATCAGGACAGTTGCTGTCCTGATGGGCGCCCTTCGCCCGCGTGTCAGGCGGCGAACCGCTGCGTACCCGACCCGGCGGTGTAGACGGCGCAGCCGTCCTCCCTCCGCAGCAACCGCGCGGAACCGTGGACGACCTCCGCGCCTCCGGAGTCCGGCACCCACACCTCGGCCGTGGTGTTGGCGGGCAGGGACAGGCTGAGCCGGAAGCCGTCGGCCCCCGTCCTCCAGTGGGTGACGACCGGTCCGTACTGCGAGTCGTACCGGCCCTGCGCCTCGGTGACCCCGCCGCCCGGACGCGGCCGGACGATTACCTTCCGGAACCCGGGGCCGCCGGGGGCGATGCCCGCGATGTTCGCGTACATCCACTCACCCACCGAGCCGTACGCGTAGTGGTTGAAGGAGTTCATCCCGGCGTCCTGGAAGCTGCCGTCCGGCCGGATGGAGTCCCAGCGCTCCCACATCGTGGTGGCACCCCGGTCGATCTGGTAGCCCCAGCTCGGGAACGTCCGCTGGAGCAGCAGCCGGTACGCGACGTCCGTGTGGCCGGTCTCGGTCAGGACGGGCAGCAGCCGGGGCGTACCGAGGAAGCCGGTCGTCAGATGCCAGTCCTTCGCCTCGATGAGGGCGACGAGACGGCTCGCCGCCGGCCCCCGCTCGTTCCCGGCCAGCAGGTTCATGGACAGGGCCAGCACGTACGCCGTCTGGGTGTCTCCCTTCACCCGCCCGTCGGCGGAGACGTACGCCGAGCGGAACGCCTCGCGCACCTGGCCGAACAGGGTCCGGTACGGTGCCGGGTCCTTGCCCAGCGCCTCCGCCGTCCTGGCGACGAGATCGGCGCTGTGGGCGAAGTAGGCCGTTCCGATGACGTCCTTGGGGGTCTCGTCCTCGATGTTGAGCCAGTCGCCGTACCCCTCGGCGGGGCGCAGCAGCCCGCTGCTGTGCGCCCTGAGGTAGTCCAGCCACTTCAGCATCGAGGCCCAGGACTGCTCCAGCACCCTGACGTCGCCGTACGCCTGGTACAGCGCCCACGGCACGGTGACACCGGCGTCGCCCCAGCCCGCCACGCCCTTGCCGACCGGGCCGATGTAGGGCGCCACGTCCGTGAAGGCCCCGTCCTCGGCCTGTCCGTCGCGCAGATCCCAGAGCCACTTGGTGAGGAAGCGCGCCGACTCCATCGTGTACGCGGCGGTGGGAGCGAAGACGTTGATGTCACCGGTCCAGCCGAGCCGTTCGTCCCGTGCGGGGGTGTCCGTGGGGATCGAGAGGAAGTTCCCCCGCTGCCCCCAGGTGATGTTCCTGTGCAGCTGGTTGAGCAGGGGAACGTCGGTCGCGAAGTCCATGGTGAACGGCGCGGAGGTGTGGATGACGCGTCCCACGACCGCGTCGAGCGGCGGCCTGCCGGGCCAGCCCGTCACCTCGACGTAGCGGAAGCCGTGGAAGGTGAAGCGCGGCTCGTAGGTCTCGGGGCCGCCTCCCTTGAGGGTGTACGTGTCCGTGGCGCGGGCGGTGCGCAGATTGGTGGTGTAGAGCGTCCCGTCCGGGTTGAGGACCTCCGCGTGCCGCAGCCGTACGGCCGTTCCGGCCGGGCCGGAGACCGAGAGCCGGACCGTGCCCACCATGTTCTGTCCGAGGTCGAAGACGAAGACGCCGGGCTCTGGTTCGGTCACCTCGCGGGCGGTCAGTTCCCGCGCGACGCGTGAGGGGCCGTCCACGCCCGCGACGAGCGGGACGGACACGTCCTCGACCGTGTCGGCCGCCGTCCACCCCGACGCGTCGAAGCCGGGGCGCGTCCACCCCTCGGTCTCCAGCCGGGCGTCGTACTCCTCGCCCGACATCAGATCGGCGGCCGTCACCGGTCCGGTCGCCGTACGCCAGTCGGCACCCGAGACCACGCGCTCCGTCGAGCCGTCGGTGTAGGTGACCTCCAACTGGGCCAGCAGGGCGGGCTGTTCTCCGTACTGGTGCGGTCCGAACCACCCGATGTTCCCGGCGTACCAGCCCGTCGCGAGCGTCGCTCCCAGCGCGTTGGCGCCCGTGGTGGAGAGCAGGCCGGTCACGTCGTACGTCTGGTACTGGACACGCTTGTCGTAGTCGGTCCAGCCCGGTGCGAGCCGGTCCTCGCCGACCCTCCTGCCGTTGAGGAACACCTCGTACAGGCCGAGCGCGGTCGCGTACAGCCGGGCCCGCGCGACCTCCTTGCGGCCCAGCCGGAATTCCTGGCGCAGCTGGACGGCGGGGGAATGCGTCACCTGGACCCTGCCCCAGGGGCCGGAGCCCCACGGTGCGAGGACCTTGGCGGCAGGCCACGCGGCGTCGTCGAAGCCGGGGGACCGCCACTGCGCGTCCGGTTCCCGGTCGGCCGCCTTCCAGTCGGCGCCGGTGGCGACGGTCCGCACGCCGTCGGCGGTGGTCAGTTCCAGCACACCGAGCAGTCCGGCCGGTCCCGTCGTGGCGTTGGTCGCGGACACGGCGATCACATGGGCGCCGGGGCCGAGTTCGGCGGTGACATCGCTCAGGACGGGGCGGCGCCAGTTGTCCTCCGCGCTGTCGGGCTCGGTGCGGGCCACCTCGCGGCCGTCCACCCAGAGCGTGAAGCCGTCGTCCGCCGTCATGACGAGCCGGGCGCGCGTGACGCCCGACGGAACATCCACCCGGCCGCGGAACCAACGCGTGGCAGCCGGTGCGCTGGTGGCCGGATCTCCCTCGGGGAACCAGATCCAGGAGGCGCCGTCCAGCGCCGGGGTGCCGATGAGCGCGGCCGGCCCGCCGATCCACCGCGCGGACCAGTCCGAGGCGTCCAGCAGCCCGGTCTCCCACCAGGACGGCTCACTCCACTCGGAGCCCCTGCCCTCGTCGTCCCAGACGCGGACCGACCAGTAGTAGCGCGTACGGGACGTGAGCGCGGGACCCGCGTAGGGCACCAGGACCGACTGGTCCGACGCGATCTTCCCGCTGTCCCAGACGTCGGGGGAGGTGAGGCGCTGGACACTGCGGGCCACCCGTAACCGGTACGCGCTCTGCAGCCGGCCGGGGCGGTCCGACGCCAGTGGCCAACTGAACCTGGGATGCGGGGTGTCGAGGCCCAGTGGGTGGCGTACGTACTCCACGCTCGGCTCGGTGACCCGCACCGCTTCCGCGCCGGCTGTTCCCCGTTCGGAAGCGCGGGCTCCGGGAACGGACGAGGCGGCCAGTGCGGTTCCGAGGGCGGTGCTTGCGGTGGTGCTGAGCAGTCGTCTTCTGCTGATCACAGCGCGGCTCCGATGTGCGACTCGACGATGAATCGATTCACGCGGTGAAGCTAGAGTTGCGGATGGGGTGTGTCAAGAGAATGAGGCGAAACTGAAGGGCGGGGTTGAAACCTTTCATGGGGGTGTTATGCGCTGAGCAGCCCCGAGGCGAACCAGTCCTCGCGGTCCCTGATCCCGGGCAGGGTGAAGAAGTACCCGCCGCCCGTGGTGGTGGTGAAGTCCGCGAACCGCTCCCCCTCCAGGCGCTTCTGCACCGCCGCGAACTGCCGGACGATGTCCTGTTGGTAGCAGCAGAAGAGCAGGCCCAGATCGAGCGTGCCGTCCGGCGCGAGACCCCGGTCGACGTTGTAACTGCGGCGCAGGATCTGTGAGTCGGCGGTCTCCGGCGTACGCGGGTTCGCCAGCCGGATGTGGGAGTCGAGCGGAATCCGCAGGCCGTCCGGGTCCGCCTCGTAGGCGGGCAGGTCCGATTCCTTCCGGCCGGTCAGGGGGGCGCCGGTGGCCTTGTTGCGGCCGAGGATCCTCTCCTGCTCCCGCGTGGGCACCTTGTCCCAGGCCTCCGCGTGCAGCCGGATGGTCCGGAGTACCTGGAAGCAGCCGTTCCGGGTCCAGGCCGGGCCGCCCGCCGACGCGCCGAGCCACAGGAGCCGGTCCGCGGCGCGCGACGAGCGGAGGTCGGGGTGGGCGATCCCGTCCTTGAAGCCGATGAACGTACGGGGGGCGCCCGCGGGCCGGGGAGGATTGAGGAAGCCGTCGACCCGCCACCGGGTGCGCAGCATCCCGTGCGTCTCGCGCGCCAGGTCCCGGATCACGTGCAGGACCGCGTCGGGATGCTGCGCGCAGATCTGCACGGACAGGTCGCCGTGGCAGGACGCCTCGTCGAGCCGGTCGTCCCGGAACGCGGGCATCGGGTCCAGGCCCGCCGGCTTCCTCGATGCCAGCCCGAAGCGTTCGTCGAACAGCGAGGCCCCCACGCCGACGGTGATGGTGAGGCGGTCCTGCGGGCCCTTGACGGCGGCCACGGCCGGGTCGGCCGGAGTGAGGCCGGCGGTGAGGGCCCTGGCCCGCCGGGTCAGCTTCTGGAGGAGGGTGGCCAGATCCTTCCGGCTCTCGCAGCGCACGTCATAGGCGACGAACGCGGCGAACGGCTGCTGCGGAGTGAGGATGCCCGCCTGGTGCCGACCGTGGAACGGGATGCGGCCCGCGGCGGCGGCGCCACCCCTCTCCGGTGAACCGTCCGCAGGGGTCGTTCCGGCCCTCTCCGGCGGGCCGACGGCATCCGTGGCGCCGGCGGCGAGGGCGGCGGCGCGCGGGGGCGACGCCGTGAGGCCGGCCAGGCCGGCGGCTCCCACGATGAAGGTCCGGCGCCCCCGCCGGAGAGGGGGCCGTTGGGTTCCTCGGTCGTCGATGTCAGCCATGAGCGCGCCTCGTCCGGGTCTGGTGGCCTGGTGCTTTGTTCCTGGTGCTGTACCCGGTAAGGGGGTCGAGGAGCAGAAGTTCATCCGTGTGTGTAGGGGCCGCTCGGCCCATCGGCCCCGCTGTTCCTCATGATCACCCTCTGATCGGCTGATTACTGAGTGTGAGTGACATGTTTCTCTGCGTGACCGGGGACACACGGGAGGTCCGCTCCCGGCCCCGGAGCGGGCATCCCTGAATTCCCTGACCGGTCCTTGGGAGAACCTCGGTGGAGAACACGGAAACTGTGCGCAGCTGCCCCTTCGACTACGCGCAACAGCTCGACTTCGACCCTCAACTCAGGGAATTGCTCACCGAAGAGCCCGTGGCCCGTATCCGTATGCCGTACGGAGAGGGCGAGGCATGGCTCGTCACCCGTTACGAGGACGTCCGCACCGTCACCACCGACCGGCGCTTCAGCCGCAGCGCCGTACTCGGCAGGGACTTCCCGCGGATGACCCCGGAACCCATCGTGCAGGCCGAGTCCATCAACCTGATGGACCCACCGGCCAGCAGCCGGCTGCGCAGCCTGGTGGCGAAGAGCTTCACCCCGCGCCGGGTGGACCACATGCGCGCCCGGACCCAGGGCATCGTCGACCAGCTCCTGGACGAGATGGAGAAGGACGGCAACCCGTCCGACTTCGTGGCACGCGTCTCCGCGCCGCTTCCGCTGATCACCATCTGCGAAGCACTCGACATCCCCGAGGCGGACCGCCCCTGGCTGCGCGCCCATGCGCTGACCATGATGAACATGGGCGCGGCGGGCCGTGAGAACGCGGTCCGCGCCAAGGCCGAACTGCGGTCCTACTTCACCGAACTGACGGCGGAGCGGCGCCGCTCGCCCGGCGAGGACCTGATCAGCACGCTCGCCACGGCCCGGGACGGCGAGGAACTCCTCGACGACCAGGAGCTGGCCGTCATGGCCATGGTGCTGCTCATCACCGGCCAGGACACCACGACGTACCAGCTCGGCAACATCGCCTACACGCTGCTCACCCGGCCGGCGCTCCTGGAGTCGCTGAGGGCCGCGCCGGACCGGCTGCCCCGCACGATCGAGGAACTGCTGCGGTACATCCCCTTCCGCAAGGGCGTCGGCATCCCGCGCATCGCCCTGGAGGACGTCGAGCTCAGCGGCGTCCCGATCCGGGCCGGCGACGTCGTCCACGTCTCCTACCTCACCGCCAACCGGGACGGCCTCAAGTTCGAACGTCCGGACGAGCTGGACCCGGACAGGCCGTCCATCCCCCACATGACCTTCGGCTGGGGCGCGCACCACTGTCTGGGTGCGCCGCTGGCCACGATGGAACTGGAGGTGGCTTTCACATCGCTGCTCGCACGCTTCCCGGCCCTGCGCCTCGACGTTCCGCCGGAGGAAATCCGCTGGAACACCACGTCCATCTGGCGTTACCCCCTCGCACTGCCCGTCACCTGGTGACGAGAGCCTCCGCATCCGAGAACGAGGAGAATCCATGGCGACCCTGTGCCGACCGGCCATCGCTGTGCCCGAGAACGTCATCACGATGCAGCAGACCCTGGACCTGGCCCGGGAGACCCACGCCGACCACCCGCAGCGCGAGCTGGTGCTGAGGCTCATCCAGAACACCGGTGTGCAGACCCGGCACATCGTCCAGCCGATCGAGGAGACACTGCGCCACCCCGGCTTCGAGGTGCGCAACAGGCTGTACGAGGCCGAGGCCAAGACCCGGGTACCGGAGGTCGTACGGCAGGCCCTCGCGTACGCCGAAGTGGAACCGGCCGAGATCGACATGATCGTCTATGTGTCCTGCACAGGCTTCATGATGCCCTCGCTCACCGCCTGGCTGATCAACACGATGGGCTTCCGCGCCGAGACGCGACAGCTCCCGATCGCCCAGCTCGGGTGCGCGGCCGGAGGGGCGGCGATCAACCGGGCCCATGACTTCTGCACGGCGTACCCGGACGCCAACGTCCTCATCGTGTCCTGCGAGTTCTGTTCCCTCTGTTACCAGCCGACCGACATCGGAGTCGGCTCACTGCTCTCCAACGGGCTCTTCGGCGACGCGATCTCCTCGGCCGTCGTGCGCGGTCAGGGCGGCACCGGGATGAGTCTGGAGCGCAACGGCTCCCATCTGGTGCCGGGCACGGAGGACTGGATCTCCTACGCGGTACGCGACACGGGATTCCACTTCCTGCTCGACAAGCGGGTGCCCGGCACCATGGAAATGCTCGCCCCGGTGCTGCAGGATCTGGTCGACAAGCACGGCTGGACCGTGCCTGCCATGGACTTCTTCATCGTGCACGCAGGCGGGCCGCGCATTCTCGACGATCTCTGCCACTACCTGGATCTCCCACCGGAGATGTTCCGCTACAGCCGGGCGACGCTCACGGAGCGGGGCAATATCGCCAGCTCCGTGGTCTTCGACGCGTTGGCCAGGCTGTTCGACGACGGCGGCGTGGCGGAGCTCGGTCAGGGGCTCATCGCGGGCTTCGGCCCAGGCATCACCGCCGAGACGGCACTGGGACGGTGGGTCGGGACCAGCCTGGCGGACGCGGCGGACGCCGACCTGGCGGACCTGTCACTGGCCGCCGGACTCTGACGCGACGCACGAGGCCGGGCCGCGCGGCAGAACACGCGGCCCGGCCTCGTGGCACAGTGGGAATATGGACGATCTGAACGCCCTCGCCGTCGAGCACCTGGCCACGGCCCGTACCTCCGCGCACGGCCGCAGCGCCCACCTCCTGCTGCACGAGGACACCCTGCGGCAGACGGTCATCGCCCTCACCGGCGGGTCGGCCCTCGACGAACACAACGCACCGCCCGCGGCGTCCCTCCAGGTGCTGCGCGGCGCGGTCCGCCTCACCGCCGCCTCCGGAGACGTGGAGCTCGCCGCCGGAGCGCTGCACCCGATCCCCCAGGAGCGGCACGGACTGCTCGCCCTGGAGGACGCCGTGGTGCTGCTCACCGCGGTGAACGACTGATCCCGCCCCCGCGGCGGTGCGGAGCCCCCTACCGGCCGAACGGGCCGGGGGAGGCGCGGTAGCGGGCGACCACGGGCAGCGTCTCGCGAAGCGCCCGCGCACTGTCGTTTGACGCGTCGCCCAGGGGCTGTCCGCGCCAGTTCCTGTCCGGGTTGGAGAACTGCCCGACCCCGGTGCAGTCACCGCACGAGGACCCGTACGCCATGATCGTGTAGTACTTGCGGTCCGGGGTGATCCAGCCCGTGTTGTACGGCCGGTCCTCGCTGACCTTCATCGCCCCCTCCGGATCGGTGGCCATCGTCGTCCGGTCGTGGGCGAGGCCCAGGTTGTGCCCGATCTCGTGACTGACCGAGTCCAGTGCGATTCCCTGGACGTCGGAGACCGAGTAGGCGAACTCGCTGGAGGACTCGCCGAGCGTGGCCGTGTAGTCCGCGATGCCCCCGCCCTTCTCCCGCCGGTTCACGATGACGGCGACCAGATCCGCCGCGTGCTGTTCGCGCATGCGGTGCGCCGGCCCGCCGAGCGTCGGATCGTCCTTGTCCTTCAGCCGTTGGTGTGCCGGGGCGAAGTCCTCCGAGCCGTCGTACCCCGTCGCCGTGTAGGCGTGCGTGATCCGGATCGAGCCGCAGACCCCGCTCTGCTTGAGCGAGCGGTTCATCCGGGCGGCGATCTGTTGTGCGGACGCGGACACGCGATGCTGTCCGCCGACGTGGGCGGCGGCCTTGGGTGTGTAGGCCACCAGCACGTCGACGACGGGGCAGCCCGCCCGGCCCGCGGCGGGCGCCGGGGCCGCGGACTTCCGGTCCGCCGGGGGACTGGAGGGGGATATGGCGCAGAGCGAGGCTCCGACGGTCGCGGTCAGCGCGATCCTCAGGGCGGTCGACGGCATGCGGGGGTCCCTTCTCGGCACGACGGGAGGGGTGGCATCGAAGCATGATGATCACGCCGGGTTGCTCATGTCTAACAGGTGGTGAGGGGGTGCGCCTGTGTGCGGGCGTGGAACGAGTGAAATTCACCCCGACCGGCGACCGGGCCGCGCGGCATGCGTCACCCTGGTCCGCCACCGCTCAACCGGTCGCATCCGTGCCCGAGTTGGGCCTCTAGCCGCTCGTGCGCGCGCGGGGTACGACAAAGGGCCCCGCGGCGTACCGGGCGGGGCTCAGAGGGTGTGATGGCGGTGGGGCGGAGCGCTCAGGGATAGTGGCCGGTCATGAACCTGGCCTTTCGGTAGAGGCGTCGTCCCTTGACTCCCAGGGACTCGCGCGGCGCTGCGACCGGGGCGCCCACGCCATGGACCCAGCGGTCGAACTCCGTCGGACCGGTGTCGGCGCGGACCGTCAGACGGGAGATCCGCCACGGGTCGTCGGTCGTGGAGCTGAACGCGCCACCGGCCGCAGCCCCCGAGCTCCAGCCGGCCTCCCGCACCGCGCGGCGCACCGCCGCGCTGTGGTAGCCCTGCGGGTAGGCGAAGGAACTCACCGGGTGGCTGACCACGTCCTCCAGGCGCCGCTTGCTGTCGGCCACTTCGTGGCGCGCCCGCGCCGCGGGCAGGATGTCCAGCTGTGCGTGCGTACGGCTGTGGCCGCCGATCTCGATGTCGAGGGCGTCCAGGGTGGCGATCTGGCGCCAGTTCAGCATGTCGGCGGGCGGCAGCAGACTTCCCTCGGGGCCTGCGCCGGGGGCGTGCACGGCGCCGGTGGTGACGTAGAGCGTCGCGGGGAGCCCACGCTCGGCGAGCATGGGGGCGACGGTCCAGTAGAAGTCCGCGAATCCGTCGTCGAAGGTCAGTACGGCGGACTGCTCGGGCAGTGGCTTGCAGCCCCGCAGCGCTGCCACGAGCTGCCGCAGGGGTACGACGGAGACCCCGGCGTCGGCGATCCTGTCGAGCTGCTCGGCGAACGTGCGCGGTGTCACCGAGAACGGAGCGATCCACGAAGCCGGTTCGCGAGCCACCGAATGGTAGGCGAAGACGGGAACGACGCTCATGATCAGTCCTTCTTGATGCCCGGAGCGCGAGAGCTTCGGGCGGCAGGCGGTGCCGAAGGGGAAACCGCCTGCCCCGGAGGGCGGCGTCGACCGGTGCGGGGGCGCCGGCCTGCGAGGTCTCTTTCGGAGCCGCAGGCTACGGGCCCGGCCCGAGCGGGTGTCGATGCGGTCGCACCAACGCCAACACGACTCCGCCCGGTGCGACCTGACCGGTGCCGCCTGGTGAGCGGAGCTCATCGGGCGCTTCCTGGTGGGGCCGGCGAAGTGGGCGGGTGTGTACGGCGAATCGCGGGCGGCAGAGCGAGGACAGGCCGTGGGCAATGCGCCGGTCCGGGCCGGTCACCGCTCGCCCGCACCAGGAGACGTCCTGGGGGCTGGGCGGTGGTCCGGGACCGCCGGACTGACGAGGCGCCGGGCCGGAGGCGGCCCGGTCGCGCGCTGTTCGGGCCGGCGGTCCGGGGCACTGCCCCGTTCCGGCGGCGGGAAGGAACGCATGGGTGCTGCCTAACGGGAAGTTGCGGGCGTGGCTACGGTGTTGGGAGGCCGTGGCGCGGCCCGTGCTGGTGAGGGGACGACGGCGGGGAGCCTGTACGGACGGCACACCCTTCGCCGGACACCCCCTGGAACCGAAAGTGGAGAGCGGCCTTCGAGGCTGCGGGGCGAGAGGAGCGGATCCGCTCGCCGGGCCTTCGGGCGCTGAGCGCCGGGCCGGTCTCGGACGCCTGAGGCGTCGACCACCACAACTGGCAAATGAACCGTGCGTACGGTGACCGGAAGCCGGTGTCCGCAACGTGCACGATGCCAGATCTCCATGGTCGACCCGGTACGACGTCAGGTCAAGGGGGTTTGAGAGCATTTAGCACTCTTTACTAACTTTTCGCCCCGGGAGGTGTGTCCCGGCCGCCCCTGGCGATCCGCTTCGTGATCTCCCCGGGCCCGGCAGGGCGGCCGTAGTACCAGCCCTGCGCCCAGTCGCAGCCCATGGTGCGGAGCCGCTCCGCATCCGCCGCGGCTTCGACGCCCTCGGCCGTCACGGTCAGCCCGAGCGTGTGCGCGAGCGAGACGAGGCCGCTGATGATCCGCCAGCCCACGTGGTCGCTGTCCGCGCCGGGGTGCAGGTCCGTGACGAAGGAACCGGCCAGTTTGAGTCCCGACACCGGCAGGTCCCGCAGATAGGCGAGGTTCGACCAGCCGGTTCCGAAATCGTCGACGGTCAGCGAGACGCCCATGTCGACCAGGGTGTTCAACGCCCGCAACGCCGGGTCCCTGGGGCCGAGCAGCACGCTTTCGGTGATCTCGAGCTGGAGCCGCGCGGGGTCGAGACCGGTGACCCGCAGCGTGCGGTCGACGTCCGAGACGAGCGAGGAGTTCCGGGCCTGCCGTACGGCCAGATTGACGTTCATCCGCGGCGCCGCGGCGCCGAACCGTTCCGTCCACCGCGCGGCCTGCTCGCATGCCTGTGTCAGGACCCAGCGCCCCAGCGGGATGATCAGCCCGCTCTCCTCGGCGGTCGCGATGAACTCGTCGGGGCCCAGGACGCCCAGCTCCGGATGGCGCCAGCGCACCAGCGCCTCGACGGCGACCAGCGAGTCGTCGGTGAGCGCGCAGAGCGGCTGGTAGTCGATGAAGAACTCGCCGCGGTCCAGGGCCAGCGGGATACGTACCGACATCGCGTACTGGTTCACCGCGACCGCGTTGCGCTGCGGGTCGAAGAACGTCCACCGGCCACGTCCCTCGCTCTTGGCCCGGTACAGCGTCAGGTCCGCGGCACGCATCGCGGCACCGGGGCTGGTGGCGGACACGGCCTGCTCCACGACGCCGACGCTGGCCCGGACCGCCAGCTTCTGGCTGTCGATCAGGAACGGTGCGGTGAGCGCGGCCAGGACGGTCTGGGCCACGGCCGCCGCCTCCTGCCGGCCGCGGCACTTCTCCACCAGCACGATGAACTCGTCGCCGCCCAGGCGCGCCAGCATGTGGCCCAGGGGTGTCAGGGCGACCTGGAGCCGTTGCGCCACGGCGCTCAGCAGCCGGTCGCCGGTCTCGTGGCCGAGGCTGTCGTTGATGCTCTTGAACCCGTCGAGGTCCACCGAGCAGAGCCCGAACCGGCCGGCCTTCTCCGGCGAGGTGAAGACCTGTTCCAGCCGGTCGAAGAACGCCCTCCGGTTCGGCAGCCCGGTCAGCGGGTCGTGCGTGGCCTGGAAGTGCAGCCGCTCCTGGAGACGGTGGCGGTCGGTGATGTCCTCCAGCATCGCCACCTGATAGCGGGGGTGGCCGTCCTCGTTCCGGATCAGGGACACGACCAGGTGGGTCCACACCACCTCGCCGTCCTGGCGGTAGTACGGCTTGTCGCACTGGAAACTGTCCACTTCGCCGTCGATGAGCCGGCGGTAGGACTCCCACACGCCGGGGTTGTCCTCGGGGTGGACCAGTACGTCGACGCTGAGCTTGCGGATGTCCTCGGCCCGTGCGCCGAACATCTCCTGGAGCGCGGTGTTGACCGCCAGGATGTTGCCGTCCAGGTCGCCGATCCCGATGCCGATCGCGGCGTTCTCGAACACGGCCCGAAACCGGGCCTCCGAGGCGTACAGCGCCTTCTCGGCGCCCGTGCGTGCCTGATCGGACGCCCGGTGCACGCCCTCCTGGTCGTGCAGCGTACGGTCGCGCAGCGCCGTCGCCCAGCCGGCCGCGAAGGCGCCGGTGAGGGCGGCTCCGCGGTCGTCGCCGGCGGGCCAGTCCTGCAGGAGCTCGACGGCGCGCGCCATCAGCTGCGGATCGGTGAACTGGTGCTGCACCAGCAGGGAACCGACCCGCGCCGCCTTCGAGGCATCGAACGGGTCGTCACGGTGGGCGCGCAGCAGGAGCTCGGTCGTCCCGGTCACCAGATGACGCAGCAGACCGGGGCGCACGGCGGCGCCGTGCCCCTCGCTCAGGAGCTGGGCCCACTCCGCAGCGAAGCGGGCCGAGGAGTCGTCCTCGGGTGCGGCCTCGGCGGAATCGGGGGATTCCCTGCCCCGCCCGGCCGGCGGAGCACTCATGGCAGGAGCCCCACTCCGGCCAGACCTGTCATCCTCTCCGGATGAGGCCCTACCGAGGCCGGGTCCGCCGGCTTCCACTCGGGGAGGAAGACCAGCCCGGGGTCCTCCAGCTCGAAGCCGTCGAAGAGCGCGGCGATGCTGCTCCTGGAGCGCATCGTCAGCGGCATCGTCGACTGCTTGTAGAGGTCCTGGTGCTCCTTCGCGCGGTCCGGCCTGCCCTCGTCCGACGCATGGGAGAGGACGAGTGCGCTGCCGGCCGGCAGCGCGTCCCGCAGGACCCGGACGATTCCCTCCGGGTCCTCCTCGTCGGTCACGAAGTGGAGGACGGCCACGAGCAGGACTCCCACCGGCTCACCGGCACTCAGCAACGCGGCCACGGGGGGCTCGGACAACAGTCGCCCCGGGTCGCGCATGTCCGCACGCACCACCTCGCACTGCGGGTCGTCCCGCAGGATGAGCCGGCTGTGCTCGACGGTCACGGGGTCGATGTCCACGTAGACGACCTGGGCTTCGGGACGGATCTCCCGCGCGGCCTCGTGCACCGTTCCGAACGTCGGGATCCCCGATCCGATGTCGAGGAAGCGGGTGATGCCCTCACGGGCGAGGAACTGCACGGCACGCTGGAGAAAGGCCCGGTTGCTGCGCATGATCAGAGGGAGGTCGGGCCACATCTCGACGGCCTTGCGCGCCATCTCGCGGTCCGCGGCGAAGTTGTGCGAGCCGCCCAGGTAACAGTCGTAGACACGCGCCACATTGGGCCGTTCCCGGTCGGCCCCCTTCGGCACCCACTGCTCGTGCGTCATTGGACGTACCCCTTACCGGAAGGCAGAGATTCCGGGCCTCCAGAACGAGCCTCCAACGATCGCACCTCGGCCGCAACCTCACTCACGGAGCGTGGCCGGCCGTGCGCCCGGCCGCGCGGCCCCGTGCGGAGATCGCCCCGGCACCGGAGAATGAGAGAAGGTCAAGGGGGTCGCACATGCCCGGTCGCATCGAGGACTACGCCCTCATCGGCGATCTCAGTACTGCGGCGCTCGTCGGCACGGACGGTTCGGTCGACTGGTTCTGCGCGCCGCGTTTCGATTCACCCGCCTGCTTCGCCGCGCTGCTCGGCGACGAGGACCACGGGCGGTGGCGGATGGCCCCGGTGGGTGCCGGGCAGTGCACCGAACGGCGGTACCGCGGCGACACACTCGTCCTGGAGACGCTGTGGGACACCGCCGACGGCACCGTACGGGTCACCGATTTCATGCCCCACCGCAACGGCGTGCCCCGGCTGATGCGGATCGTCGAAGGAGTCCGCGGCACCGTCGAGATGCGGGGCGAGCTCTGTCTGCGCTTCAACTACGGCCGCATCGTCCCCTGGGTGCGCCGCACGGCCCACCACCGCGTGGCCGTCGCGGGCCCCGACTCCGCGTGGCTGCGTGTCCCGCCCGGGGTGCACACCTACGGGCGCTCCACCGTCACCTGCTCCGACTTCACCGTCCGGGAGGGCGAGCGCGTCCCGTTCGTCCTCACCTGGCAGCCCTCGCACCTGCCGAACGGCTCGCGCATCGACGTGGAACGGGCGCTGGGCGACACCCTGGGGGAGTGGGAGCGGTGGGCGGAGGGGTGCCGTTACGAGGGGGAGTGGCGGGATCCCGTCCTGCGCTCCCTGATCACACTGAAGGCGCTGGCCTACGCCCCGACCGGCGGGATCGTCGCGGCGGTCACCTCGTCCCTGCCGGAGAGCGCCGGGGGCGTACGCAACTGGGACTACCGGTTCTGCTGGCTGCGCGACTCCAGCATGACGCTGTCGGCGCTGCTGCGCGGCGGCTTCCGCGACGAGGCCGCCGCCTGGCGGCGGTGGCTCGTGCGGGCCGTGGCCGGGGACCCGGGGGACCTGCAGAGTCTGTACGGGGTGGGCGGCGAGCGCCGGCTGCCGGAGACGGTCGCCGACTGGCTTCCGGGCTACGAGAAATCGGCACCCGTGCGGTTCGGCAACGCGGCCGTCGAGCAGTTCCAGCTCGATGTGTACGGGGAGGTCATCGACACCCTCTATCTGGCCCTGCGCGCGGGCATCCCGATGGAACGTCATGTGTGGGGTCTGGTCCGCAGCCTGATGTCCTACCTGGAGCTGCACTGGAGCGACCCCGACGAAGGGCTGTGGGAAGGGCGGGGGAAGCGCCGGCACTGGGTGCACTCCAAGGTGATGGCGTGGGTGGCCGCCGACCGTGCCGTACGGATGGCCGAGGTGACCGGGCTCCCGGCCCCCGTCGCCCGCTGGCGTGCGCTGCGTGACACCGTCCACGCCGACGTCTGCGCGCGCGGGTACGACCCGGGGCGGGGGATCTTCGTCCAGCACTACGGCGGGCAGGAGGTGGACGCGGCGACGCTGTTCGTCGTCAAGTCGGGCTTCCTGCCGCCGTGGGACCCCCGGGTGGTGCGTACCGTCGCGGCGGTCCGCGACGAACTGGTCCAGGACGGATTCGTCCGCCGCTACGTGCCGGACGTGGCGACCGATGGCCTGCCCGGCTCCGAAGGGACCTTCCTCGCCTGCTCGTTCTGGCTGGCCGACGCACTCGCCGCCACCGGACACCCCGCCGAGGCCCGGGAACTCTTCGGCCGGGCGGTCGCGGCCGGTAACGACCTCGGTCTGCTCTCCGAGGAGTGGGACCCCACTGCCGCGCGCCAACTGGGCAACACACCCCAGGCGTTCACTCACGTCGCTCTGGTCAACACCGCGTTCACCCTTGCGGAATCGGGTCGTTGAGACCTGCCCTGCCGGGCCGTCCACCGAGGGGTGTGACGTCGATCGGCTGGGCAGGTACAGCTGTGCGAGCCCGGCGAGGGGCCGGGGAGCCGGTGCAGAGGGGCGAATGACGTGACGGAACAGAGCGCATGGCGGTTCTCCGACGACCGGGGGCAGGTGTCGGCTGCCGGACGCACGCCAGCCCGGATCCTCGCGTACATCCAGGCCGGAGCCACCCTCTGGGACTACGGGATACGGCCCGAGGGCATCTTCGGCTCGGGCCACGACGGCCCCGCGCCCGACCTGGCGAAGGCCGGCACGCTGCCGCTGGACACGGTCGACTACCTCGGCGCGGGTGGTGCGCTGGACATCGAGACCCTGCTGCGCGGAGCGCCGGACCTGGTCGTCGCCGTGTCCTACGGCGGCGGACAGGTCTACGGGATCGCTCCCGAGACCGCCAAGCATCTGGAGGAGCAGGTCCCGGTCGTCGTGATCGACGTGGGCCGGGCCCGAGGCTTCGCCGCGACCGGCGACCGGTTCGCCGAGCTGGCCCGCTCACTCGGCGGTGAGGCCGCTCCGGCCGCGGACGACGAGGCTGCTGCCGCCCGGGAGCGGCTGCGCGCGGTCGCGGGCGCCGCGCAGGACCGGCCCCGGGTGCTCGCACTCTCACCGGCCGGACGGGAGGAGGTGCACCTCGCGCGGCCCGGGATGTGGCCGGAACTGCGGGTGCTGGCCGAGCTCGGGGTGAACATGATCGAGCCGGCCGAGGGGCCGGGTGCCAGCTGGTCCACCGTCGGCCGGGCGCAGGCGGCGGAGCTGCGGCCCCAGCTCGTCCTCGGGGACGTCAGGTCCAACGCCATCCCGGTCGGCACGTTCGTCGCGGGACCCGGGGGGCCGGAGCTGTGGGAGGCGGCGCGCGTCGTGCCCTGGAACCCCGAGCCCCTGTGCAGTCCCCGGGCCCATGCCCGCTTTCTGACGCTGGTCGCGGACGCCCTGGAGGCGGTGGCCGGCGAGGGCTGAGCCCGGCCGAAGGCTTCCCGAACTTCCCCAAAGAAGTTTTGCAAAAACACTTTGGGAAAGGGTTGGAGCCGCTCTAAGCTGCCGCCATGGACAGCGACGAGCAGCACCGCGTACTCGATCCCGCGCAGGACGCGGCGGCCCTGAAGGCACTCACCCACCCCCTGCGCATCCGGCTGCTCGGGCTTCTGCGGCAGCACGGGCCGGCCACCGCCAGCGAGCTGGCGGCCAGGACGGGCGAGACGTCCGCCTCCACCAGCTACCACCTGCGGGTCCTGGCCAAGTACGCCTTCGTCGCCGAGGCGGAACACCGCGACGGCCGCGAGCGCCGCTGGAAGTCCGTGCACTCCGTCACCTCGTGGAGCAACGAGGCGATGCACGCGACCCCCGGCAGCCGGGCCGCGCTCGGCGTGCTGCGCCGCCGGCAGATCGAGCACCTGCAGCAGTCGCTCGTCCAGCACGAGGCGGACATGGAGTCCGGACGCCTCGGTCCGGAGTGGCGGGAACCTTCGAACGTGGGCGACCTGCTGCCCCGGCTCACGCCGGAGTCCCTCGTCGAGCTGTGGGCCGCCTTCGACGCGAAGCTCGCCGAACTGACGGCGCGCGACGCCTCGGACCCGAGGGCCGAGCAGGTCGTCCTGGTCACCGCCGGACTGCCCCTGGCCGGCGGCGGCCGCGCCGAGTCCGGAGGTCCCGCCGACACCGGCCGGGCGTCCGACGCGGACGACGAGAGCGCCTCGTGAGCGCGAAGCCGGGGTCCGCCCGGAGAACCGGCCCGGCCGCGATATCCGGCGAGCGCGCCGCGCGGCGCCGCTTCGTCGCGGTGTCGTTCCTGTTCTGGCTGCCCCTGGGGCTGACCATCGCCCCCCAGGTCCTGCTCTTCACCGAGCGCGGCATGTCGCTCGCCGCCGTCGCGGGATTCTTCGCCGCGCACTCCCTCACCGCCGCCGTTCTCGAACTCCCCACCGGCGGACTCTCCGACGTCATCGGCCGCCGGACCGTCCTGGCCGCCGCCGGAGTCCTGAACCTCGGGGCCCTCACCCTCTTCGGCCTCGGCACGGCCGCCTGGGTGCTCGCGCTCGGCATGGCCCTCATGGGTGCGGGCCGTGCCCTGTCCAGCGGACCGGCCGAAGCCTGGTACGTCGACACGGTCCAGGCGCACGCCGGGCCCGAGGCCGACCTCCGTACCGGCCTGGCCCGCGGCAGCGCCGCCACCTCGGCCGCGCTCGCCGTCGGCACCCTCCTCGGCGGAGCCCTGCCCTGGCTGATCGGGCTCGTCCCCGGGCTGGCCGACCGGCTGCGCACGTACACCTCGGACCTCGTCCTTCCGCTCTCCGTGCCCGCGCTCCTGGGCGCGGTCGTCGAGATCGTCTTCGTGCTCTACGTCCTGGTGGCGCTGCCCGAACCGCCGAGGGTGCCGGTCACCCTGCGCGGGGTGCTGCGCGGCGTCCCGGCCACGATCGCGGACGGGCTGCGGCTCGGCACCCGCGACGTCCTGATCCGCCGGATCCTGCTGAGCGCGGGCGCGGCGGGCACCGCGCTGGCCACGATCGAACTCCTCACCCCCGGCCGTGCGGCCGAGCTGACCGGCGCCGCCGAGTCGGGTGCGGTGCTCTTCGCCGGACTCGCCTCCGCCGGCTTCGTCTGCTCCGCGCTGGGCAGCCATCTCGCGCCGCTCGTCGCACGGCTCGCCGGCAGCGGGGAGCGTGCCGTTCTGGTGAGCCTCGCGGCGGTCTCCGCCGGCCTCCTGCTGCTCGGGGCCACCGTGACGTCGGCCGGTGCTCCCTCGGTGGTCCTGGCCGCCGCCGGATACGGGCTGGTGTACCTGGGACTCGGGGCGGCGGGGCCCAGCGAGAACGAGCTGCTGCACCGCCGGGTCGGTCCCTCGGGCCGGGCCACGGCCCTCTCCGTGCAGTCGCTCTCGCTGCAGCTGGTCGGTGCCGCGGCCGGGCTGGCGGCCGGAGCGCTTCCGGCCGGGCCGCTGCCGTGGCTGTCGGCCGCCGTCGTCCTGCTGGCCGCGGCCCTCCTGTGGAGCCGTCGGACCGGGCCTGCCGAGGACGCGGGGGAGAGCCGCCCGGTGGCGGACACCGCCGCCCCGGAGGTGGTGGCGGGCTGAGCCGCACACCCCCCGTACGGACGCGTGCGATCGCGCGGCCCGCTCCCGTTGGCGAGGCTGGCCGGAGCCGAAACCGTACGTTCCCAGGAGCAGGCATGCAGCAGGACAAGCACCCCTCGTACCGCCCCGTGGTCTTCCGTGACCGGTCCGCCGGTTACGCCTTCCTGACCAGGTCCACCGCGTCGAGCGAGCAGACGATCGACTGGGACGACGGCAACAGCTATCCGGTGATCGACGTGGAGATCTCCGCCGAGAGCCACCCGTTCTTCACCGGCAAGGCCCGGGTCGTCGACACCGAGGGGCAGGTCGCCAAGTTCGAGCGGCGGTTCGGGGAGGGCGGGGCCCAGGACGCCTCCTGAGCCCGCCCGCGGCTCCCCGCGGCCCCCTGCGGACCGGAATCTCCCGGTGCTCTTCGCGAGCGCCGGGAGATTCTGGCTGCCGGACCTCTTGACACAGCTGGTCAACCGCTCGTAACTTGCGTGCAACATCGTACTAACGCGCGTTACTAAAGCGCGTAACCGAGCACGGTCCGCTGTCGGCGGGACGCAGGGAGCAGGAAAAGTGGCCACGAGCAGGACGCGTCGCGTGACGATGAGCGAGGTGGCCGAGCGGGCGGGCGTTTCGCGCACGACCGTCTCCTTCGTCCTCAACGGCCGCGCCGACGCCGCCATCCCCGAGGAGACCCGGGCGCGCATCCGTGCCGCGATCGAGGAGCTCGGCTACCGGCCGAACGCCGGGGCCAGGGCGCTCGCCGCCAAGCGCAGCGAGTGGTACGGACTCATCACCGAGATCGTCACCGCGCCCTTCGCCGTCGACGTGATCAAGGGGGCGCAGGACCGGGCCTGGGCCGACGGGAAGTTCCTGCTCATCACCGCGGGGGACACCGACCCCGCCATGGAGGCCGCCGCCTTCGACAAGCTCCTCGAACAGCGGGCCGAGGGGCTGCTGTACGCCACGACCTGGCACCGTGCCGTGAAACTGCCGCCCGCCGCGCGTGAGGTACCCGTCGTCCTGGTGAACTGCTTCGACGCGGACGGCGCACTGCCCTCCGTCGTCCCGGACGAGGTCGCGGGCGGATACACCGCCACCCGGCGACTCCTCGACGCCGGCCACCGGCGCATCGGATTCATCAACCTCGACACCGGCATCCCGGCCGCGGTCGGGCGGCGCCGGGGCTACGAGGAGGCGCTGCGCGAGGCCGGTCTCGACGTCGACGACAGCCTGGTCGTACCCGGCCACGCCACCGCCGACGGCGGATACGCCGCCGCCTGCTCACTGCTGGACCGTACCGACCGGCCGACCGCGCTGTTCTGCGGGAACGACCGGACCGCGATGGGCGCCTACGACGCCATCAAGGAACGTGGACTTCGGATCCCGGACGACATCGCCGTCATCGGATTCGACAACCAGGAGCTCATCGCCGCCTATCTGCGGCCCGGCCTCACCACGGTCGCCCTGCCGTTCGAACTCATGGGAGCCAGAGGCGTCGACATGCTCGGCGCTCTCACAGCGGGACAGCCGCTCACCACCACACAGGTGACGGTCGACTGCCCGCTGATCGAACGCTCGTCGGTCTGACTGCGAATCAGCCCGACGGGATTTCCTCACCCGTCTTCGGTCAATGTGAAGAGAGAGAAGAGACACCATTATGGCACCGTCGATACGTGCCCGGCGCTTCCGGACGGCCGCGCTCGTCGCCCCCCTCGCCGCCGCGGCCCTGCTGCTCTCGGGTTGCAGCGGCGCCGGCCCGAACGCCGCGGGGGACACCTCCGGCAAGCAGCTCCTCACCATTCCCCGTGAGGACTTCGCCACCTTCACCCGCAACTTCAACCCGTTCGCGCCCGGCCAGGTCGTCGCACCGCTGACCACCCAGGCCGTGTACGAGGCGATGCTGGTCTACAACCCCGCCGACGGCAAGGCCACCCCGTGGCTGGCCACCTCCTGGGAGACCACCCCGGACGGGAAGACCGTCACCTTCACCCTGCGCGACGGCGTCAAGTGGTCCGACGGCAAACCGCTGACCGCCGAGGACGTGGCGTACACCTTCGGCCTCCAGAAGAAGCTGCTCGGCGGCTACGAGTTCCTGAGGACGGTGAAGGCACAGGGCGCGGACACGGTCGTCTTCTCCCTCACCAAGCCCTACTCGCCGGGAGTCTTCGAGCTCGGCAAGCAGGTCATCGTGCCCAAGCACGTATGGGAGAAGGTCAAGGACCCGGCGAAGAACACCAACCCGGAGCCGGTCGGCTCCGGCCCGTACACCGAGGTCGCCAACTTCCAGAGCCAGTCCTACGAGCTGCGTAGGAACCCCGAGTACTGGCAGCCGAAGAAGCAGCGGATCGAGGGCATCCGGGTCCTCGGCTTCAGCGGCAACGACAGCGCCAACCTGGCCTTCGTCAATGGTGAGGCGGACTGGACCCAGTCGTTCATCCCGGACATCAAGAAGAGCTTCGTCGCCAAGGACCCGCGGCACAACGCGTACTGGTACCCGAAGACCGGGTCGATGATCAACTGGACGATGAACACCACCAAGGCGCCGTTCGACGACCCCGCGGTGCGCAAGGCCCTCAGCCAGGCCGTCGACCGCGAGAGCGTCACCGAGGTCGGCATGAACGGCTACACCGGGCCCGCCGACTGCACCGGCCTGTCCGGTGGGTACGACAAGTGGCGCGACGCCACCGTCGCGGGCTCCTGCACCTGGACGACGTACGACGCGAAGGCCGCGGGCAGGGCGCTCGACGCCGCGGGCTACCCGAAGGGCGCCGACGGCAAGCGCAAGCTGAAGAACGGCAAGCCGTTCGCCTTCGACATCTCCGTCGGCTCCGCCTCCTCCGACTGGCTGTCCGTCGCCAACATCATCAAGCAGAACCTCGCCGGGATCGGCGTCGCCGCCACCGTGAAGTCCCCCGACTGGGCCGCGGTCGTCAGCGGCTACGAGACGGGTGACTACGACACCGGCATCGTCTGGAGCGACAACGGCGCCACGCCCTACCAGTTCTACCGGACCACGATGGGCACCGAGACGGTCGAGCCCGTCGGGACCAGGGCACTGAGCAACTACCACCGCTTCGGCGACAAGCAGGCCGACGCCCTGCTGGACGCGTTCGCGGCCGAACCGGACGCCGCCGGACAGCGGACCGAACTCACCGCCCTGCAGAAGCTCTTCGCCGAGAAGGCGCCCGTCGTGCCGCTCTTCCCCGGCCCGGAGTGGGGCGCGTACACCGACAGCCGCTTCACCGGCTGGCCCACCGAGGACGACCCGTACGCGACGCTCACCAACCGCGGCGACACCACCGTCCTCGTCCTGACGAGCCTGAAGCCCGTCAAGCACTGACATCCCGTCACTCCGGTGGCCCGCCGACGCCGACCGTGCGGCGGGCCACCGGCCCCTCACAGAACCGAAAGAGGGACCGGTGCGTTACCTCCTGCGCAACCTGGGCTTCTACCTGCTCGCCTTCTGGGCCTCCGTCACCCTGAACTTCCTGCTGCCCCGCTTCATGCCGGGCGACCCCGTCTCCCGTATGTTCGCCCGCTCCCAGAGCCAGATGCAGCCGGAGCAGATCGAACAGATCCGCCGGCTCTTCGGCCTCGACCACCGGCCGATGTGGGAGCAGTACATCGACTACGTCAAGGACGTCTGCACGGGGAACATGGGCATCTCGCTGTCCCGCTTCCCGACGCCCGTCTCCGAGGTCATCGCCTCCCAGATCGGCTGGACCCTGCTGCTCGGCGGAACCTCCCTGGTCATCGCCGTCGTCATCGGCAACCTGCTGGGCATCCTGGCCGCCTGGCGCCGCGGCGGCGTCCTCGACTCGGTGTTCCCACCGCTGCTCGTGTTCGCCGGCTCGTTCCCGTACTTCTGGCTCGCCATGGGGGCGCTCTACCTGTTCGGCATGACGCTGGGCTGGTTCCCGATGCGCCACGCCTTCGACGTCGGTTTCACTCCCGAACTGTCCTGGGCGTTCCTCTCCAACGCGGCCACGCACCTCGTGCTCCCCGCGCTGACGATCGTCCTCGTGTCGATCGGCGGCTGGATGCTCGGCATGCGCAACACCATGATCGCGACAGTGGCCGAGGACTACATCACCATGGCCGAGGCCAAGGGCCTCACACCCGCCCGGATCATGTTCCGGTACGCCGCACGCAACGCGATGCTGCCCTCCGTCACCAACTTCGGCATGGCGCTCGGTTTCGTGGTGGGTGGCGCGCTGCTCACCGAGGTCGTCTTCGCCTACCCGGGCGTCGGCTTCCAGCTCCTCGCCGCCGTCCAGGGCCTCGACTACCCGCTGATGCAGGGCATCTTCCTCACCATCACCGCTGCCGTGCTCGTCGCCAACTTCCTCGTCGACCTCGTCTATGTCCGTCTCGACCCGCGTGTGCGCGTCCGCTGAGCGGCTGAGAAGGAGAAAGACCCCCATGAGTGTCCTCGACTCCCGCACGCAACAGGCCGCACCACCGTCCGCGCCGCCCGCCGCCCCGCCCAGGCGTGGCCGCACCGGTCTCCTGCGCGCCCTGCTCGCCAACCGCAAGGCGCTGTTCGGGGCCGTCGTCCTGGCCCTGTTCGTCCTGCTCGCCCTCCTGGCCCCGCTGCTCGCCCCCGGCGACCCCTCGACCATCAACGGCCGGGGTGCGTCGGCACCCTCGGCACAGCATCTCCTCGGCACCACCGCCAAGGGGCAGGACGTCCTCGCCCTGACCCTGTGGGGTGCGCGCAGCTCGCTGTTCGTGGGCTTCTCGGTCGGCCTGGCGGCGACGGCGCTCGCCGTACTCGTCGGCATGGCCTGCGCCTACTTCGGCCGGATCGTCGACGACGTCCTGTCCCTCGTCACCAACATCTTCCTGCTGGTGCCCGGCGTGCCGCTGCTGGTGATCCTCGCCGCGTTCATGCCGCCCGGCACCGCGACGGTGATCCTCGTCCTGGTCGTCACCGGCTGGGCCGGCTCCGCCCGGGTCCTGCGCGCCCAGGCCAAGTCGATCCGCGGCAAGGACTTCGTCGCCGCGTCCGTCGTCACCGGCGAACGCCCCCTGCGGATCATGTTCCGGGAGATCCTCCCGAACATGGCGTCCGTCGTCATGACGACCCTGCTCGGCTGCGTCATCTTCGGCATCGGCGCCCAGGCCGGTCTGGAGTTCCTCGGCCTGGGCGACGCGAGCGTCGTCAGCTGGGGCACCAACCTCTACTGGGCGGGCAACGACGGTGCGCTGATGACCGGCGCCTGGTGGGTGTTCGTCCCCTCCGGCCTCTGCATCGCCCTCGTCGCCTTCGCCCTCGCGATGGCCAACTACGCGGTCGACGAGATCACCAACCCGCGTCTGCGCGCCCGCCGCGCCGCTCCCGCCACGACGTCCCGGAAGAAGGGCTGAACGATGACCTCGTTCTCTCACCAGCCGGTGCTGGACGTACAGAACCTCCGCGTCGAGTACGGCGGTGACGGCCGCAGTGTCGTCGGCGCCGACGACGTCTCGTTCACCATCGGGGCCGGCGAGATCTTCGGTCTCGCGGGGGAGTCCGGCTGCGGCAAGTCGACCGTGGCCAATGCCGTGATGCGCCTGCTCAAGCCGCCCGCCCGGATCACCGGATCGATCACGTTCAAGGGCCGCGACATCCTCGCGATGGACGCGAAGGAACTGCGGGCCTTCCGCTGGCGCGAGATCGCCATGGTGTTCCAGTCCGCGATGAACTCGCTCAATCCGGTCCTCACCATCGGCGAGCAGATCGGTGACATCTTCACCACCCACGAGCGCACGAGGAAGCGCCACGCACGGGAGCGCTCCGCCGAACTCCTCGAACTCGTCGGCATCGACCCGGCGCGGCTGAAGTCCTACCCGCACCAGCTGTCCGGCGGGATGCGCCAGCGCGTCGTCATCGCGATGGCCGTCGCGCTGAAACCGTCCCTGCTCATCATGGACGAGCCGACCACCGCACTCGACGTGGTGGTCCAGCAGGAGATCATGGCGCAGATCGGCGACCTCCAGCGCGAGCTCGGCTTCTCCGTCCTGTTCATCACCCATGACATGTCCCTCATGGTCGAGCTCTCCCACCGGATGGGCGTGATGTACGGGGGCCGGCTCGTCGAACTCGCCCCGGCGAAGGAGATCTTCGCCGCGCCGCTGCACCCGTACACCGAGGCGCTGATGAACGCGTTCCCGCCGCTGACCGGTCCCCGGACCGAGCTCACCTGCCTCGCCGACACCCCGCGCACCGGCGAGAACTGCGGCTTCCACACCGCGTGTCCCGCCGACCGTTCCGACTGCTCGACGAACATTCCCGACCTGCGCGAGGTGGCCACCGGCCGGTTCGTCGCCCGCACCATCGGAGGCGAGGCACGATGACGCCCACGGCCACCACGACCCGTGCCCCGCTGATGAGCGTGCGCGGACTCACCAAGGACTTCCGGATGGGCGGCCTCTTCTCCCGCGACCGCCACCGGGCCCTCCACTCCGTCGACCTGGACATCCCGCACGGGCGGATCGTCGCCCTCGTCGGCGAGTCCGGCAGCGGCAAGTCCACGCTCGCCCGCTGTCTCGCCCGGCTGGAACAGCCCAGCTCCGGGCAGATCCTGCTCGACGGGCAGGACGTGCTCAGGACCCAGAAGCGGGGCGCCTCGCGCGCCTACCGCGGTGCGGTCCAGATGGTGTTCCAGGACCCCTTCGGCTCCCTCAACCCCGTCCACCGCGTCGAGCACTTCCTGCGCCGCGCCCTGCTCGTGCACGGGCGTCCCGCGGGGGAGGGCGAACTGCGCGAACTCATGAACACGGTCGGGCTGACCGAGGACATGCTCCAGTCCTATCCGCACGAGCTCTCCGGCGGCCAGCGCCAGCGCGTCGCCATCGCGCGCGCCCTGGCCGTCGACCCCCGGCTCGTCCTCGCCGACGAACCGACGTCGATGCTCGACGTCTCCGTACGCGTCGGCATCCTCAACCTGATGCGGCGTCTGCGCGACGAGCACTCCCTCTCCATGCTCCACATCACGCACGACCTGGCCTCGGCCCGCTACGTCGCCGACACCACCCAGGTGCTGTTCGCCGGTGAACTCGTCGAGGGCGGCGACTCGCTGGCCCTGATGGACCGGCCCGCCCACCCGTACACCCGGCTCCTGCTCTCCGCCGTGCCCGACCCCGAGCGGACCGCGCCGTACGACCCGGTCCTGCGGGCCCGGCTGCGCGCCGCCGTCCTGACACCGGAGAGCTGTCCGTACGAGGACGAGAGCGCGTGCAGCCGCACCGAGCCCGTCCGCCATGTCGTCGGCGAGGACGACGGGCAGCCGCACTGGGTGCGCTGCCATCTGTACGCCCCCGCCACGCCCACCGCGCGCCGCGTCCTGACCGCGGCCACCCCGGAAACCGAGAACGCCTGATCATGACCCACGACCTCACCCTGCCCCGCGCCCGCCACGAGGACGCGCCGAAGGGCCTGGCGGAGCGTGCCGTCCTCGACCCGCACCGGCCCCGCTTCCACTTCACCGCTCCCGGCGGCTGGCTCAACGACCCCAACGGGCTGGCCCATTGGGACGGCGTCTACCACCTCTTCTACCAGTACAACCCCCTCGCCGCCGCCCACCACCGCATCCACTGGGGCCATGCCACCAGCCGCGACCTGGTCACCTGGACCGACGAACCCGTCGCCCTGGTCCCCGGCACCGAGGGCCCCGACCGCGACGGCTGCTGGTCCGGAGTCCTCGTCGACGACGATGGCACCCCGACCCTCGTCTACTCCGGCCGGCACGGAGAGCGCGAACTCCCGTGCGTGGCCACCGGATCGCCCGATCTGCGCAGCTGGCGCAAGGACCCCGGCAACCCGGTGATCGCCGCCCCGCCGGAGGGCGACCTCACCGCGTTCCGCGACCACTGCGTCTGGCAGGAGAACGGTGTCTGGCGTCACCTCGTAGGCTCCGGGATCCGCGGCACCGGCGGCACGGCCTTCCTGTACGAGTCCGAGGACCTGCGCGACTGGCGGTACGTCGGCCCGCTCCTCACCGGCGACGCGGGCACCGGCACGGCCGCCGACCTCGACTGGACCGGGACCATGTGGGAGTGCGTCGACCTCTTCCGGCTCGACGGGACGGACATCCTCGCCTTCTCCGCCTGGGACGAGGGCACCACGCACTACCCGCTGTACTGGACCGGCACGTACGAGGGCGACACGTTCGTCCCCCGTGCCCTGCACCGGCTCGACTACGGGCAGCGCTACTTCTACGCCCCGCAGTCCACCAGGGACGCCCTCGGCCGCCGCGTCATGTTCGGCTGGCTCCAGGAGGGACGCGACGAGGACGCCATGGCCGAGGCGGGCTGGTGCGGAGTGATGTCCCTGCCCCGCGTCGTCACCCTCGGCACGGACGGCAGCCTGGTCCAGGCCCCCGTCCCGGAACTCGCGCGACTGCGCCGCGACGCCGTACGGACCGGCCCGCTCACGGTGCCCGACGGCGTACACATGCGGCTCGACGGCATCAACGGCGACCAGCTGGACATCGAGGTGACGCTGAGGCTCGCTCCCGGAGCCCTCGCGCGCCTCGTGGTGCGGGAGTCCGCCGACGGCTCCGAGCGGACCGTGATCGAGGTGGCGCGGGCCGAGGACGGCACCGGCACCCTGCGACTGCGCCGCGAGGCGAGCAGCCTCGACCCGTCGGTGGACACCGAACCCCGTTACGGGGAACTGCCGTTGAACGGTGACGGAGCGGTCGACCTGCGGGTTCTCGTCGACCATTCCGCACTGGAGATCTTCGCCAACGGCCGGGCGCTGGCCGCCCGCGTCTACCCCACCCTCCCCGACGCGCTGGGCGTGGCCGTCGCCGCGGCCGGCGAGGTCGCGGTGGAGCGGATCGACGCCTGGCGCATGGCCGCCGTCTTCGACGGCCCCCGCCCGCTCTGGCCCTGAGGGCCTCCCGTCCGGATCGGGCCCGGCGGCCTGATCCGGACGGAATCCCACCCGCTCGATCACAGGAGACGACGATGTCCCTCTCTCGACGTGCGCTCTTGTCCACGGCCGGTCTCGCTCTGCTGACCCCGCTGACCGGCACCGGCCCTGCGGTGGCCTCCGCACGGGCCGCGAACCTCCTGGCCGCCCTGCCCGGTGACCTCGCGGCGATCCCCGATCCGCTCGCGGTCACCGGCACCTGGTCCCGTACCGCCGACGGCGGCCGACGCGTGGTGACGGGGGCCGACCTCAACGCCCTCGCCCTGTCCGAGCAGCGTGTCGGAACCCTCGCCGCCTACGTGGCCCGCGTCACCGTGGATCCCGGATCGCCCTACGCCGTCGGCTCGTTGGTCGTCAGGGCCTCCGACGACGGCGCGGCCGGATACGCGGCGAGCCTCGACCCCAACCTCGGCCGGGTCCGCCTCTTCGACCTGGCGACCGGCCGCGACCTCGCGCCGCCCGCCGCGTTCACTGCCCACCCGGGCACCGGCTACCTCCTCGAAGTCCGTCTGGACGGCCCGGAGTTGACGGTATCCGTCGACGGCGCCCAGCTCCTCACCGCACGGGACACCGCCTACGCGCACGGAGCCGCCGGCCTGCACGCCTACAACGGGACCGTGCTCTTCGGCGCACCGGGCATCCGTACCGTCACCACCACGGCGACCGGCTGGACCACGACCGGAGGCACCTGGAAGGCCACCGCATTCGGCTGGCTCGCCACGGCGCCGGCGGACACCAACACCCGTGCGGTCGCGGACACGCGCGTCCACGACACCGTGTACCAGGCTGACGTCCAGATCCACGATCCGTACGCCGTCGCCTCCCTCCTGCTGCGCACCGACGCGGGCGGCACCTCCGGATACGGGGTGCAGATCGACCCCAACCAGAACCGGCTGCGGCTCTACCGCATCGACGGGGACACCACTCTCGGCACCCACAGCACACCCGTCGAGGTGGGCAGGGTGTACCGGCTCATGGTCCGGGCGGACGGCAAGCGGCTCACGGTCCGCTGGCAGACCGACTTCATCACCCCGGACGGCTACGCCCCGGTGATCACGGCCGAGGACGCCACCCACGGCGCCGGGCAGCTCGGGGTCCAGGTGTACAACGGCTCCGCCGCCTTCGAGAACGTCGCTGCCTCCGGCCCGGTGACGGATCTTCAGGGCTGGTCGGACGTCGCCGGCAGCTGGACCCCGGACCTGCGCGGCATCCGGGGCGAGGGCGCCGTCGCGCTGCGCACGGCGCCCTTCCCGGGCGGCGACGCGCTGCTGAGCGCCGACGTCCTCCTGGCCGGGGCGGCCACCGCGGGTTTGGTGGTCCGCACCGGCGCAACGGGCGAGGGCGGGTACGAGGCCCGCCTCGACGCGAGCGGCGTACGCCTCGTGGACCGCGCCGACGGACGCGTACTCGCCCAGGCCGCACCCCCCGTACGCCCGTTCGTCGACGGCTCCACCTACCGGACGGAACTCCGCGCCCTGGGTGCGGACCTGACGGTCACCGTGGACGGGATCCAGGTCCTGACCGCCACTGCGGCCCGCACCGACGGGGCCGCCGTGGCCCTGGCCGCGACCGGGGGAACGGCCCTCTTCCAGGAAGTCCGGGCCCGTACCCCGCAGACGTACTACACGGACTCCTACCGTCCCGGATACCACTACACCCAGCTCGCCTCGCGCACGAGCGACCCCAACGGACTCGTCCGGTACGAGGGTGAGTACCACCTCTTCCACCAGGACGCGGGCCAGTGGGCGCACGCCGTGTCCACCGACCTCCTGCACTGGCGTGCCCTGCCCGTCGCCCTTCCCGTCTCCGAGTTCGGCCATACCTGGTCCGGGTCGTGCGTGGTCGACGCCGACGACGTCAGCGGACTCTTCGGGGGCGGCTCCGGGCTGCTCGCCTTCTACACCGGCTACCACCCGGACAAGCCCGGCGGCAACCAGTCGGTGCGGGCCGCCTTCAGCCGGGACCGTGGCCGCTCCTGGCAGTGGTACGGCACCGAGCCCGTCGTGCCGAACCCCGGTGGACGGGAAGGAGGTTGGGACTTCCGCGATCCGAAGGTGGTCCGCGACGAGGAGCACGGTCAGTGGGTGATGGTGGTGTCCGGCGGCGACCACGTCCGCTTCCACACCTCGACCGACCTGCTGCACTGGACCCACCGCTCCTCCTTCGGCTACGGCGACTGGGTCGTCGGCGGAGTGTGGGAGTGCCCCGACCTGTTCCCCCTGCCCGTCGACGGCCAGGCGGACCAGGTGCGCTGGGTGCTCACCCTCTCCACGGGAGCGGTGCGGGCGACCGACGGATCGGCGGCGGAGTACTTCCTCGGCGACTGGGACGGCGCGGCCTTCACCACCACCAACACGGCCGGCACCCCCCTGCGCGCCGAGGCGGGCCGCGACTACTACGCGGCCATGACCTTCGCCGGGCTGCCCGACGGACGCCGGGTCCAGCTCGGCTGGCTCAGCAACTGGGACTACGCGTTCAGCGCACCCACCGGCGAGTGGAACGGCGCGCTGAGCATCCCGCGCGAACTCACCCTCTCCAGCGGGGGACTTGTCCAGCGCCCGGCCGCCGAACTCGAAACGCTGCGCTCGGGCAGCACCACCGTCAGCGAGGTCACCGTGCTGCCGGAGTCCGCCAACCCGCTCGCGGCGATACGGGGGCGCTCGTACGAGATCGAGGCGGAGATCGCCCTGCCGGACACCGGAGCCGCCACCGAATTCGGCCTCCGGCTGCGGACCGGAGGAGACCGGCGGACCGTCGTGGGCTACGACGTCGCCGCCCAGCGTCTGTTCGTGGACCGCACCCGCTCCGGCGTCGGAGACTTCACCGAGCACTTCGCCGGCCGGACCGTCGCCCCGCTGCCGCTCGACACGGCCGGAGGCGAACGGCGGCTGCGCCTGCGCCTGTTCATGGACAGCTCCTCGGTCGAGGTGTTCGGCGGCGACGGACAGGTCACCATCAGCAGCCTCCTCTTCCCCGGACCGGACGACCTGGGCACGGCCTTCTACGCCACCGGAGGATCCGCCCGGATCGTCGAACTGACCGTCCACGGGCTGAAAGACGTGTTCCGGGTGACGGGCACCGTCCCGGCTCCGGCCCCGGCGCCGGGCGGCGCCGAATTCCGCACCGGGGGACTCGGCGACCTCACCGTCGTCCCGGCCGGGCACTGGGAGACCACCGGCGCGGGCCGCACGGGCGCCTTCGACCGGGACTCGACCGCCGTGTCCGCCACCGAGTACGCGGACCTCGAACTGACCGCACTGGTGCGGTTCGGCGGCCCCGACGGCACCCCCGGCGCCGGCTCCGTCCTGCTGCGCGCCTCGGCCGACGCGGCCGACGGATACGCGGTGAACCTCGACCCGAACCTGCGGACGGCACGGCTGTTCCGTAAGGAGGGCGGGCAGTCGGCCGTACTCGCCGAAGTACCGCTGCTCCTGCGCGCCGGATCGAGCCTGCCCCTGCGGATCAGGGCCCTCGGCAGCCGGATCGAGGTGTTCGTCGACGGCCGGCCGGTCATCGACACGACGGACACCCGCTTCGCAAGCGGCAGGATCGGGCTCAATGTGTTCGGAGGCCGCACCTCCTACCAGGACACCTTCGTCACCGCACTCTAGGGAGACCCACCCCATGCTCGACAGACTCGATGTGCTGGTCATCGGCGAATGCGTCGCCGACATCGTCCGGCTCCCCGGTGCGGCCGACCAGGTCCACCCGGGCGGCAGCCCGGCCAACGTCGCCCTCGGACTCGCCCGGCTCGGCCGGAGCGCCACTCTGCTCACCCAGTTGGGATCCGACCAGAACGGGCGGCTGATCCGGGACCATCTGGCAGCTGCCGGCGTACGGGTGCGTACCGACGGTGCCGTCGTGCCCACCCCGTCCGCCGCCGTGACCCTGGACGGCGGGGGACGGGCCACGTACACCTTCGAGATCACCTGGACGCTCGCACGGACCCGCCTCGGACAGCGGCACCACCACGTCCACACCGGGTCCATCGCCGCCGTGATGGAGCCGGGCGCGGCCACCGTGCTGGGTGCCGTGGAGTCCGCGCGGACGGAGGCGACCATCAGCTACGACCCCAATGTGCGGCCGGAACTGATGGGTGATCACGACACGGCCGTACGCCGGGTCGAGCGGTGCGTCGCGCTGAGCGACGTGGTCAAGGCCAGTGACGAGGACCTGGAGTGGCTGTACCCGGGGGAGGACCCGGAAGCGGTCGCCGCACGCTGGCAGGCCACCGGGCCCGCCCTCGTCCTCGTCACCCGCGGGGCCGACGGCGCGCTCGCGGTCCTCCCCGGCGGACGAACCACGGTCGAGGCGCTTCCCACCGACGTCGTCGACACGGTGGGAGCGGGCGACGCGTTCATGTCGGGCACGCTGCACGCACTCGCCTCGCTCGGACTCCTCGGTGCGGACGGCCGCGAGCGGCTGCGCTCCGTGGACGCGGACAGCGTGACCGAGGTGCTGCGCCACGCGGCGGCCTCGGCCGCCGTCACCGTCGCACGGGCCGGTGCCAATCCGCCGGACGCGGCGGAACTGAAGGCCGCGCTCGACCGGTTCTGATCCGGGTCCGGAACATGACGGTGCCACCGCCCCCTCCCCGGGGACGGTGGCACCGTCATGTCATGCCGTGCGGAGTCAGACGACCGGGATCGCCCGGGGGAGTGCCGAGTCCACGGTGTTGCCCCGCCCGTCTTCGGCCATCACGCGGAGGCCCAGGAAGCCACCGGACGTGAGCGCGGACGGCGGTGCGAGGAACTGGTACGCACCCTCGTGTCCGAGGATCAGGACCGGCTTCCAGGTCACACCGTTGTCGGCGGTGACCCACGCGCGGACCTTGCGCAGGCCCTCGACCGCACCCGTGATGTCGGCGCTCACCGGCAGCGGGAGGCCGGCGCGCGCCTGGTTGAGGTTGTTCAGCGGCGCGTCGAACGACACGTTGAGGAGGTCCACCGGGGTCGCCGCCTCACCCGTGCCGCCCGCGGTGAAGGTCCACTTGGAGGCGGCCTCACCGCCCAGCGGGAAGATCCCGGCCGAGGTGTAGGTGCGGCGGAGTTCGTACGACGCCTTGTCGGCGTCCTCGAACGTCTTGTCGATCAGCGAGCCGCGGTCGGCGACCAGCGTGCCATTGCGGTAGAGGGCGGTCGTGGACTGCGTGCGCTGCGGGGAGTTGAAGTCGGAGAGCATCGGAGCGAACCCCTTCGGGATGACGGCGTCGTCAACCTTCAACTGGAGACGGGCACCGGTGGTCTGACCCGCGGCGCGCACCGAGAACGGTCCGGCGAACCACGTGTACTTCGAGGAGGTGCCCGGCTGGTACGTGAACTGGGCCGGCGAGTAGTTCATCGCCACGCCCCCCTGGTTGCGGTAGGTGAACCGCAGCCATGTCCTGTCCTCGGCCTGGATGTACTCCGTGCGCTCGCGCGGGACGGTCAGGTAGGACGGCGAGGACGTGTTGAGGCCGTTCAGTCCGGTCCCGTAGACCGTGCTGCCCTCCTGGATGCGGATCTTCTCGTTCATGCCCCGGTACGTCGTGCGGACCTTGGCGAACTTCTCGATCTCACCGCGGGTCAGCCGGCGCTCGGGGTTGTCGGCGACCTCGTCCCGGGCGTACGCCGCGTCGTAGAGGGCGGACGTGTCGCCCACGGTGTTGTCACTGTCGGCGTCGGCGAGCCGCCAGCGCTCGTTGAAGGCGACCTTGCCGAGGTGCGCCTCAGTGGTCGGCGTGATCCAGAGCGCGTCCTTGGGGAAGGCCCCGTACGCACCGCCGGCCAGCATGCTGTGACGGATGCCGTACTTACCGTCGTCGGTGGTGCGGGACAGGTTGCCCAGCATGAACTCGGGGCGGGTGTCCTTGCCTTCGACCGAGGCGGTCCAGCGACGGGCCTTGCGGGCGTCGAAGACCATCTCGTTCGTGCCGGCCTTGAGGTCGGCGCTGACGATCGCGATCTGCGGGGTGCCGTCGATGATCATGCGGATCATCGCCAGGCCCATGTAGCTGCCCTCGGGGACCCGCACGTCACGGGTGCCCGCGGCGGGGATCTCCGCGTTCATGGAGGCGCCGCTCTCCGCGTTGAGCAGGGAGATCTGGGCGGGTGCGGGGTTGCCCGCGCGGTCGAGCGTGGTGACCTTGACGGACTGTGCCCGGTCCAGGAGCAGCGGGATGCGCAGCGCCTGGCCGCCGTCGGCGGGGAGCGCCGTCAGCGCTCCGCTGTACGTACCGGTCGGAGTACCCGCGGCGTCGACGGTCAGGGTGACCTCGGAGGTCTCACCGGCGCCCAGCGTCATGGAGGAGGCGGACAGCTCCAGCATGCCGGCCGGAGGCGTCGAACCGGCAGCGGCCAGCGTGCCGGTGAGGTTGAGAGTGACGGCCGCGGTGCCCTTGTTGGTGAGCTTCACGGTGCGGGTCGCGGTGCCGTCGGTCACGTCCAGGCGCCCGAAGTCGAGCGCGCCGGTGTCGGCGACGACGGTCTGCTTGAGGGCGGCAGGGAGGTTCACGACGCCGGTGCCGACGTCGTACAGCGACTGACCGCTCTGCGGAGCCGTCGTGGTGCCCATCAGGGTGTGCTTCAGCTGGTCCGGGGTCCAGTCGGGGTGCTCCTGGGCGAGCAGGGCCGCGGCGCCCGCGATGTGCGGGGCAGCCATCGACGTACCCGACAGGGCGGTGTACGCCGGGTCGGCCTGCACCGTGCCGATGTTCGTGCCCGTGGCGCGTGCCGCGACGACGTTGACACCGGGGGCCGCGATCTCGGGCTTGACCGTTCCGTTGAACGACGGGCCGCGGCTGGAGAAGGAGGCGGTGCCGCCCGCGAAGTCGACTGCGGCGACCGACAGCGCGTGCGGGGCGATCGAGGGGGCGGACACGGTGCTGATGTTGGGACCTTCGTTGCCCGCGGACACCACGAACAGAGTGCCGGACGAGGTGGCGAGCGCTTCGAGCGACTGGGTGACCGGGTCCTGGCCGTTCGTCGGGCCGCTGCCCAGCGACATGTTGACGACCTTGGCACCCTGCGCGACGGCCCACTCCATCCCCGCGATGACGGACGAGTCCGAACCGGAGCCGTCGTCGCCGAGCACCTTGCCGATGATCAGGTCGGCGTCCGGTGCGACACCGGAGCGGAGGCCCGGCGCGCCCGCGCCGCTGCCTGCCACGGTCGCCGCGACATGCGTGCCGTGGCCCTTCTTGTCCAGCGTGCTACCGCTGCCGGAGAAGTCCCTGGCCTCGCTGATCCGGCCCGCGAGGTCGGGATGCGTCTGGTCGGCGCCGGTGTCCAGCACGGCGACCTTGACGCCCTTGCCGGTACGGCCGGCCTGCCAGGCGCTGTCGGCGCCGATCTGGGTGAGGTTGCGGTCCAGCGCGTCCGCGTGCACCTTGCCGTCGAGCCAGATGCTCTTGACGCCGTCCAGCGCGTGCTTGCTGTCGAGGGCTTCACCGACCTCGGCCGCGTCGTCCTTGTCGAGGACCGCCGTGCTCGCCCTGAGCGCGTGGAAGTCCCGCTTGGCGGGCATCAGTCCGTCGCTTTCGAGCGCCTCCGGACGGTCGGCGCCGGTGCGCCGCACGATCAGCGGGAGCGCGTCGACGCGGGAGTCGTCGTAGCCGTCGCGGACCAGACCGTCCACGTTGAACAGCTGCGGGTCCAGGAGGGAACCGACCTTGCCGATCACGTCGCTCGGGTAGAAGTACGCGTCGCCGTCGATGTCCGTGCGGGCCAGGACCGTGCCCGGGGCCGAGTCCGCGGCGGGCACCGCGCTGTACGACTTCCGGCCGTCCGGCGTGGTGGTGACCGTGATCCGGTCACCCGTGATCAGGGTGACCGTGCGGCTCACCGACGCACCGAACGCCGAGACGGTCGGCTCCGGTGCGGGCCCGGCGGTCGCCGTCGGCAGTACGGCCGGCGAGCACAGGGCGGCGACGGTGACCGCCGCCACGAGTCTGGCGCGAGCAAGGGGCTTCATGGGGACTCCGGCTTCGGGAGGGGGAACGGTGTCGGCGTGCCGTGCACGGGGGGCGGCGGCAGCTTGATGCGGTACGCACTCACGTCGCCCGTCTCCTCCTCGGTGAGCAGCGTGGAGCCGGTGAGCCGGCACCATCCGCGGAGGGACGAACGGACCTGAGGGTTGGCGCTGTGCAGTTCCAGCACGCTGCCCACGGGCAGCTCGCACCAGCGCCGTTCCAGCAGACCGAGGATGCGGGCCCAGGGCTCGCCGCCCGCGTCGACGACGGCGCGGACCGAGTCGTTCGGACCGGTGCCGGACGGCGCGTCGGGGGCGGAAGCAGACATGGGTACGTTTCCTCGGGGCTGGAACACGGGGCACGCATTCCCTGGTGTTCCAGGGCTGGCCAGACCGTAGAAAACCGGTGTTACCCACGAATTACCGTGGCGCCGGCAGGGCCTTCCCGGTGGCCCGCGCGGCGGCGAGTTCCTCTTCCAGCCGCCGCATTCCTTCGAGCACCTGCGGGTCGCGCGCCAGCGACACGGCATCGGCGCATTCGGCCAGCGCCGTGTCCGCCTCCGCCAGGCGCCCGCAGCGCAGGTCGACCTCGGCGAGCCCCACCAGGGCGTACGGGAGCACCCACGAGGTCCCCAGTGAACGGGCCAGCCGGACCGCCGCGTTGGCCAGCGCCGTCGCCCGAGCACGCTCACCCGTCAGCAGCTCGGCGCCCGCCAGATTGCACTGGTCGAAGGCGAGGACCGTGGGGTCTCCGGTACGGCGGGCGTTCGACACCGCGCGTCGCGCGTAGTCCCGCGCCGCCTCCGTCCGGCCCTCCTCCCGGGCCAGTTCGCCCACGACCGAGAGCGCGCTGGAGAGCAGGGCCGCATCGCCGGCGCGCTCGGCCGTCAGCAGCGCCGCCTCGGCCGCTCCACGGCTCTCGCGCACCTGCCCGGACACCATCAGAGCGGCGGCCCGGATCGTGAACATCCGGGAGAGCAACGGGTCCTGTTCCGCTTCGGGCAGCCGGGCCGTCTCCAGCTCGGCGCGGCGCAGCGCCGTCAACGTCTCCTCGTACTGGCCGGCGTAGAACGTGAGCGCACCGACGGCCAGGTGCAGGGCGACGCGGTCCTCGACGGCCGACCGGCCATGCACGGGTGCCGCACGGAGCACGTCGAGGCCGTCGAGCGGGCGTCCGGCCCGGCCGAGCACTTCGGCGAGCGACACGGCGGCCTGCAGCGCTCCGCCGAGGTCGCCGGCCGGTTCCATGTCCGCCAGGGCCCTGCGCAGCACTTCCTCGGCCTCCTGATAGCGCGCGGCGCGGCGCAGCACCTGACCCCAGGCCAGCCGCGCCTCGGACGCCGCGGCCCGGTCCGTGGCGTCGAGGTGGGTGACCAGCTCCTGGTAGTAGTCGCAGGCGCTGTCGTTCGCGTACAGGGCTGCCGCCCGGTCCGCGGCGGCCCGGAGGTAGACCGGCGCCCGTTCGTCGTCCGCCACCGTCATGTGGAAGGCGATGGTGTCCACGGCGTCGGGCCGCAGTCGTAGCACCGTGTCCGCGTACGCCTGGTGGATCCGCCGTCGCGCGGCCCTGCCCAGCTGCTCCGTGCACGCGAGGCGCACCAGGGGGTGGCGGAACGCGTAGCCGAGGACCGGACGGCCGCCGAGGACGACGTCGCGTTCCTCGACGAGCCCCGAACCGACGGCGGCGTCGAGCGCGGCCGTGATCTCGGGGCCGTGCAGCGGAGGGTGCAGACCGGAGGCGACGACCGGCTCCAGCTCGGCGAGCGAGACCGCGGTACCGCCGGCGAGCGACAGGGCGGCGAGCGTCTGTCTCGCGCTGCCGGGCAGCCGGGCCAGCCGGCTGCGGACGAGCCGGCGGATGCTGTCCGGAACGGCCTCGGCGCGCGGCTCCGCGGTGGTGCGCTGCCGCGGCACCATGCGCTCCAGGTCCGCCTCGGGGTCGCTGGTCAGTTCGAGCGCGAACAGCGGGTTTCCGAGCGAGAGTCGGAAGATGCGCGAGGCCGTGCGCCGGTCCTGCGTGCGCCCGCCGAGCCCGGCCGCCGCCGCGGCCAGCCCGGAGCAGTCGCTGCGGCTCAGCCGCAGCAGATCGATCTCCATCGCCATCCGCTGCCGCAGGATGCCGTCGAGCACCTGCTGCCGTACGTCGTCCGGCTGAAGGCTCTCGTCGCGGCAGGTGGCGATGAAGCGCCAGCGCCTGGTCTGCGTGGTCCGCACGAGGTGGTGGAGCAGGCTCAGCGACCCGGGGTCGGCGGACTGCAGATCGTCCAGGACGACGAGCACGGGGCGGGCCGCCGCGAGATCGGTGAGGACCCCGGCCACGGCACGGAACAGCCGTGCACGCTGCTCCTCCGGGCTCCCCGCGGCGGGCGGCCCGCCACCCAGGGAGGGCACCAGAGCGGCCAGCCCGGGATGTTCGGCACTCACCCGGGACCGCTCCTCGGTGCCGCAGCCCGCGAGATGACCGTCGAGGGCGTCCGCGAACACCCCGTACGGAGTCTGCCCCTCGGCCTCGTGACTGGTGCCCCACAGCACCCGGACACCCTGCGCCGCCGCCTGCCGGGCGGCCTCCGCGACCAGCCGGGTCTTGCCGATACCCGCCTCCCCGCGCACCACGACGAGCCGGGTGTCACCGCCGGCCGCCGAGGCGTGCGCGGACAGGAGCGCGAGAGGGCGTTCGCGGCCGAAGAGCGGGAGCCGCTCGGGGCGCCGGATGGCCGGGGGCAGCGGTGCGGGCTCCGGCACGGCACTGGCCGCCGGTACGGAGCCCAGCGCGTCGAGCGCGCCCAGCGCCGTCCGGTGCAGCGCCTCCAGCTCGGCGCCGGGACGGACTCCCAACTCCTCGGCGAGCGCCTCGCGGCACGCGTGGTACTGGCGGATGGCCTGGCGAGGGCGGCCCATGTCGTACCAGGTGCGGGCGAGCAGCAGATTCAGTGCCTCGTCGGCGGGGGACCGGTCCACCGCCTCGCGGAGCAGTCCCACGGCGTCGTCCGTACGCCCGTCGGCCAACAGCCGCCCCGCCAGGGCCGGTACGAGCTGTTCGCGCAGGACGTCGATACGGCGGCGGCGTTCGGCGGCCCAGTCGGCGTACCTGTCCTCCGGGAGCAGCTCCTGTTCCAGCGTCCGGCGCGCGGCCTCCAGCGCGTCGGCGTCGCCCGCGGCGAGCGCCGCGCGTGCCGCCTCCTCCGCCTCGTCGGCGTCGACCCGCACCCGTTCCGGCGCGAGGAAGAGCAGATCACCTTCCGCCACGAGGTAGGCGGAGGGGACGCGCGGCGCCAGCTCGGGCTCCAGAGCGTGGCGTGCGGCATGCAGGGTGACGCGCAGATTCCGTACTGCCGCCGCCATCGGCGTGTCCGGCCACAGGAGATCCATGACCTCCTCGCGGTGACGCCGCTGGGCCGGGGCCACCGCGAGCAGCTTCACCAGGGTCTGGGCCGTGCTCCGTCGCCACCTCCGGGGAATGGTCACCCCGTCGTCCCGAATCGCTGCAAATCCCCCGAGGAGGTGCAGGGCAAGTCCCGGTGCGTGCGGGGAGTCGGCCGTACCTGGCATGGCGCACACCTTAGCGATCAGCTGTCACCTGTACGACAACTGCCTACAGGCTGAGCGTTACTGCGGCGTTACTGTCCGCTCGGACGCCGGATCAGGTGGTTCCGTACGTCCCGCAGGGCGGCGAATCTGGGGCGACCGTGCCGCCAAGGGAAGGATCGTGGTGTTCGAAGCTCTGGGACTGACCGAGGAAGAGACCCGGATCTACGCGGAACTGGTGCGGCAGGGGCCGTGCCGGACCGAGCGGCTCCCGGCCCTGACCGGGCTGTCGGCCGAGCAGATCGAGGCGGCGCTGACGGGCCTGGCGGAGCAGGGCCTGCTCAGCCACACGCAGGACGCACGGCCCCGGGTGATCGCCTCGCCCCCGGACATCGCGGGCGAGGTCCTGCTGCTGCGCCGTATGCAGGAACTGCACACCGCCCGTGCGGCGATGGGACAGCTCGCCGCCGCGTACCGCACCACCGCGAGGCAGCAGGAGACCGACCGGATTCCGGTGGAGTTCACTCCGGACGCGGCGGTCGCCCAGCGCATCGACCAGATCCAGAGCAAGGCCCGTGACGAGGTCCTCATCTTCGACGTGCCGCCCTACACGTCGCTCGTCGGTGACCTCGGGACGCTCTCCAACGACCGTGAGATGGAGCAGCTTTCGGCGGGTGTGCGCTACCGGACGGTGTACGACCGCCGTGCGCTGGACGGCCCCGGCGGTCTCGTCAGGATCAGCCGGTACGTCGACGCGGGCGAGGAGGCGCGTTCCGCCCCCAGGCTGCCGATGAAGATGGTCATCGTTGACCGTGAAGTGGCGATCCTGCCCGCGCCCGGCGACGGCCTCGCGGGGCACCGCGGCTCCGTACTGGTCCGGCCCAGCCCCTTGCTGGACGGGCTGATCGCGCTGTTCGAGCAGTTCTGGGCGACAGGGCTGCCGCTCGCTCCCGTCGCCGGATCGCCCGACGCGACGGGGTCGGAACTGGACGATGCGGACGTGCGGCTTCTCACGCTTTTGCTCAGCGGAATGACCGACGAGGGGATCGCCAGACAGCTGGGGCTCGGCAGACGCACGGTGCTCCGCCGGGCCCGCGCCCTGATGGACCGGGCCGGTGCGGCGACGCGCATGCAACTGGGCTGGTACGCGGCGCAGCGGGGGTGGATCCGGCACGCGTCGCCCCAGGACGGCGGCAGATGAGGTGAGGGCGGTCGCCGCGCTGGCTCTTAGGTGACGCTGGCACCAATGCGCCGTCACCTGCCCTTCTGTGCCGTACGAAGCCGGTTGTAGCGTCCCGGACTGCGACGCCGTACCTGTACATGACACGAAGTCATCCCATCTTCGCTGTCGTTCCGCGGCGCGCCATCGCCCCCGATCTAGGAGGAGCACGTGCAGCACCCTTCGCGAGGGAGAAACCGGAGACGACTGCTGGCCACCGCCGTGGTCGTCGCCGTCAGTGCCACCCTGCCCGGCCTCACCGGTGTGGTCGGTGCCCAGGCGGCACCGTCCGCGACCGGAATCGTGCAGCCCGCCACCCGGGCCGGCACGACCGTCGACATCACCCTCGTCACCGGCGACACCGTCACGGTCACCACCGGGGCGGACGGCAAGCAGTCCGTGGACGCCCGGGCGGCCACGGGCACGTCGAAGCACTTCGAGACGTTCGCCGGGCCCGACGGCGATCTGTTCGTCATCCCCTCGGACGCGAGCGACGCCGTCGCTTCCGGGGCGGTCGACAAGCGCCTGTTCAACGTGACGCAGCTGATCAAGGACGGTTACGGCGACGCCACGTCCGAGGCGATGCCCGTGATCGTCTCCTACGACGAGAAGCTCTCGGCGGGCGCGCTGAAGCAGCGTGCGGACGCCCTGCCGGCGAGCGACCGGGGCCCGGTCATCGACCGGCTGGACATGGCCGGCGTACGGGTCGAGAAGGACGGGGCCAGGGCCTTCTGGCAGTCCGTCAAGCCCGTCAGCAAGAAGCCCGCCAAGGGGAAGGCTGTCACCGTTCCCGGTGCCGCGAAGGTCGACCGGCTCTGGTACGACGGCAAGGCCAAGGCGACCCTGGACAAGAGCGTGCCGCAGATCGGCGCCCCCGAGGCGTGGGCTGCCGGGTACGACGGTGCAGGCGCCAAGGTCGCCGTCCTCGACACCGGCATCGACCCCGACAACGCCGACGTCAAGGACCGGATCACCAAGACGGAGAGCTTCGTCCCGGGCCTGCCCGTGAACGACGGCAACGGCCACGGCACCCACGTCGCCGCCACCATCGCGGGCAGCGGCGCCAACGCGGACGGCAGGCTCAAGGGCGTCGCCCCCGCCGCCGACCTGATCATCGGCAAGGTCCTCGACAACTCGGGCTCCGGTGGCTACTCCGGAATCCTGGCCGGGATGGAATGGGCCGCCAACGAGGGCGCCGACGTCGTCAGCATGAGCCTCGGCGGCCCCGCCACGGCCGGTGGTGACGTGATGACCGAGGCGGTGGACCGGCTCAGCGCCTCCACCGGCACCCTCTTCGTGATCTCCGCGGGCAACTCAGGACCCGGCGCGATGAGCGTCGGCAGCCCCGGTACGGCCGACTCCGCCCTCACCGTCGGCGCGGTGGACAAGTCCGACGTCCTCGCAGGCTTCTCCAGCCGGGGCCCGCGCAAGGGCGACTACGCCATCAAGCCGGAGATCACCGCACCGGGCGTCGGCATCGTGGCCGCGCGCGCCGCGGGAACCTCCCTCGGCACGCCGGTGAACGAGTACTACACCTCGCTGAACGGCACCTCCATGGCCGCGCCGCACGTCTCGGGCGCCGCCGCCATCCTCGCCCAGCGTCACCCCGACTGGTCCGGGCAGCGCATCAAGAACGCCCTGACGGCGCACGCCAAGCCCGCACCCGGCTACACGGCGTACCAGCAGGGCAACGGCCGCGTCGACATCCCGGCCGCACTCGACCCGAAGCTGGAGCTGTCCGGCAGCGGTGACTTCGGTCTGGTCGAGTGGCAGGAGGGGGCCTACGAGAAGGAGACCCGCACGGTCACCCTCTCCAACCCGACGGGTACCGACACCACGGTGACCCTCGCCTCCGAGGTCAGCGGCACCCTGCCGGCCGGGGCCCTCACCCTGCCCGCGCAGCCGGTCACGGTCCCGGCGAACGGCACCGCCGAGGTGCCCGTCGTACTCGACCCGAACGGCGTCGCCGTCGGCGAGTACTCCGGCCGGATCACCGCGACCACCCCGGAAGGCGCAACCGCCCACACCGTCGTCGGTTTCACCACGGAGGCGAAGCGGTACGGTCTGAGCCTCGACTTCAAGGACCGCCGAGGCGGTTCGTCGCCGTCCGTCCGGTACCTGGTCATGGGCCTGGACAACGACTACTTCTCGTCGTTCACCTTCGTTGGGGGGCACCAGGAACTGCGGTTGCCCGTCGGGAAGTACACCGTCACGGGACAGCTCAGCACCGCAGGCATCGGCACATCCAGCGAGGCGTACGCCACCGACCTGTTCAACGTAGCCGAGATCGACCTCACCGAAGGGGACGGCGGCGCCACGGTCGACGCCACCAAGGCGACGGACTTCCGGATCGTCACGCCCGACGAGAAGAGGGCGCTGGAGAACTCCGAGTTCTCGCAGCAGCTCACCAGGACCTCGGCCACCAAGCGGCGGTCCATGTCGGGTGTCGCGGGCCTCGTCAACTGGTCCGATCAGCGCTTCGGCGCCATTCCGAGCGCCAAGCCGGCCACGGGCGAGCTGTGGGCCTCCTTCTACCAGAGCCGGCGGGAACCGCTGGTACGGGCGACCGTCACCCGGCCCGACTCCTTTGCCATCAGCGCGAAGACGTCGAGCTACCTCAACCGCTTCGACGGGACGAAGTCCTTCGATGTCATCGACGTCGGATCGGGCTCTGCCGCCGACCTCGAGGGCAAGGACCTCGCGGGCAAGGCCGCTCTGCTGCACGTCGACTCCACCTATGCCGAGAGCTCGACGCTCGTCAAGTCCGTCGAGAAGGCCGGAGCCTCCGCGATCGTCCTGGCCCCCAATGACGACTCCCCGCAGGGCATCGTCATCCTCGGCGTCACGGTCCCCTACATCGCCACGAGCCACGCCGACGGCGCCAAGCTCGCGGCAAGCCTGGCCAAGGGCCGTACGACCGTCGCGCTGAAGGGCGTCGAGGAGTCCGGCTACTCCTACGCGGGACAGTGGGACTTCAACAACGGCATTCCGGCGAACCTCGCCGTCCCTGCCCGGTCCGGGGACTTCGCCAAGATCAAGAACTCGTTCCACAGCGACGGTGCCGGTCGTGTCGGCTACTACACGATGCACTCCTGGGGCCCGTACCCCATGACGTCGTTCCGCTCCGCCCAGTTCCTGCAGCAGGGTCATCAGCGTGACGACTACGTGCGCGCCGCGTCCTCGGTGACGTACGGCCAGAACGTCATGGCCCGGACGGATCATCCCGCCGGTATGCAGGAGACGTCCAGGAGCTACCGGCCGGGCCAGGTGACGGAGGAGGCCTGGTTCGAGCCGGCCATGCACCCGTCCAACTGGACCCAGTACATCTGCAACTTCTGCCGCACCGACGCAGGCACGGTCTTCGGTGGCCAGCTCGGCGGCGACTCGGATGCCGACCACTACCTGAAGAGCAACCGGGCCCGCGCCTGGAGCTACTACCGCAACGGCGAGCGCATCACCGACACCACCCAGCTCCTGGTGAAGGAGAAGGCCGACTACGTGTTCGTCGACGACAACACCCGGTCCACGGACTACACCGGCGTCAACCTCGGCACCAAGGTCCGTACCGAGTACGGCTTCACGTCCGCCGCTCCGACAGAGATGCAGGTGGACAACTGCACCGCCACCGTCCCGAAGGCCACCACGTGTGAGGCACTGCCGGTCGTCCTGCTCGACTACGGGATGAACACCGACATCCTCAACCGGGTGTCCGCCGGCCAGAGCTACTCCTTCACCGTGGACGCCTCCCGCTCCAAGGGCTGGGAGGGCTCCACGAAGATGGCCGGAGCCAAGGTCTCGGTCAGCTACGACGACGGCGCCACCTGGAAGTCCGTCGACGTCGACCGGGTCGACGGCAACTCCTTCCGGGCCTCCTACCGGAACGCCGACCTCGCGGCCACCAACGGATTCGTTTCCGTCAAGGCGGAGGTCCGGGACGAGGCGGGCAACCGCACCGTCCAGACGATCACCCGGGCCTACGCCCTGAAGTAACCGCGCACCGGCTGCCGTCCGCCCCGCGCGGGCGGCAGCCACCGCACGCCCGGCAGGCAGCGCCAGTGTGTAGACGCTGCCCGTGCCGCCAGGAGCGGCGCGCACCCAACCCAGGCGCAACGCCTGGTCGAGGCCGGTCAGAAAGCGCGCACGCGCGCCCTGGCCGGCCTCGTGGGTGAGAGCGGCCAACGACAGACCCCGCGGGTGCCGCGCGATCAGCTCCACCACCTCGCGCACCTGCCAGGACTCCCTGCCCAGCCGCCGGCCGACCAGATCCTCCCCGCCCCGCATCACCTCCATCACGCACAGGGGATTGCCCCCCGAGAGAGCGAACATCTCGTGTCCCGCGTCGCCGCCACCCGCCAGTCGCGCGCACTGCGCCTCACTCAGCCTGCCGAGCGCGAGCCGGTGTGCACCGGTGCGGCCCGGCCATCCGCGCTTCCCGCTCCGGTTCGCCACCACGAACCTCACCGGCAGCCGCGCGCAACGTGCCGTCAGCCGGCGCAGCAGGCGCGCGGCGGCCGGCCCGGCCCGGTCCAGATCGTCCAGGAGCAGGACGACGGGGCGGGACCGGGCCAGGGCGGTCACGAAGGCGCACAGGTCGGTGACACCCGCGTCGTCCGTCCGCTTCATGTCCCCGTACAGGGACGGCAGTACGGCGGCGAGAGCGGGGTGTGCCAGCGCGACCGAGGCGCGGCCGGCCGCGTCCAGCCGCCCCACGAAGTCATCGACCGGCGCGAGGACGGCCTCGTACCCGCCGCCCTCGTCCGTGCGGCTCCCCGACGCGTGCAGGACATGGGCTCCGCTTCCGCGCAGCCGCGCCGCGGCCTCGGACAAGGTCCGCGACAGGCCGATTCCGGGTTCACCCGTCAGCTCCACCACCGACGGGCGGTCCGGCCGGGGCAGGGCGGTGAGCAGGGCCAACTCGGCCTCCCGGCCCACGAATTCCAGCGCTTCGGCGACGGGGGGCGGGGCGGGCGCCGCTACGGCCAGAGCCCGCGCGAACAGATCGCGCAGGGGCCGGTCCGGCTCCGTGCCGCAGGCGTCGACCAGAGCTTCGCGGTACGCGTGGTAATGCTGAACGGCCTCTCCGTGGCGGCCCGACGCGATCAGACGCCGCAGGAGCGCGCGGCAGACGTCCGCCGCCAGCGGGTCGGCACGGAGGACCGCACTCAGTACCTCGTTCACGCGCCCCGACGTGTCCGTCCCCTGCTCCGCGCAGCCGACCGCCAGCGCGCGCCGCAACTCCCGGTGGCTGCTCCGAGCCGCCCGCACAAAGGTCTCGTCGCCGTCGTCGGGCAGCACCTCGGGCAGCAACAGGCGTACCAGCGCGCACGGTTCATCCGTCCGGCGCCCGGCCGCAGCCTCACGGATCACGGCCAGGTCCACCCGCACCCGCCCGTCCGCCAGACCCACCGAACCGTCCTCACCGGACACGACGTACGAGGACGGGGCCCCGGCACCCAGGCCGGGTTCCAGGGCACGCCGCACCGCGTGCAGGGCCACCCGCAGACTCCGCGCCGCCGAAGCGCGGTCCGCGTGCGGCCAGAGCAGCGCTGCGAGCCGGGCGCGGTGCATCCGGGCCCCGTCCGCCACCGCCAGGGCCTTGAGGAGCCGTTGCGCACTGGGCCGGGACCACCGCCCGGGGGGCAACGCCCGGCCGCCGCACTCCACCCGGAAGCCACCGAGCACTCGGATGGTGACGGTCTCCGCCACTGACAGGGTCACCGGATTCCCCTCCGTGAGCCGGACCATGATGCGGCGACACGGTAGGAAGACCTCGTTACCCGCCCATTACCCGTTGCCGGTCGGGTCCTGCGGCGAAGCGGCTCACTGGGAGGACGACGAAGGGGCGGACCCGAATGCCGCGGGTCCGCCCCCTGCCTTGCGGTGTACGTCGGTCCGTCGCGTACAGGGGGTCAGCGGCGGCGTCCCTGACCGAACTCGCCGCCCGTGTCCTTGCCGCTGCCCATGTCCTTCCCGTCCGCGTAGTCGATCTTCTCCTTGCGGATCTCGGCGGAGACTTCCTTCTGCTCGGTGACCCTGTTGGTTTCGAGGCGGACACGTTCCACCGGCACGGCCTCCTTGCGGACGGTGGCCCGTTCCGCGTGGAGGGTGACCTCGACGTCCTCTTCGCCGAAGCTCGACGTCCCGGCGGACTTCTCGCCCGGCCGCATGGGCTCGCGGACGACGCGTACCTCCTCGTGGGAGACGGGCACGGTGCGGGTGACGTTCTCGGTCACCACGTACTTGTGCAGGCGCGCCTTTCCGCTCTCGTACTCCTCCGTCCCGACGTGCAGCTGCTCCTCGGAGCGGATCATTTCGTCCTTGCCGCCACGGTCGGTCGCGGACCGTTCGGCCCCGGCGCCCACGAGCGGACGCCCCGTCGTCGCGGGGGTGTCACGGTGCTTGCCCGCACCGGCGCCGGCTCCTGCTCCCGCCGTCCCGGCCGTGCCCGCGGTCGTCGTCCTGCCGGCACCCGCTGCGGGGGTTCCGGTGGCGCGGGTGGTCCCCGCAGCGCCCGCAGCGCCTGCGGTTCCCGCGGCACCCGCCGCTCCGGCCGCGCCCATCGTGCCGGTTCCGGCCACGGTCGGAGCTCCGGGGCCCGTACCGGTCCCCATAGCCGCCGATCCTCCGGGCTTGGCGGTCGTCTTCCGCGTGAGGCCGTAGTGGCGGTAGAGCTCCTCCTCCTCCGTTACGGAGAGGTGGGCGTCCGCGTCGACCCGCGGGGCGTCCTTGACCTTGTCCTTCGGATGAGAGATGTGCAGGTCGGAGGCGACCCGGCGGGCTCCGGCGAGCGGTACGAAGCTCTCCTTCATGCCGAACATGCCGGTCTTGACCGTGATCCAGTCGGGCTTGCCCGTGACGTCGTCGACGTACACCCGCCCCACGCTTCCGACCTTCTCGCCCTCGTTGTCGTAGACGTTCAGACCGTCAAGCTCTGCGGAATCCGTGAAACCGTCTGCGGCTCCCATGGCCGATTCCTCCTCGCCCGGACGCGTCCTGTGGGTGGGTCCAGCAGGGAAGGCGCGCCCGGCTTCCATCGCGCCTCACCCGGATGGACGCTGCAACCTCCCGGCCGGTGGGGTCGACACGTCAGAGGCCCGGCGCGTGGGCCTCGGCCCCGTGCCGGGCCGTTGCGGGGCCCCCGCCACCATTAGGCCGAACGGGTGACGCCCGGGGTTCTCCTCGCCCGGGGGGCGGACAGGGTGGCCGGGCGGACGGTGCAGGTCCGGGCCGGTTCCGGCCACGCGTCCGCGCCCGGCTCCGGGCGCGTTTCGTGCGCGCCTATGATCGACGGGCCATCGACGACCTCGTCACGCCGTGCCACCGGGGGTGCACCATCCATTCCGTACGCGTCCTCGTGCCGGAACAACGCGGTGAGCTCCTGGCCCGCCAGGAGGACGGCCACCGTCTCCACCACCTGGTCTGGCGGCTCGGCCCCGGATGGCGGGTCTGCAGCAGCGCCGTCCTCGGCGGCGGAATCGGTCCCCGCGCCTGGATTCTCAACGCGCAGGTCCCGGGTGGCTATCCCCGTATGGACCCGGACCGTCATCTCGCCGAGATCGCCGCCGACGAGGCGCTCACCGGCCCCGGCGCCGGCCTGATGACGGCCGCCGACGTCACCGCCCGCACCGTGGCGGCCGACGGGGGAGTGACCGCGACCGTCACCGCCGGACTCGGCGTACGGGGATGGGCCGCCGCCCCGGACGAGGGCGGAGGCCCGCCGCGGCCGGGCACCGTCAACATCGTCGTGACCCTTCCCGTCGCCCTCTCCGACGCCGCACTCGTCAACGCCGTCGCGACCGCCACCGAGGCCAAGGTCCAGGCGCTCCTGGACGCCGGTCTCGACTGCTCGGGCACCCCCACCGACGCGGTGTGCGTCGCCGCGCCGGAACCGGGCGACGATCCGGCGGAGCCCTTCGCCGGGCCGCGTTCGCCCTGGGGGTCGCGACTCGCCAGGGCCGTGCACAGCGCCGTTCTGGAGAGCGCGCTGCGGCAGTCTTGAGTCCTGCCCGCCGCGCCGTGCTCCTCCCCGGCGCGGCCGATGGAAGGAACCTCCGCATGACAGCCGCTCCCGCCCCCTCGCCCGGCGCCGTTCCCGGGAAGCCCACCGTCGCGGTCCTCGGTACCGGAATCATGGGCTCCGGCATGGCCCGCAGCCTGCTCAGGGCCGGCATCCAGGTCCGCGCGTGGAACCGCACCCAGGACAGGGCCCGGCCCCTCGCGGGCGCGGGCGCCACCGTCGCGGACACCGCGGAGGACGCCGTGCGCGGTGCCGACGTCGTCCTCACCGTGCTGAACGACGGCCGGTCCGTCGCCGAGACCCTGACGGCGGCCACCCCCGGCCTCCGGCCCGGCCAGATCTGGCTGCAGAGCTCCACGGTCGGCCCCGACGTCACCACGGACCTGGCGCACCGGGCCGCCGGGCTGGGGCTCGTCTATCTGGACTCTCCGGTCGCCGGCACCAAGCAGCCGGCCGAGCAGGGCAAGCTGACGGTGTTCGTCTCCGGGCCCTCCTCGGCCAGGGCCGTCGTGGGGCCGGTCCTCGACGCGATCGGGCAGCGCACCCTCTGGCTCGGCGAGGACCCCGGAGCGGCGTCACGGCTGAAACTGGTCGTCAACACCTGGGTGATCAACCTGGTCAGCAGCGTGGCCGAATGCCTCAACCTCGCGGACGGACTGGGCGTGCCTCCCCAGGTGTTCCTGGATGCCATGAAGGGCGGCCCGCTGGACACCCCGTATCTGCAGGCCAAGGCCGGCGCGGTCCTCTCGGGGGACCTCACGGCGAGCTTCGCCCTGTCCACGGCGCTCAAGGACTCCCGCCTCATCCTCGAAGCGGCCGGGGCCGCCGGGGTGAAGCTCGATCTGGTCGCCGCCTCCACCGCACGGTTCGCCCGCGCGGAGGAGGCCGGACACGGGGCCGAGGACATGATCGCCACGTACTACGCGGGACGCGCCGAATAGTGGACGCGTCCCGCGTACTGCGGAGCACCGGCACGGGCGGCTCTCAGACGACGGTCACCGGATGGCGCACGACCGCGTCGAAGAGATAGCCCTGGGTGTTGTGGACCGAGACCTCCGGCTGGCTGCGGCCCGAGCGGTCCGTCGCTCGCGCAAGCAGCACGGCGGGCCCCGGCTCGGCGGGAACCCAGTCGGCCGACCAGCGGACCCAGCTGCCCTGCCGGGGCTCGTCCCGAAGCCGCGCCCGGTGCCACCGCGTACCACCGTCCGTACTGACCTCCACCGAGCGCACCGGTGCGCCGCCCGACCAGGAGCGGCCCGTCAGCACCTGGTGCCGGTGCGCGGTGAACGTGGCCCCCTGCGCGAGTTCGAACGCGCTCTTCAGGGTCTGCCGGCTCAGCGGAGCGCTGCCCTCCGGCGGATGCGCGGGGCCGAACAGCCGGTACAGGGTCGTGTTCCACGGGGACAGCAGCGGCTGGGCGCTGACCTCGATGTCGCCGACCCACTTGATGCTCGCGATGCCCACCCACGAGGGCACGATCAGCCGGACCGGGAAGCCGTGGTCGGGCGGCAGCGGCTCCCCGTTCATCTCGTAGGCCAGCAGCACGTCGTCCAGCGCCTTCGCCACCGGCAACGGCCTGCGCACCCGGCCCAGTTGGATGCCGTCACTGACGACCTCGCCGTCCAGCCCGCGGGGCAGGACGTCGACGGCGTCGCGGCCGATGCCCGCGCGGTGCAGCACGTCCGCGAGCCGGACCCCGCGCCAGCGTGCCGTGCCGATCGCCCCGAGGGTCCACGCGGTGCCGGTGACCGGCTGGTTCTGCTGCGAGGCGTAGAAACTGCGGGCATTGCCGGCGCACTCGACGAACGCCGTACGGCTGACGGAGGGAAGGGCGAGCAGATCCGCGTACGAGAACTCCACCGGCCCGCCGGTCAGCCCGTCGCCCCAGACCTTCAGGCGCCAGTCGGCGGCGTCGATCCGGGGGGTCGCGGTGTGGTTGCGGACGAAGAACCGGTCGGCGGGCGTGAGCAGACCCGTGTCACGCAGCGCCGCGAAGTTCGTCTCGGCGTTCGTGCCGCGCAGGGTGAACAGCTCGGGCGGCAGCGGCTTCACCACGCCCGGAAGCGAACCCGCCGCGTGGGCGGGCGAGGCCACCGAGGCCAGCGACCCCGCCGCCGAGGCAGCCGCCACGAGCTTCAGCAGATCGCGCCGGCCGACCCCGGCGGATCTGGCACGGCCACGGGTCCACTGCCGCAGCCGTATCCGGTCGTAGGCGGCTTCGGACGGCGGTACGGAACTCATGAGCACTCCAGGGGGAGACGGAAGCGGGACAGTCAGGTGCCGGGCGGTACAAGACTGCCCACCTCACCGTTCGCTATGAATAACTCCCGTCACTCCATAGGGATTTGGCCACACGATTGACATGCTGCCGCAACAGATGACGTCCCGTTGCCCGGAGGCGCTCAGTCCTCGGTGAGCATTCCGCTGCGGAGCCTGCCCAGCATGCGGCTGAGCAGCCGGGAGACATGCATCTGGGAGATGCCGAGCGCCTCACCGATCTGCGCCTGCGTCATCTCCTGGCCGAAACGCATGTCGATGATGCGGCGCTCGCGCTCGTCGAGCTCGCAGAGCAGCGGCGCGAGGGCATGGAGGTTCTCGACGCTCTCCATGGCCGGGTCCGGCTCGCCCAGCACATCGGCGAAGGTGCGCCCGCCCGCGCTGAGCTTCCACGACTCCGACGTGTCGGTCGGCATGTCCAGGGACCCCGCGGTGTAGCCGTTGGCGGCGACGATGCCCTCGGTGACCTCGTCCTCCTCGATCCCCAGATGCTCGGCGAGCTCATGGACCGTGGGTTCGCGGTCGAGGTCGCCCGACAGGGACTCCTTCGACTTGGCGAGGTCCACCCGCAACTCCTGCAGGCGCCGGGGCACATGGACGGCCCAGCTGGTGTCGCGGAAGAAGCGCTTGATCTCTCCGGCGATGTACGGGACGGCGAACGACGTGAACTCGACCTCGCGGGACAGGTCGAAGCGGTCGATGGCCTTGATCAGGCCGATCGTCCCCACCTGGACGATGTCCTCCATGTCGCCGCTGCCGCGGTTGCGGAACCGGCCCGCGGCGAAGCGGACCAGGGACAGGTTCATCTCTATGAGGGTGTTGCGCGCGTACTGGTGCTCGGCGGTGCCCTCTTCGAGAACCTGCAGGCGATCGAAGAAGAGCCTCGACAGTTCGCGTGCGTCCTTCGGAGCGATCTTCCCGGCATCCTCGATCCACGGCAGCTCGTCCGTGGCCCCGGTCGCTCGCGCATCGGCGGCCCGCGCAGTCTGCGCCGTCATCTCGTCACGCTCCCCTGGTTGTTGGCCATGAGGTCTATCCGTCTGCCCCCGACCGCAGCGGTCATGCGTAACGGAGGGAGGTGATCCGGGGATGCGCGCTCTTTGGCCGGTAATCGCTGCTACCGGCTGCGAAGTGCCGTAGTAGGGGCCGCGCTTGGCCGGGAGACCACAGAACCGCCCCACCGGTACGGGGGAGCCCGGTGGGGCGGTCGGCTCCAGAGTGCCACAGACGGCGAGTGCGTGGAGCCCGACCGGCCGGTATTCCACGCTCTTTGAGTTGATTTCGATGTCCGGCCCCCGGCGGGGCGTGCGAGGCAGGGCGGGAGGGGCAGTTGCGGGGGTGGGTGACGACGGTGTGCGTGACGGCGGGGGAGTCGTCAGCGGCGTGGTGGTGGCTGCTCGGCCCCGAGAAGCGGGCGGAGTCCCCGGCCCCCAGGAGGTACGGGACGTAGTCCGCCACCAGGGGCACCTCACCCAAGGCTCCAGCCCGGTCCGGACCCGTCGGCTGAGGTTTTCGGCCAGCGCCGCACGCACCGGGCCCCCGTCCGCGCCAACCGTTGCGTGCGCATGAACAGTCCGCCGCCCCGGGAATACGTGCACGGCGAACGGACTTGCCGCTGGTGTCGCCCTGCGGCTGCCGGGCCGCCGGCCGCCCCGCCGGGCAGCCGACGAGACGAACCGGAGCGAGGGAACTCATGGCCAAGGCGTACGTATTCACCCGGCACGGCGGACCCGAGGCGGAAGCCTTCGCCGATCTGCCCGTGCCGGAGCCGGGCCCCGGCGAACTGCTCGTCGCCGTCAGGGCGGCCGGCGTCAACCCCGTCGACTGGAAGCTGCGCGACGGGTACACGCGGCCGGGCAGCGCCCCCGCCGTCCTGCCCGCCGTCCTCGGCAGCGAGGCGTCCGGAATCGTGGTGGCGACCGGGCCGGGCGTGGAAGGGTTCGCCCCCGGGCAGGCGGTCTTCGGCTGCCCGCTGACCGGCGGATACGCCGAGTACACCCTGATGCCCGTCGCCGTCACCGCCCACAAGCCGGACGCGCTGTCGTTCACGGACGCGGCGGCCCTGTCGGTCGCCGCGGCCACCGCCTACGACGGGGTGCGTCAGCTCGACCCGGCCCCCGGATCGACCCTCCTGATCACCGGGGCGGGCGGCGGCGTGGGGGTCGCCGCCGTACAGCTCGCCCACCACCTCGGCGTCCGGGTCGTCGGCACCGCGAGCGCCGCGAAGAAGGACCTCGTCGAGTCGCTCGGAGCCGTCCACGTGCCGTACGGCCCGGGCGTCGCGGAGCGCATCCGGGCCGCCGCCCCCGAGGGCGTCGACGCGGTCTACGACCTGGCCGGCGGCGACGATCTGACCGTCGCGGCCGGTCTGGTCCGGGACCGCGCGAAGCTGATCAGCGCCGGAGGCAAGCAGCTGGTGGTCGAGCTCGGCGGAGCGGCCGTACGCCGGGCCCGGAACGCCGCCGTGCTCGACGAGGTGGCCCGGCTCGTCGTCGAGGGCGTCCTCCACGCCCATGTGACGCAGACCTTCCCGTTCGCCGAAGCGGGTCAGGCTCTGCGTACGGTGGAGAGCGGACACGCACGCGGCAAGATCGTGATCGAGGTGGCTCCATGAGTTCCGCGGACGCCCTCGCGGGAGGGGCCCGGCCCGGAGGGCCGGCCGGTCACCCGCTGGACAACCCCGCCCGGTCCTCGCTGACCGGTCCCCACGCCCGCTTCGCCGAGCGGCGTGGCCGCATCCTGCGCTACCCGCCCGACGTCACCCCGTGGCTGGCCCTGCCCGACGACCCGGACGCCCGGGACTGGGCCGATGTCGCCGCGCTCGCCGGACCCGGCTCCTCCGTGACGCTCACCGCCTTCCGGGAGCCGCCCCCCGCCGACTGGCAGATCGTCTTCCACGCGGAGGGGGTCCAGCTCGTCGACGAAACCGTGTCCGCGGCCCCCGATCCGGAGGCCGTGCCGCTCGGCCCCGCCGACGTGTCCGAGATGCTCGAACTGGTCGAGCGCACCCGGCCCGGCCCGTTCACCCGACGCACCGTCGAGCTCGGCACCTACCTCGGCATCCGCCGCTCCGGGGTGCTGGTCGCGATGGCGGGGGAGCGGCTGCACCCGCCGGGCTGGACCGAGATCAGTGGCGTCTGCACCGACGAGTCCGTGCGCGGGCAGGGACTCGCAGGCCGCCTCGTGCGTGCGGTCGCCCACGGCATCAGGGAGCGCGGCGAGACGCCGTTCCTGCACGCCGCGGCGTCCAACACCAACGCGATCCGGCTCTACGAGTCGCTCGGCTTCGGACTGCGCCGCCGGACGGCGTTCCTCTCGGCGCTCGTACCGCACACCCTGCCCGCCCTCGGGCGGGAGGACGGAACCCGCACGGCCGCCCGGCGCTGAACGAAGTGACCCGCGGCACAGGACCTTCGGCCCGGAACCACGGGCCGAAGGTCCCGCTGCGGCGTGCCCCGGGACCTTTGCCCGGCCCCGAGGGCCCTTAGGCCCATGACGAGGCGTCCCGCCCCCCGGTCCACTGGAAGGAAGAGTGGAAACGGAGTGGACGACAGGAGATGGGAGAGGTGCGAGTGACCACGGGAATCAGGCGTCGTACGACAGGACGCGTGCCCCGGCCGGCGGAACTGGACGCGAGGGAGGCGGCAGCCGGTGCGTCCCGCATCGGGAACCGCGCGCTGACCGGCGTCGTGGCCGTGTTCACCGTCCTCGTCGTGGTCCTCGACTACCTCATAGGCGCCGACCTCCAGGTCATTCCGCTGCTGGTGGTCGCCCCCGCACTCGCCTCGGTCTTCTGCACGGTCCGTCAGACCGTGTCGGTCGCCCTCTGGGTCACGGCTGTCATCGTCGTCTCCCGTCTCCTGATCGGCGACACCTTCTGGGCTCTTGCGCTCAGCATCGGATTCTCCGTGCTCGCCTGCGGCCTCGGTGTGGGGTCCTGCGCCATGCGCATCCGCCACGCCGTCGAGCTCGCGAGGCTGCGGACCGCCGCCGGAGCGCTCCAGCGGCAGATCCTGCGCCCGCTGCCCGTCCTGACCGACCAGGTCTTCGCCCATGGACTCTACGAGCCCATCGAGGAGGATCGTCTCGTCGGCGGAGACATCTACGAGGTCGTCGAGTCGCCGCACGGCACCCGGGTCATCATCGGCGATGTGCAGGGCAAGGGCCTGGCCGCGATGGGAGCGGGCCTCGCCGCCCTCGGCGCCTTCCGCGAAGCCGCCTTCCGCGAGCCGGCGCTCACCGGGGTCGCCGACGCACTGGAGGACGCGGTCGTCCGGCACAACGCCACCTCCGCCCAGGCCGGTGAGACCGAACGCTTCGTGACGGCCCTGATCCTCGGCTTCGACTCCGACGGCCGGGTGGAGGCCGTCAACTGCGGTCACATCGCGCCGCGGATGCTCCACGACGGGGAGGCCCGCGTCGTCCGGCTCCGGCGGACCTCCGTGCCGCTCGGCATGGCGGAACTCAGCCCCGAGGTACGGACCGCCGAGTGGTTCGACTTTCCGTCCGGCGCCACCCTGCTGGTGTGCACGGACGGCGTCACCGAGGCGCGCGACGCGTCGGGCGCCTTCTACCCGCTGGACGAACGTCTGGACCGCTGGGTGCGCTGGGGCCCCCGCGAGGTCCTGGACGCGCTCCGCACCGACCTCGAAGCGTTCACCGGCGGGGTCCGCCGCGACGACATAGCGGTGCTCGCCCTCCGTGGGGCGACCGTGCACCGCACGCGGCAGCCCGAACTGCCGCGTGCGAACGGGCTGCTGACCGCGGACACTCCCTAGGCCGTGGGCCCGGCCCCGAGAAGGTCCGGAGCCGGTCAGGCGGCGCGGCAGAGCGCCGCGGCCTCGGCCGGGGCCGAGGTGCGGGCCACCGTCGTGGGCACGGGCGGGGTGGTGCGGGTGGCAGCGCCCTGCGCGTGGTTCCGCGCGAAGACGACGAGGCGCAGCACCGCGAACCGGGCGATTCCGGCGAGCGCGGAGGCGGACAGGTAGACGACCTGCTCCAGCACCGCACCGGGCCCTGCCACCAGGTGCTGCAGGACGAACATCGCCACGCAGGTCACCGCGTAGGCAGCTGCCGCGGACCCGGCCGACTGCGTGTGCTGGCGCCAGGTCGCGCGTCCGCCCGCGCCGAAGGTGAAGCGGGCGTGCAGCTCGGTGGCCAGGAGCGTGGAGACCACGGTGATCAGGGCGTTGGCCAGGACCCAGGGAATCCAGGAGGCGAGGGCCACCACGGCGAAGCTGGAGGCGAGCCCCACCCCGCCGCCGCAGAGCACGAAGCGGGCGAAGGCGGTGATGGCGCCCGGGGCCGCCTGCTCCTGGCTCTGTGTTGTCTCCATGACCCGACCCCTTTGATGGCTCACTCCGCGAATCGCGCACCCTTCGGCCTGCGTGGCCGAGTGGTGCGCTGCCAGTGGTGCCATCATGGCACATGAATGGCACCACTGCGTTGCCATATGTGGCGCCGCTTGCGTCGTCGATGGCGCCACTGTGGCGATGTGCTCGTGAATGCGCAGGTCAGTGGCCTGGCGTGCGTCAGGGTGCGGCGGCGCCGAGGTGCTTCCGTCGCGGATCGCGCTCGTGGCCTCCGGTTCGATCCGGGCGGAGGGCTCGTGTCGCACCTCGGGATGTCCCGACGAGACTTCTGTCGCGTCGGGACATTTTTGGGTGTACGGTGCACATATGAACGCGGAACGGAAGGCCCCGGAGAGGCGCAGCCGCAAGGCTCGCCGGACCCGGGACACGCTGGCGCAGGCAGCTTTCGAGCTCGTACTCGACCGGGGCCTGAAGAACGTGACGGTCGAGGAGATCGCGGAACGCGCGGACGTCGACCGGCGCACCTTCAGCCGGTACTTCGCGAGCAAGGAAGTCGCCGTCCTCGACTCGCTGCGAGGCGACGGGGGCCGGATCAACGACGCCCTGCGAGCCCGACCCGCCGAGGAACCCCCGCTCACCGCCTACCGGCGCGCGGTCCTCGACTGGCTCGGCGACACCACCGCCGAACCCTGGCACCGCCGTCCCCGGATCTTCGACCTGCTGGTCGTGGCCGAGGAGGAGCCGACCCTCTACGCGGCGTTCCACCACATCCGGGTGGACGCCCAGGAGGAGTCGGTCGCCATCATCGCCGACCGGATGGGCGTCGACCCTCGGCAGGACATCCGTCCCGCCGTCACGGTCGCGGCCGGGGCGGGAGCGCTCCTCGCCGCCCAGGCCGCCTGGGTGCGCGGCGGCGCTCCCGCCGATCTGCCCGTCCTGGTCGTCCAGGCATTCGACGCCCTCGCCGGCGATCTGCTCACGAGGCAGCCGGCCGGGGCGGAGCAGCACCACAGCACCACGGAAGGAAACGACATCTCATGAGCACCGACACCCCCACCGTCGCCGAAGCCGAGTTCGCGGGCCGCACGGCCCTCGTCACCGGTGGCGCCTCCGGCATCGGCCTCGCGCTGGCCGGGCGACTGGCCGCCGGCGGCGCGGCCGTGGTCATCGCCGACTACGACGAGGAAAGCGCCCGTAAGGCAGCTGCGGAACTGGAAGCCGCCGGCGCCAAGGCCGCGGCCGTCGCCATGGACGTGACCGACCCCGCCTCCGTCGAAGCCGGTGTGCGCTTCGCCGTCGAGACGTTCGGCGCCCTGCACCTCGCCGTGAACAACGCGGGCATCGGCGGCCCGTCCGCCCCCACCGGCGAGTACGCGATCGAGGACTGGAACCGGGTCGTCGCGACCAACCTCAGCGGTGTCTTCCACTCGCTGCGCTACGAGCTCCCCGCGATCGTCGCCGCGGGCGGCGGCGCCATCGTCAACATGGCGTCGATCCTCGGCACCAACGGCTTCGCGGGATCGCCTGCCTACGTCGCCGCCAAGCACGGCGTCGTCGGCCTCACCAAGTCGGCGGCCCTCGAATACGCCGCCCAGAACGTCCGGATCAACGCGGTCGGCCCCGGCTTCATCGACACCCCGCTGCTGCGCAACACCGAGGGACCGGCCCGCGAGCACCTCATCTCGCTGCACCCGGCCGGACGGCTCGGCACGGCCGAGGAAGTGGCCGAACTCGCCGCCTTCCTGCTCTCCGACCGCGCGTCGTTCATCCACGGCAGCTACCACCTCGTGGACGGCGGCTACTCCGCCGCATGACCGCCCCGAGTGGCGAACGGGGGCCGGGGGGCGAGCAATGAGTAAAAGGAAAGACTGAGGAGAACCCCATGAAAGCCGTTCAGTACCGCACCGTCGGTGCCGCTCCCGAGGTCGTCACCGTGCCCGACCCCGAGGTGGGCCCGGGGCAGGTCCTGCTGAAGGTCACCGCCGCCGGGGTGTGTCACTCCGACATCGCCGTGATGAGCTGGCCCGCCGAACAGCTCCCCTTCCCGCTGCCCCTCACCCTGGGGCACGAGGGAGTCGGCACCGTCGCCGCCCTCGGCGACGGAGTGAGCGGATTCTCGGTCGGCGACTCGGTGGCCGTCTACGGTCCCTGGGGCTGCGGTATGTGCGTCAACTGCGCCGAGGGCAAGGAGAACTACTGCCTGCGCGCCAAGGAGCTCGGCATCGTCCCGCCCGGCCTCGGCGCCCCCGGTGCCATGGCCGAGTACATGATCGTCGACAACCCGCGCCACCTGGTGCCGATCGGCGACCTCGACCCGGTGAAGACGGTGCCGCTCACCGACGCCGGCCTGACCCCGTACCACGCGATCCAGCGCTCGATGCCCAAGCTGGTGCCCGGTGCCACGGCGGTCGTCATCGGCACGGGCGGCCTCGGCCACGTCGCGATCCAGCTCCTCCGCGCCATGACCTCGGCGCGGGTCATCGCGCTCGACGTCAGCGACGAGAAGCTCGCCCTGGCCAGGACTGTGGGAGCCCACGAGGCCGTCCTGTCCGACGAGCACGCCGCCGCCAAGGTGCTCGAAATGACCGGTGGGAACGGGGCGCACGTCGTCCTCGACTTCGTCGGCGCGCCGCCCACCGTGAAGACGGCCGGAGCGGTCGCCCGCGTCGACGGCGACGTCACCATCGTCGGCATCGGTGGCGGCACCCTCCCGGTCGGCTTCGGTGTGCTGCCGTACGGAGCGACCGTCACCGCGCCGTACTGGGGCTCGCGCAAGGAGCTCGCCGAAGTCCTCGACCTCGCCCACGCCGGGGCCGTCGACGTCCACGTCGAGACGTACTCGATCGACGAGGCGCCGCTCGCCTACGAGCGGCTCCACGCCGGCCAGATCAACGGTCGCGCCGTGATCCTCCCCAACGGCTGACACCGGGAGCCACCTCCCGCCGTGCGGGCCGTCGCAGGTGAGCGACGGCCCGCTTCGACGTTCCCGGTCGTGTGGCCCCGAGCCCGTGCGCGACACCCGCTTCCGCCGGGTCCGGGCCGTCGGTGACACTGGCGCCATGGAATTCGCCGTGCTGATGACGTTGCCCGGACTGGTCATCGGGCTCACCCTGCTCGCCTTCGTCGACCAGATCCTGCTCCGCGCGGGGCGGGCCGGCATGCTGCCATGGCGCAACAGCGCCCGCAGGGGCCAGGTGTCGGCGACGGGCTTCGAGCAGTTGCACGCCACCTTCTCGCCCGGCAAGCAGAGCGAGCTCAAGGAGCGCCGCAGCGCGCTCCTGATGCGCGACGACGAGGAGGACGGCGCCCCGCGAGTGGAAACGGAGTGGACGACAGGAGATGGGAGAGGTGCGAGTGACCACGGGAATCAGGCGTCGTACGACAGGACGCGTGCCCCGGCCGGCGGAACTGGACGCGAGGGAGGCGGCAGCCGGTGCGTCCCGCATCGGGAACCGCGCGCTGACCGGCGTCGTGGCCGTGTTCACCGTCCTCGTCGTGGTCCTCGACTACCTCATAGGCGCCGACCTCCAGGTCATTCCGCTGCTGGTGGTCGCCCCCGCACTCGCCTCGGTCTTCTGCACGGTCCGTCAGACCGTGTCGGTCGCCCTCTGGGTCACGGCTGTCATCGTCGTCTCCCGTCTCCTGATCGGCGACACCTTCTGGGCTCTTGCGCTCAGCATCGGATTCTCCGTGCTCGCCTGCGGCCTCGGTGTGGGGTCCTGCGCCATGCGCATCCGCCACGCCGTCGAGCTCGCGAGGCTGCGGACCGCCGCCGGAGCGCTCCAGCGGCAGATCCTGCGCCCGCTGCCCGTCCTGACCGACCAGGTCTTCGCCCATGGACTCTACGAGCCCATCGAGGAGGATCGTCTCGTCGGCGGAGACATCTACGAGGTCGTCGAGTCGCCGCACGGCACCCGGGTCATCATCGGCGATGTGCAGGGCAAGGGCCTGGCCGCGATGGGAGCGGGCCTCGCCGCCCTCGGCGCCTTCCGCGAAGCCGCCTTCCGCGAGCCGGCGCTCACCGGGGTCGCCGACGCACTGGAGGACGCGGTCGTCCGGCACAACGCCACCTCCGCCCAGGCCGGTGAGACCGAACGCTTCGTGACGGCCCTGATCCTCGGCTTCGACTCCGACGGCCGGGTGGAGGCCGTCAACTGCGGTCACATCGCGCCGCGGATGCTCCACGACGGGGAGGCCCGCGTCGTCCGGCTCCGGCGGACCTCCGTGCCGCTCGGCATGGCGGAACTCAGCCCCGAGGTACGGACCGCCGAGTGGTTCGACTTTCCGTCCGGCGCCACCCTGCTGGTGTGCACGGACGGCGTCACCGAGGCGCGCGACGCGTCGGGCGCCTTCTACCCGCTGGACGAACGTCTGGACCGCTGGGTGCGCTGGGGCCCCCGCGAGGTCCTGGACGCGCTCCGCACCGACCTCGAAGCGTTCACCGGCGGGGTCCGCCGCGACGACATAGCGGTGCTCGCCCTCCGTGGGGCGACCGTGCACCGCACGCGGCAGCCCGAACTGCCGCGTGCGAACGGGCTGCTGACCGCGGACACTCCCTAGGCCGTGGGCCCGGCCCCGAGAAGGTCCGGAGCCGGTCAGGCGGCGCGGCAGAGCGCCGCGGCCTCGGCCGGGGCCGAGGTGCGGGCCACCGTCGTGGGCACGGGCGGGGTGGTGCGGGTGGCAGCGCCCTGCGCGTGGTTCCGCGCGAAGACGACGAGGCGCAGCACCGCGAACCGGGCGATTCCGGCGAGCGCGGAGGCGGACAGGTAGACGACCTGCTCCAGCACCGCACCGGGCCCTGCCACCAGGTGCTGCAGGACGAACATCGCCACGCAGGTCACCGCGTAGGCAGCTGCCGCGGACCCGGCCGACTGCGTGTGCTGGCGCCAGGTCGCGCGTCCGCCCGCGCCGAAGGTGAAGCGGGCGTGCAGCTCGGTGGCCAGGAGCGTGGAGACCACGGTGATCAGGGCGTTGGCCAGGACCCAGGGAATCCAGGAGGCGAGGGCCACCACGGCGAAGCTGGAGGCGAGCCCCACCCCGCCGCCGCAGAGCACGAAGCGGGCGAAGGCGGTGATGGCGCCCGGGGCCGCCTGCTCCTGGCTCTGTGTTGTCTCCATGACCCGACCCCTTTGATGGCTCACTCCGCGAATCGCGCACCCTTCGGCCTGCGTGGCCGAGTGGTGCGCTGCCAGTGGTGCCATCATGGCACATGAATGGCACCACTGCGTTGCCATATGTGGCGCCGCTTGCGTCGTCGATGGCGCCACTGTGGCGATGTGCTCGTGAATGCGCAGGTCAGTGGCCTGGCGTGCGTCAGGGTGCGGCGGCGCCGAGGTGCTTCCGTCGCGGATCGCGCTCGTGGCCTCCGGTTCGATCCGGGCGGAGGGCTCGTGTCGCACCTCGGGATGTCCCGACGAGACTTCTGTCGCGTCGGGACATTTTTGGGTGTACGGTGCACATATGAACGCGGAACGGAAGGCCCCGGAGAGGCGCAGCCGCAAGGCTCGCCGGACCCGGGACACGCTGGCGCAGGCAGCTTTCGAGCTCGTACTCGACCGGGGCCTGAAGAACGTGACGGTCGAGGAGATCGCGGAACGCGCGGACGTCGACCGGCGCACCTTCAGCCGGTACTTCGCGAGCAAGGAAGTCGCCGTCCTCGACTCGCTGCGAGGCGACGGGGGCCGGATCAACGACGCCCTGCGAGCCCGACCCGCCGAGGAACCCCCGCTCACCGCCTACCGGCGCGCGGTCCTCGACTGGCTCGGCGACACCACCGCCGAACCCTGGCACCGCCGTCCCCGGATCTTCGACCTGCTGGTCGTGGCCGAGGAGGAGCCGACCCTCTACGCGGCGTTCCACCACATCCGGGTGGACGCCCAGGAGGAGTCGGTCGCCATCATCGCCGACCGGATGGGCGTCGACCCTCGGCAGGACATCCGTCCCGCCGTCACGGTCGCGGCCGGGGCGGGAGCGCTCCTCGCCGCCCAGGCCGCCTGGGTGCGCGGCGGCGCTCCCGCCGATCTGCCCGTCCTGGTCGTCCAGGCATTCGACGCCCTCGCCGGCGATCTGCTCACGAGGCAGCCGGCCGGGGCGGAGCAGCACCACAGCACCACGGAAGGAAACGACATCTCATGAGCACCGACACCCCCACCGTCGCCGAAGCCGAGTTCGCGGGCCGCACGGCCCTCGTCACCGGTGGCGCCTCCGGCATCGGCCTCGCGCTGGCCGGGCGACTGGCCGCCGGCGGCGCGGCCGTGGTCATCGCCGACTACGACGAGGAAAGCGCCCGTAAGGCAGCTGCGGAACTGGAAGCCGCCGGCGCCAAGGCCGCGGCCGTCGCCATGGACGTGACCGACCCCGCCTCCGTCGAAGCCGGTGTGCGCTTCGCCGTCGAGACGTTCGGCGCCCTGCACCTCGCCGTGAACAACGCGGGCATCGGCGGCCCGTCCGCCCCCACCGGCGAGTACGCGATCGAGGACTGGAACCGGGTCGTCGCGACCAACCTCAGCGGTGTCTTCCACTCGCTGCGCTACGAGCTCCCCGCGATCGTCGCCGCGGGCGGCGGCGCCATCGTCAACATGGCGTCGATCCTCGGCACCAACGGCTTCGCGGGATCGCCTGCCTACGTCGCCGCCAAGCACGGCGTCGTCGGCCTCACCAAGTCGGCGGCCCTCGAATACGCCGCCCAGAACGTCCGGATCAACGCGGTCGGCCCCGGCTTCATCGACACCCCGCTGCTGCGCAACACCGAGGGACCGGCCCGCGAGCACCTCATCTCGCTGCACCCGGCCGGACGGCTCGGCACGGCCGAGGAAGTGGCCGAACTCGCCGCCTTCCTGCTCTCCGACCGCGCGTCGTTCATCCACGGCAGCTACCACCTCGTGGACGGCGGCTACTCCGCCGCATGACCGCCCCGAGTGGCGAACGGGGGCCGGGGGGCGAGCAATGAGTAAAAGGAAAGACTGAGGAGAACCCCATGAAAGCCGTTCAGTACCGCACCGTCGGTGCCGCTCCCGAGGTCGTCACCGTGCCCGACCCCGAGGTGGGCCCGGGGCAGGTCCTGCTGAAGGTCACCGCCGCCGGGGTGTGTCACTCCGACATCGCCGTGATGAGCTGGCCCGCCGAACAGCTCCCCTTCCCGCTGCCCCTCACCCTGGGGCACGAGGGAGTCGGCACCGTCGCCGCCCTCGGCGACGGAGTGAGCGGATTCTCGGTCGGCGACTCGGTGGCCGTCTACGGTCCCTGGGGCTGCGGTATGTGCGTCAACTGCGCCGAGGGCAAGGAGAACTACTGCCTGCGCGCCAAGGAGCTCGGCATCGTCCCGCCCGGCCTCGGCGCCCCCGGTGCCATGGCCGAGTACATGATCGTCGACAACCCGCGCCACCTGGTGCCGATCGGCGACCTCGACCCGGTGAAGACGGTGCCGCTCACCGACGCCGGCCTGACCCCGTACCACGCGATCCAGCGCTCGATGCCCAAGCTGGTGCCCGGTGCCACGGCGGTCGTCATCGGCACGGGCGGCCTCGGCCACGTCGCGATCCAGCTCCTCCGCGCCATGACCTCGGCGCGGGTCATCGCGCTCGACGTCAGCGACGAGAAGCTCGCCCTGGCCAGGACTGTGGGAGCCCACGAGGCCGTCCTGTCCGACGAGCACGCCGCCGCCAAGGTGCTCGAAATGACCGGTGGGAACGGGGCGCACGTCGTCCTCGACTTCGTCGGCGCGCCGCCCACCGTGAAGACGGCCGGAGCGGTCGCCCGCGTCGACGGCGACGTCACCATCGTCGGCATCGGTGGCGGCACCCTCCCGGTCGGCTTCGGTGTGCTGCCGTACGGAGCGACCGTCACCGCGCCGTACTGGGGCTCGCGCAAGGAGCTCGCCGAAGTCCTCGACCTCGCCCACGCCGGGGCCGTCGACGTCCACGTCGAGACGTACTCGATCGACGAGGCGCCGCTCGCCTACGAGCGGCTCCACGCCGGCCAGATCAACGGTCGCGCCGTGATCCTCCCCAACGGCTGACACCGGGAGCCACCTCCCGCCGTGCGGGCCGTCGCAGGTGAGCGACGGCCCGCTTCGACGTTCCCGGTCGTGTGGCCCCGAGCCCGTGCGCGACACCCGCTTCCGCCGGGTCCGGGCCGTCGGTGACACTGGCGCCATGGAATTCGCCGTGCTGATGACGTTGCCCGGACTGGTCATCGGGCTCACCCTGCTCGCCTTCGTCGACCAGATCCTGCTCCGCGCGGGGCGGGCCGGCATGCTGCCATGGCGCAACAGCGCCCGCAGGGGCCAGGTGTCGGCGACGGGCTTCGAGCAGTTGCACGCCACCTTCTCGCCCGGCAAGCAGAGCGAGCTCAAGGAGCGCCGCAGCGCGCTCCTGATGCGCGACGACGAGGAGGACGGCGCCCCGCGAGTGGAAACGGAGTGGACGACAGGAGATGGGAGAGGTGCGAGTGACCACGGGAATCAGGCGTCGTACGACAGGACGCGTGCCCCGGCCGGCGGAACTGGACGCGAGGGAGGCGGCAGCCGGTGCGTCCCGCATCGGGAACCGCGCGCTGACCGGCGTCGTGGCCGTGTTCACCGTCCTCGTCGTGGTCCTCGACTACCTCATAGGCGCCGACCTCCAGGTCATTCCGCTGCTGGTGGTCGCCCCCGCACTCGCCTCGGTCTTCTGCACGGTCCGTCAGACCGTGTCGGTCGCCCTCTGGGTCACGGCTGTCATCGTCGTCTCCCGTCTCCTGATCGGCGACACCTTCTGGGCTCTTGCGCTCAGCATCGGATTCTCCGTGCTCGCCTGCGGCCTCGGTGTGGGGTCCTGCGCCATGCGCATCCGCCACGCCGTCGAGCTCGCGAGGCTGCGGACCGCCGCCGGAGCGCTCCAGCGGCAGATCCTGCGCCCGCTGCCCGTCCTGACCGACCAGGTCTTCGCCCATGGACTCTACGAGCCCATCGAGGAGGATCGTCTCGTCGGCGGAGACATCTACGAGGTCGTCGAGTCGCCGCACGGCACCCGGGTCATCATCGGCGATGTGCAGGGCAAGGGCCTGGCCGCGATGGGAGCGGGCCTCGCCGCCCTCGGCGCCTTCCGCGAAGCCGCCTTCCGCGAGCCGGCGCTCACCGGGGTCGCCGACGCACTGGAGGACGCGGTCGTCCGGCACAACGCCACCTCCGCCCAGGCCGGTGAGACCGAACGCTTCGTGACGGCCCTGATCCTCGGCTTCGACTCCGACGGCCGGGTGGAGGCCGTCAACTGCGGTCACATCGCGCCGCGGATGCTCCACGACGGGGAGGCCCGCGTCGTCCGGCTCCGGCGGACCTCCGTGCCGCTCGGCATGGCGGAACTCAGCCCCGAGGTACGGACCGCCGAGTGGTTCGACTTTCCGTCCGGCGCCACCCTGCTGGTGTGCACGGACGGCGTCACCGAGGCGCGCGACGCGTCGGGCGCCTTCTACCCGCTGGACGAACGTCTGGACCGCTGGGTGCGCTGGGGCCCCCGCGAGGTCCTGGACGCGCTCCGCACCGACCTCGAAGCGTTCACCGGCGGGGTCCGCCGCGACGACATAGCGGTGCTCGCCCTCCGTGGGGCGACCGTGCACCGCACGCGGCAGCCCGAACTGCCGCGTGCGAACGGGCTGCTGACCGCGGACACTCCCTAGGCCGTGGGCCCGGCCCCGAGAAGGTCCGGAGCCGGTCAGGCGGCGCGGCAGAGCGCCGCGGCCTCGGCCGGGGCCGAGGTGCGGGCCACCGTCGTGGGCACGGGCGGGGTGGTGCGGGTGGCAGCGCCCTGCGCGTGGTTCCGCGCGAAGACGACGAGGCGCAGCACCGCGAACCGGGCGATTCCGGCGAGCGCGGAGGCGGACAGGTAGACGACCTGCTCCAGCACCGCACCGGGCCCTGCCACCAGGTGCTGCAGGACGAACATCGCCACGCAGGTCACCGCGTAGGCAGCTGCCGCGGACCCGGCCGACTGCGTGTGCTGGCGCCAGGTCGCGCGTCCGCCCGCGCCGAAGGTGAAGCGGGCGTGCAGCTCGGTGGCCAGGAGCGTGGAGACCACGGTGATCAGGGCGTTGGCCAGGACCCAGGGAATCCAGGAGGCGAGGGCCACCACGGCGAAGCTGGAGGCGAGCCCCACCCCGCCGCCGCAGAGCACGAAGCGGGCGAAGGCGGTGATGGCGCCCGGGGCCGCCTGCTCCTGGCTCTGTGTTGTCTCCATGACCCGACCCCTTTGATGGCTCACTCCGCGAATCGCGCACCCTTCGGCCTGCGTGGCCGAGTGGTGCGCTGCCAGTGGTGCCATCATGGCACATGAATGGCACCACTGCGTTGCCATATGTGGCGCCGCTTGCGTCGTCGATGGCGCCACTGTGGCGATGTGCTCGTGAATGCGCAGGTCAGTGGCCTGGCGTGCGTCAGGGTGCGGCGGCGCCGAGGTGCTTCCGTCGCGGATCGCGCTCGTGGCCTCCGGTTCGATCCGGGCGGAGGGCTCGTGTCGCACCTCGGGATGTCCCGACGAGACTTCTGTCGCGTCGGGACATTTTTGGGTGTACGGTGCACATATGAACGCGGAACGGAAGGCCCCGGAGAGGCGCAGCCGCAAGGCTCGCCGGACCCGGGACACGCTGGCGCAGGCAGCTTTCGAGCTCGTACTCGACCGGGGCCTGAAGAACGTGACGGTCGAGGAGATCGCGGAACGCGCGGACGTCGACCGGCGCACCTTCAGCCGGTACTTCGCGAGCAAGGAAGTCGCCGTCCTCGACTCGCTGCGAGGCGACGGGGGCCGGATCAACGACGCCCTGCGAGCCCGACCCGCCGAGGAACCCCCGCTCACCGCCTACCGGCGCGCGGTCCTCGACTGGCTCGGCGACACCACCGCCGAACCCTGGCACCGCCGTCCCCGGATCTTCGACCTGCTGGTCGTGGCCGAGGAGGAGCCGACCCTCTACGCGGCGTTCCACCACATCCGGGTGGACGCCCAGGAGGAGTCGGTCGCCATCATCGCCGACCGGATGGGCGTCGACCCTCGGCAGGACATCCGTCCCGCCGTCACGGTCGCGGCCGGGGCGGGAGCGCTCCTCGCCGCCCAGGCCGCCTGGGTGCGCGGCGGCGCTCCCGCCGATCTGCCCGTCCTGGTCGTCCAGGCATTCGACGCCCTCGCCGGCGATCTGCTCACGAGGCAGCCGGCCGGGGCGGAGCAGCACCACAGCACCACGGAAGGAAACGACATCTCATGAGCACCGACACCCCCACCGTCGCCGAAGCCGAGTTCGCGGGCCGCACGGCCCTCGTCACCGGTGGCGCCTCCGGCATCGGCCTCGCGCTGGCCGGGCGACTGGCCGCCGGCGGCGCGGCCGTGGTCATCGCCGACTACGACGAGGAAAGCGCCCGTAAGGCAGCTGCGGAACTGGAAGCCGCCGGCGCCAAGGCCGCGGCCGTCGCCATGGACGTGACCGACCCCGCCTCCGTCGAAGCCGGTGTGCGCTTCGCCGTCGAGACGTTCGGCGCCCTGCACCTCGCCGTGAACAACGCGGGCATCGGCGGCCCGTCCGCCCCCACCGGCGAGTACGCGATCGAGGACTGGAACCGGGTCGTCGCGACCAACCTCAGCGGTGTCTTCCACTCGCTGCGCTACGAGCTCCCCGCGATCGTCGCCGCGGGCGGCGGCGCCATCGTCAACATGGCGTCGATCCTCGGCACCAACGGCTTCGCGGGATCGCCTGCCTACGTCGCCGCCAAGCACGGCGTCGTCGGCCTCACCAAGTCGGCGGCCCTCGAATACGCCGCCCAGAACGTCCGGATCAACGCGGTCGGCCCCGGCTTCATCGACACCCCGCTGCTGCGCAACACCGAGGGACCGGCCCGCGAGCACCTCATCTCGCTGCACCCGGCCGGACGGCTCGGCACGGCCGAGGAAGTGGCCGAACTCGCCGCCTTCCTGCTCTCCGACCGCGCGTCGTTCATCCACGGCAGCTACCACCTCGTGGACGGCGGCTACTCCGCCGCATGACCGCCCCGAGTGGCGAACGGGGGCCGGGGGGCGAGCAATGAGTAAAAGGAAAGACTGAGGAGAACCCCATGAAAGCCGTTCAGTACCGCACCGTCGGTGCCGCTCCCGAGGTCGTCACCGTGCCCGACCCCGAGGTGGGCCCGGGGCAGGTCCTGCTGAAGGTCACCGCCGCCGGGGTGTGTCACTCCGACATCGCCGTGATGAGCTGGCCCGCCGAACAGCTCCCCTTCCCGCTGCCCCTCACCCTGGGGCACGAGGGAGTCGGCACCGTCGCCGCCCTCGGCGACGGAGTGAGCGGATTCTCGGTCGGCGACTCGGTGGCCGTCTACGGTCCCTGGGGCTGCGGTATGTGCGTCAACTGCGCCGAGGGCAAGGAGAACTACTGCCTGCGCGCCAAGGAGCTCGGCATCGTCCCGCCCGGCCTCGGCGCCCCCGGTGCCATGGCCGAGTACATGATCGTCGACAACCCGCGCCACCTGGTGCCGATCGGCGACCTCGACCCGGTGAAGACGGTGCCGCTCACCGACGCCGGCCTGACCCCGTACCACGCGATCCAGCGCTCGATGCCCAAGCTGGTGCCCGGTGCCACGGCGGTCGTCATCGGCACGGGCGGCCTCGGCCACGTCGCGATCCAGCTCCTCCGCGCCATGACCTCGGCGCGGGTCATCGCGCTCGACGTCAGCGACGAGAAGCTCGCCCTGGCCAGGACTGTGGGAGCCCACGAGGCCGTCCTGTCCGACGAGCACGCCGCCGCCAAGGTGCTCGAAATGACCGGTGGGAACGGGGCGCACGTCGTCCTCGACTTCGTCGGCGCGCCGCCCACCGTGAAGACGGCCGGAGCGGTCGCCCGCGTCGACGGCGACGTCACCATCGTCGGCATCGGTGGCGGCACCCTCCCGGTCGGCTTCGGTGTGCTGCCGTACGGAGCGACCGTCACCGCGCCGTACTGGGGCTCGCGCAAGGAGCTCGCCGAAGTCCTCGACCTCGCCCACGCCGGGGCCGTCGACGTCCACGTCGAGACGTACTCGATCGACGAGGCGCCGCTCGCCTACGAGCGGCTCCACGCCGGCCAGATCAACGGTCGCGCCGTGATCCTCCCCAACGGCTGACACCGGGAGCCACCTCCCGCCGTGCGGGCCGTCGCAGGTGAGCGACGGCCCGCTTCGACGTTCCCGGTCGTGTGGCCCCGAGCCCGTGCGCGACACCCGCTTCCGCCGGGTCCGGGCCGTCGGTGACACTGGCGCCATGGAATTCGCCGTGCTGATGACGTTGCCCGGACTGGTCATCGGGCTCACCCTGCTCGCCTTCGTCGACCAGATCCTGCTCCGCGCGGGGCGGGCCGGCATGCTGCCATGGCGCAACAGCGCCCGCAGGGGCCAGGTGTCGGCGACGGGCTTCGAGCAGTTGCACGCCACCTTCTCGCCCGGCAAGCAGAGCGAGCTCAAGGAGCGCCGCAGCGCGCTCCTGATGCGCGACGACGAGGAGGACGGCGCCCCGCGAGTGGAAACGGAGTGGACGACAGGAGATGGGAGAGGTGCGAGTGACCACGGGAATCAGGCGTCGTACGACAGGACGCGTGCCCCGGCCGGCGGAACTGGACGCGAGGGAGGCGGCAGCCGGTGCGTCCCGCATCGGGAACCGCGCGCTGACCGGCGTCGTGGCCGTGTTCACCGTCCTCGTCGTGGTCCTCGACTACCTCATAGGCGCCGACCTCCAGGTCATTCCGCTGCTGGTGGTCGCCCCCGCACTCGCCTCGGTCTTCTGCACGGTCCGTCAGACCGTGTCGGTCGCCCTCTGGGTCACGGCTGTCATCGTCGTCTCCCGTCTCCTGATCGGCGACACCTTCTGGGCTCTTGCGCTCAGCATCGGATTCTCCGTGCTCGCCTGCGGCCTCGGTGTGGGGTCCTGCGCCATGCGCATCCGCCACGCCGTCGAGCTCGCGAGGCTGCGGACCGCCGCCGGAGCGCTCCAGCGGCAGATCCTGCGCCCGCTGCCCGTCCTGACCGACCAGGTCTTCGCCCATGGACTCTACGAGCCCATCGAGGAGGATCGTCTCGTCGGCGGAGACATCTACGAGGTCGTCGAGTCGCCGCACGGCACCCGGGTCATCATCGGCGATGTGCAGGGCAAGGGCCTGGCCGCGATGGGAGCGGGCCTCGCCGCCCTCGGCGCCTTCCGCGAAGCCGCCTTCCGCGAGCCGGCGCTCACCGGGGTCGCCGACGCACTGGAGGACGCGGTCGTCCGGCACAACGCCACCTCCGCCCAGGCCGGTGAGACCGAACGCTTCGTGACGGCCCTGATCCTCGGCTTCGACTCCGACGGCCGGGTGGAGGCCGTCAACTGCGGTCACATCGCGCCGCGGATGCTCCACGACGGGGAGGCCCGCGTCGTCCGGCTCCGGCGGACCTCCGTGCCGCTCGGCATGGCGGAACTCAGCCCCGAGGTACGGACCGCCGAGTGGTTCGACTTTCCGTCCGGCGCCACCCTGCTGGTGTGCACGGACGGCGTCACCGAGGCGCGCGACGCGTCGGGCGCCTTCTACCCGCTGGACGAACGTCTGGACCGCTGGGTGCGCTGGGGCCCCCGCGAGGTCCTGGACGCGCTCCGCACCGACCTCGAAGCGTTCACCGGCGGGGTCCGCCGCGACGACATAGCGGTGCTCGCCCTCCGTGGGGCGACCGTGCACCGCACGCGGCAGCCCGAACTGCCGCGTGCGAACGGGCTGCTGACCGCGGACACTCCCTAGGCCGTGGGCCCGGCCCCGAGAAGGTCCGGAGCCGGTCAGGCGGCGCGGCAGAGCGCCGCGGCCTCGGCCGGGGCCGAGGTGCGGGCCACCGTCGTGGGCACGGGCGGGGTGGTGCGGGTGGCAGCGCCCTGCGCGTGGTTCCGCGCGAAGACGACGAGGCGCAGCACCGCGAACCGGGCGATTCCGGCGAGCGCGGAGGCGGACAGGTAGACGACCTGCTCCAGCACCGCACCGGGCCCTGCCACCAGGTGCTGCAGGACGAACATCGCCACGCAGGTCACCGCGTAGGCAGCTGCCGCGGACCCGGCCGACTGCGTGTGCTGGCGCCAGGTCGCGCGTCCGCCCGCGCCGAAGGTGAAGCGGGCGTGCAGCTCGGTGGCCAGGAGCGTGGAGACCACGGTGATCAGGGCGTTGGCCAGGACCCAGGGAATCCAGGAGGCGAGGGCCACCACGGCGAAGCTGGAGGCGAGCCCCACCCCGCCGCCGCAGAGCACGAAGCGGGCGAAGGCGGTGATGGCGCCCGGGGCCGCCTGCTCCTGGCTCTGTGTTGTCTCCATGACCCGACCCCTTTGATGGCTCACTCCGCGAATCGCGCACCCTTCGGCCTGCGTGGCCGAGTGGTGCGCTGCCAGTGGTGCCATCATGGCACATGAATGGCACCACTGCGTTGCCATATGTGGCGCCGCTTGCGTCGTCGATGGCGCCACTGTGGCGATGTGCTCGTGAATGCGCAGGTCAGTGGCCTGGCGTGCGTCAGGGTGCGGCGGCGCCGAGGTGCTTCCGTCGCGGATCGCGCTCGTGGCCTCCGGTTCGATCCGGGCGGAGGGCTCGTGTCGCACCTCGGGATGTCCCGACGAGACTTCTGTCGCGTCGGGACATTTTTGGGTGTACGGTGCACATATGAACGCGGAACGGAAGGCCCCGGAGAGGCGCAGCCGCAAGGCTCGCCGGACCCGGGACACGCTGGCGCAGGCAGCTTTCGAGCTCGTACTCGACCGGGGCCTGAAGAACGTGACGGTCGAGGAGATCGCGGAACGCGCGGACGTCGACCGGCGCACCTTCAGCCGGTACTTCGCGAGCAAGGAAGTCGCCGTCCTCGACTCGCTGCGAGGCGACGGGGGCCGGATCAACGACGCCCTGCGAGCCCGACCCGCCGAGGAACCCCCGCTCACCGCCTACCGGCGCGCGGTCCTCGACTGGCTCGGCGACACCACCGCCGAACCCTGGCACCGCCGTCCCCGGATCTTCGACCTGCTGGTCGTGGCCGAGGAGGAGCCGACCCTCTACGCGGCGTTCCACCACATCCGGGTGGACGCCCAGGAGGAGTCGGTCGCCATCATCGCCGACCGGATGGGCGTCGACCCTCGGCAGGACATCCGTCCCGCCGTCACGGTCGCGGCCGGGGCGGGAGCGCTCCTCGCCGCCCAGGCCGCCTGGGTGCGCGGCGGCGCTCCCGCCGATCTGCCCGTCCTGGTCGTCCAGGCATTCGACGCCCTCGCCGGCGATCTGCTCACGAGGCAGCCGGCCGGGGCGGAGCAGCACCACAGCACCACGGAAGGAAACGACATCTCATGAGCACCGACACCCCCACCGTCGCCGAAGCCGAGTTCGCGGGCCGCACGGCCCTCGTCACCGGTGGCGCCTCCGGCATCGGCCTCGCGCTGGCCGGGCGACTGGCCGCCGGCGGCGCGGCCGTGGTCATCGCCGACTACGACGAGGAAAGCGCCCGTAAGGCAGCTGCGGAACTGGAAGCCGCCGGCGCCAAGGCCGCGGCCGTCGCCATGGACGTGACCGACCCCGCCTCCGTCGAAGCCGGTGTGCGCTTCGCCGTCGAGACGTTCGGCGCCCTGCACCTCGCCGTGAACAACGCGGGCATCGGCGGCCCGTCCGCCCCCACCGGCGAGTACGCGATCGAGGACTGGAACCGGGTCGTCGCGACCAACCTCAGCGGTGTCTTCCACTCGCTGCGCTACGAGCTCCCCGCGATCGTCGCCGCGGGCGGCGGCGCCATCGTCAACATGGCGTCGATCCTCGGCACCAACGGCTTCGCGGGATCGCCTGCCTACGTCGCCGCCAAGCACGGCGTCGTCGGCCTCACCAAGTCGGCGGCCCTCGAATACGCCGCCCAGAACGTCCGGATCAACGCGGTCGGCCCCGGCTTCATCGACACCCCGCTGCTGCGCAACACCGAGGGACCGGCCCGCGAGCACCTCATCTCGCTGCACCCGGCCGGACGGCTCGGCACGGCCGAGGAAGTGGCCGAACTCGCCGCCTTCCTGCTCTCCGACCGCGCGTCGTTCATCCACGGCAGCTACCACCTCGTGGACGGCGGCTACTCCGCCGCATGACCGCCCCGAGTGGCGAACGGGGGCCGGGGGGCGAGCAATGAGTAAAAGGAAAGACTGAGGAGAACCCCATGAAAGCCGTTCAGTACCGCACCGTCGGTGCCGCTCCCGAGGTCGTCACCGTGCCCGACCCCGAGGTGGGCCCGGGGCAGGTCCTGCTGAAGGTCACCGCCGCCGGGGTGTGTCACTCCGACATCGCCGTGATGAGCTGGCCCGCCGAACAGCTCCCCTTCCCGCTGCCCCTCACCCTGGGGCACGAGGGAGTCGGCACCGTCGCCGCCCTCGGCGACGGAGTGAGCGGATTCTCGGTCGGCGACTCGGTGGCCGTCTACGGTCCCTGGGGCTGCGGTATGTGCGTCAACTGCGCCGAGGGCAAGGAGAACTACTGCCTGCGCGCCAAGGAGCTCGGCATCGTCCCGCCCGGCCTCGGCGCCCCCGGTGCCATGGCCGAGTACATGATCGTCGACAACCCGCGCCACCTGGTGCCGATCGGCGACCTCGACCCGGTGAAGACGGTGCCGCTCACCGACGCCGGCCTGACCCCGTACCACGCGATCCAGCGCTCGATGCCCAAGCTGGTGCCCGGTGCCACGGCGGTCGTCATCGGCACGGGCGGCCTCGGCCACGTCGCGATCCAGCTCCTCCGCGCCATGACCTCGGCGCGGGTCATCGCGCTCGACGTCAGCGACGAGAAGCTCGCCCTGGCCAGGACTGTGGGAGCCCACGAGGCCGTCCTGTCCGACGAGCACGCCGCCGCCAAGGTGCTCGAAATGACCGGTGGGAACGGGGCGCACGTCGTCCTCGACTTCGTCGGCGCGCCGCCCACCGTGAAGACGGCCGGAGCGGTCGCCCGCGTCGACGGCGACGTCACCATCGTCGGCATCGGTGGCGGCACCCTCCCGGTCGGCTTCGGTGTGCTGCCGTACGGAGCGACCGTCACCGCGCCGTACTGGGGCTCGCGCAAGGAGCTCGCCGAAGTCCTCGACCTCGCCCACGCCGGGGCCGTCGACGTCCACGTCGAGACGTACTCGATCGACGAGGCGCCGCTCGCCTACGAGCGGCTCCACGCCGGCCAGATCAACGGTCGCGCCGTGATCCTCCCCAACGGCTGACACCGGGAGCCACCTCCCGCCGTGCGGGCCGTCGCAGGTGAGCGACGGCCCGCTTCGACGTTCCCGGTCGTGTGGCCCCGAGCCCGTGCGCGACACCCGCTTCCGCCGGGTCCGGGCCGTCGGTGACACTGGCGCCATGGAATTCGCCGTGCTGATGACGTTGCCCGGACTGGTCATCGGGCTCACCCTGCTCGCCTTCGTCGACCAGATCCTGCTCCGCGCGGGGCGGGCCGGCATGCTGCCATGGCGCAACAGCGCCCGCAGGGGCCAGGTGTCGGCGACGGGCTTCGAGCAGTTGCACGCCACCTTCTCGCCCGGCAAGCAGAGCGAGCTCAAGGAGCGCCGCAGCGCGCTCCTGATGCGCGACGACGAGGAGGACGGCGCCCCGCCCCACTCCACCGTGGACCTGGACGGCGGACTCGCCGTCATCCGCGTCCCCGGCGCCCCGGCGAGCCCCGGCAGCTGAGCGTTCCCGGCGCCGCCGCCCTCACCGGGGAGCCGCTACGGGCTTCGCCCCTCCGTCCTCACGTGATGACGTATGACGCAGCAGTCTTGACGCAGGCATGCCCCTCCGCGACCCTCGTGGGAGCGCTCCCGCACGTTCGCCCGCGCGCCCGCCGTGACCGAGGGATGACCCATGCGCAGCACAGCAACTCTGCTCAGAGCCATGCCACTCGCCCTGGCCGCAGCCCTGCTGCTGGCCGTTCCGGCCGCCGGAGCGGACGGCTCGGGCGGCAGTGCCGGAACCCGGCCGGCCGACGACTCCGGAACCCGCCTGTACACCCCGGACGCCAACCCGGACGCGTACCGGCAGGTACGCGACCTCGTACGGGACGGTCAACTGCGTGACGCGGCAGGCATCCTGGCCATGGTCCGCACGCCGCACGCCGTCTGGTACGGCGACCAGACTCCCGCGGAGGTCGAGGCCGAGGCACGACGCGTGGTGGGGGAGGCGGGCCGGCAGCGCTCCGTCCCGGTCTTCGCCCTCTACAACGTTCCGGGCCGCGACTGCGCCAACTACTCGGGCGGCGGCGCCTCCACGACCGCCGAATACCGGGCCTGGACGGAGGCCGTGGCCCGCGGCATCGGCAGCCACGACGCGATGATCGTCCTGGAACCCGATTCGCTCGCCCTGCTCCCCGCCGACTGCGGCCAGGACGATGCCGAGGGCACGAAGACCGCCGCCCGCTACACCGAGATCAACTACGCGGTCGACACCTTCGGGAGCCTCGCCCGTACGAAGGTCTACCTCGACACCGGTCACCCGGCCTGGCACTCGGTCAACAGCATCGTGCCGCGCCTCGTCGCGGGCGGCGTGGCCAGGGCGACCGGCTTTTACACCAACGCCTCCAACTACCAGACCGACGAGGCGAGCACCTGGTACGGAAAGCTGATCTCGTCCTGCCTCGCCTATGTGGAGGACGGCGGGGACAGCGCCGCCTGCCCCAACCAGTGGTGGCCGCGCGCCGACGCGCAGTCCTGGCTGGACTCCAACGTCCGTACGGATCCAGCCCTGATGAAGCACTACGTCACCGACTCCAGCCGTAACGGCCGCGGCCCCTGGACCCCGCCCGCAGGGAAGTACACCGACCCCCAGGACTGGTGCAATCCGCCGGACCGCGGCCTGGGCGCCCGACCCACCACGCGCACGGCCGACCCGCTCCACGACGCCGTCCTCTGGATCAAGACCCCGGGGGAGTCGGACGGACTGTGCCTGCGCGGAACGGCCGGCCCCCAGGACCCGGAGCGCGGCACGACCGACCCGGCCGCGGGCGCCTGGTTCCCCCAACAGGCCCTCGAACTGGTCCGGTTCGCCCAGCAGTGAGACCGGCGGTGTCAGCCCTTGCGGCCCACCGCTCCGAACATCGCGACCTCCGCGGGCGCCGGGCCGGCTTCCTCGGCCGGGCGCCACCGCGAGCACGAGACCACTCCGGGCTCCAGGAGGTCCAGTCCGTCGAAGTAGCGGGCGACGGCCTCCGGTGTCCGCTGGGTCAGCCGGGGCGTGCCGTGCTCGTTCCAGAACGCCACCGCGGCGTCCACGTCGGGCATCGACGGGCTGGTCACGGTGTGCGAGAGCACCAGATGGCTCCCGGCCGGCAGCGCGTCCAGGAGGCGGCGGACCACCGCGTAGGACTCCTCGTCGTCCTCGATGAAGATGACCACCCCGAGCAGCATGAGCGCCACCGGCCGGGTGAGATCCAGCGTTCGCGACGCCCGGTCGAGGATCGCGTCGACATCGCGCAGATCGGCGTCCAGATAGTCGGTCGCCCCTTCGGGGCTGCTGGTGAGCAGCGCCCTGGCGTGCGCGAGCACGAGCGGGTCGTTGTCCACGTAGACGACGCGGGACTCGGGTGCCACCCGCTGGGCCACCTCGTGCGTGTTCTCCGCGCTCGGCAGGCCCGTACCTATGTCCAGGAACTGCCGGATTCCCGCCTCGGCCGTCAGGTGGCGCACCGCACGGCCGAGGAAGAGCCGGTCGGCACGCGCGTAGTCACCGATGCCGGGGTGCAGCTTGCGGATCTGGTCCCCCGCCTCGCGGTCGACGGGATAGTTGTCCTTGCCGCCCGTCCAGTAGTTCCAGATCCTGGCCGTGTGGGGGCGGGTCGTGTCGATGCGCTGCATGATCTGCTCGGCGGTCCCGCTGTGCGGTGCGTCGCTGCTCACTGGACTCTCTCTCCCGGTGCCGTCCCGATGTGACTCCCACAACCTAACCCTGCCGCACGGGTGTGGATCAATGAACTCCCCTGTGCCGACCAGGTGTTCACCGTGCGTACGGAATCCTGTGCGCGGAGCCCGCAGAGCGGCCCGCGGAGGCGCGGACGCACATGCGGATAGGATGGCCCCATGGGTTCGTACTACTTCTTTCGCTGACTCCCGGCCAGGACGCCGCCGACGCGACGCCGTGCGTCGCGCCATGACCCGCCGGTCATGAGGGCGTGCGCTCCTTCCTGCCCTCCGGCATCACCGCCCCGCAGTCACCCAGGGAAAGAACCCATGTCACCCAAGCACCCCACCGCGCCCGAGCACCCCACCCGCGACCGTGGTCAGCTGACCTTGAAGGACGTCTCCAAGAGCTACGGGGACCGGTCCGTCCTCGACGGGGTCTCGCTCACCGTCCGCCCCGGAGAGAAGGCCGGTGTCATCGGGGAGAACGGTTCCGGCAAATCCACCCTGCTCAGGCTGATCGCGGGGAAGGAGACCCCCGACAGCGGGGAACTCGCCGTCCGGTTCCCCGGCTCCGTCGGCTACCTCGCCCAGACCCTGCCCCAGACCCTCGGCCTCGGCCCCCGCGACACCGTGCGGGACGCGATCGACGCGGCGCTCGCCGAACTGCGCGAGCTGGAGCGCCGGATCAGTGAGGCGGAAGCCGCGCTGTCCGCGCAGGAGCCCACGGAAGCCGAGCTCGAAGCGTACGGGGACCTGCTCGCCGCGTACGAGCAGCGCGACGGATACCGGGCGGATTCCAGGGTCGACGCGGCCCTGCACGGTCTCGGCCTCGTCCATCTCGGCCGCGAGCGTGCGCTGGGCACCCTCTCCGGCGGTGAACAGTCCAGGCTGGCACTCGCGTGCGTGCTGGCCGCCGCCCCCGAACTGCTGCTGCTCGACGAGCCCACCAACCACCTCGACAGCAGTGCCGTCGGCTGGCTGGAGGACCATCTCCTCGCCCACCGCGGCACCCTCGTCGTCATCACCCACGACCGGGCGTTCCTGGAGCGGATCACCACCGTGATCCTGGAGGTCGACAGGGACCTGCGCGGCGTCGCCCGGTACGGGGACGGCTGGGCCGCCTACCGCACTGCGAAGGCCGCCGACCGCCGACGGCGGGTCCAGGAGCACCAGGAGTGGCTGGCCGACGTCGCCCGTACGGAAGAGCTCGTCGGCGCGGCGGGACGGCGTCTCAACGGAAGCGGCCGTGACCCCGGGGAGGGCTTCGGCAAGCACCGCCGGTCCCACGAGGCCAAGTTGTCCGGGCAGGTCAGGGCGGCCAGGACCAGGCTCGACGCGCTGCTCGCCGATCCCGTGCCCGCCCCGCCGAGGCCCCTGGTCTTCACGGGCGAGCCCGTCCTCGCCGGCGGCACGGACACGGAGTCCCCGGGCGAACCGGCCCCGGTCGCCGAACTCGAATCCGTCGCCGTCGGCGACCGCCTCGACCTGCCGTTCCTGCGCGTCACGGCGGGTCGGCGACTCCTGGTCACCGGCCCCAACGGCGCGGGCAAGACCACGCTGCTGCGGGTGCTCGCCGGGGACCTGGCACCGGACACGGGCACGGTCCGGCGCAGGGCCAGGATCGGCTACCTGCCGCAGGAACTCCCCGCCAGGCTGACCCGCCGCTCCCTCCTCTCGACGTTCGCCGCGGGCCGGCCGGGACTGCCCGAGGAGTACGAGGAGGACCTGCTCGCTCTCGGTCTGTTCCGCGCGGATGACCTGCACGTCTCCGTCGCCGCCCTCTCCGTCGGGCAGCAGCGCAGGCTCGCCCTCGCCCGCCTCGTGACCAGGCCCGCCGACCTGCTGGTCCTGGACGAGCCGACGAACCACATCGCGCTCACGCTCGTCGAGGAGCTGGAAGCGGCCCTCGCCGCGTACCGGGGAGCCGTCGTCGTGGTCTCCCACGACCGCAGCTTCCGCGGCCGGTTCACCGGCGAACGGCTCGAACTGCGGGAGGGCCGGCCGGTCACCTAGGCCCTCTCGTTGCGGCGTCGCCCGCTTACCGCTCTCGGCTGGTTGGAGCAGAGCCGCGCGCAGGTTCCTGAGTGACGGGTGAAGGTGGGACTCCCACCGCACTCACGTCTCAGGAGTCCTCCCGTGCCGGTTCCCAGCTCCCCACAGGTCCGCCTGCCCCTTGTCGCTCTTCTGGCCGCTGCCTGCACGGCCGGGCTGGTGCATGCCCCGGCCCAGGCCGCGGACGCCACCGCCTACGACAACCGCTCACTGCGACGGCAGTTGCAGGAACTGACCACCGCGCCCGGCGGACCGCCCGGAGCGATCGCAGTCCTCAAGCGCGGGTCACGCACCGAGGTCTACCGGGCCGGTGTCGCCGAGACCGGCACCGATCGTCCGATCCAGGTCACCGACCAGATGCGCATCGCCAGTACGGCCAAGGCGTACAGCGGTGCGGTCGCCCTCCAGCTCGTCGACCGCGGGAAGCTGCGTCTGAACGACACCATCGGAAAGGTGCTTCCGTGGCTGCCGCGTGCATGGCACCGGGTCACGCTGCGGCAGCTCCTGAACCACACCAGCGGACTGCCGGACTACACCACCGACCAGGAGTTCCTGGACCTGGTGACCGAGAACCCGCGGCGCCACTTCGACTCCCGCCGACTGCTGGACTTCGTGGCCGACGAGCCGTTGGCGTTCCGTCCGGGTGCCCGGTACGCCTACTCCAACTCCGACAACATCGCCGTGGCGCTGATGGCGGAGGCGGCGACAGGCTGCCGCTACGAAGATCTGCTCGCCCGGCTCGTGTACCGCCCGCTGGGGCTGCGCAGGACCAGTCTGCCGCAGGGCTACCGGATGCCCGAGCCGTACATGCACGGCTACGACGTCACCCCGCCGAACCCGACCGAGGACGTCAGCGAGGCACTGAGTGCGTCGGGTGTGTGGGCATCGGGCGGGATCCTCTCGACGCCGAAGGACATGACGGCCTTCATCCGCGGCTACGCCGGCGGAAAGCTGATCTCAGACCGGACACGCCGTCAGCAGCTGAACTGGGTGAACGGCGCATCCGAACCCGCGGGCCCCGGCAGGAACAAGGCCGGTCTGGCCATCTTCCGGTACACCACCCGGTGCGGCGTGGTCTACGGCCACACGGGTAACTTCCCCGGCTACACGCAGCTGGTCGCAGCCACCCCGGACGGAAAGCGGTCGCTGACCGTCTCCCTCACCACCCAGGTCAACAAGACGAACAAGCCGGAACTGCTGGAGCGGCTGCGGACCGTGGAGGAGAACTTCGTCTGCGCGCTGTTGCGCAAGCGGTAGGCAGGAGGCGGGAGCCCGAGCCGTTCCTCCGGCGGACGGCGCCGTACGCAGAGTGCACCGAGCCCAGTCAGCACGTGGCAGCGCCGGCCCGTCACCGACGGTGTGGAGCCACCCCGCTCCTGCTGCTGCCTGGGCCACGGCAGCGTACGTCCGGGCGTCGCGCCGTCGACCGACGCACAGCGGGCGGGGACAGAGCGGTCGCAGCCGGACCGGACACCGGAGCAGGGCCGCCGGTAGCGGGGCCACCGGCGGGTGATCGACAAGCGTTTGCGGAGCGTTCGCGGTGCGTTCGCGGTGCGTCCGCGGAGCTCAGGAATGCGATCGAGCAGCTCGGTGCACCGCCCGCACGCAACGCATCCGAGCACCAGACCCGTCTCTCGTTCCGATCACGCCGGGCTTGCGGGGTGGGCGTCCCCGCCCCGCACATGACGCCTCAGCCGGTCGAGGAAGACACGCTGGGCCACCACGAGCCGCTCCGCGGCCTCGGCGGGAGTGCACCAGGCGAAGCGGTCCATCTCGGGGAACTCCCGCTGCACGCCCGAGCCGCGCGGCCACTCCATGGTGAACGTCCCCGGTACGGCCAGGGCGGGATCCACCTCCCCCTCCACCGCCCATACGGTCACCGTCTTGCCGCCCGCCTGGCGGATCTCACCGAGCGCCACCCACCCGCCCTCGGGAACGGGAAGCCCCAGCTCCTCCGTGAACTCCCGGCGGGCGGCGGCCTCCGGTTCCTCCCCGTCGGTGTACTCGCCCTTGGGCACCGACCAGGCCGCCGCCTCCCGGCCTGCCCAGAAGGGGCCACCCATGTGGCCGAGGAGAACCTCCACGTCCGGGGCGTTTTCCGCGTCCACGACCCGGAAGAGGAGAAGTCCCGCACTACGCTTGCCCGTCGACATGTCGTCAAGTCTGCTGGCGGGAACCGGGCAACGCCACTCAGCACGCCTTGGCGCGAGGTATTTCGGATGATCATGTTGATCACCGGGCCGCCGTGAACTGTTTCCCCTGTTGTCCCCGTTGCCCTCTGGTGCGTCGCTCCGCGTGCGGCCATGCTGTCCGCCGACAGCGCTTACTGCGCGCGTAACCTGCCCCACCCCAGGAGGACTTGTGGGAATCTGCAGATCCGGCACCGTGGTGCGGTCGCTCGTGCTGCTCGCGACGGTGTCCGCGACCGTGGCCGGGGCGATCACCCCCGCGGTCGCCGACCCGAACCCGGACCCCCGTCCCGCGAACGCCGCCGAAGTCCTGCGGCCCATCGCCCCGCCGGCCGCGAGCAACGCGGCAGGCGTGGCAACGGAATCCGTCGTGGACGGCGACGGCATCGAGACCGCGCGCACCTCCCGCCCGGTCGCCCCCGGCGTGCACCTCACCTCGTACGACCGCCTCGAATCGGACAAGTGGCTGCGGGTCGACAGCCTCTCCGTCGACCTCGACGGCAGCGGAGTGCGTGCCGACTACCTTTCGACGGGCAAGGTCGCGGAGCGCCGTACGGTCTCCGAGCTCGCCGCAGCGCACGATCCCGGCAGCGGTCGCCGGACCGTCGCCGCCATCAACGCGGACTTCTTCGACATCAACCAGACCGGCGCACCGCAGGGACCCGGCATCAAGGACGGTGTGCCCGTCCACTCCCCGGCCCCCGGCATCCACCGCGCGGTCGGTCTCGGTCCGGAGAGCGCCGGGCGAGTCCTGGAGCTGTACTTCGACGGAACCCTCACCCTCCCGTCCGGCCACCACCCGCTGACCGCGTACAACGCGGCCAACGTGCCGCCCGGGGGAGTGGGCGCGTACACCTCGGCCTGGGGAAGCGCCGACCGCGCGCTGACCGTCGACGCCGCGACGCCCGTCGCGGAAGCGGCGGTACGGGACGGCAAGGTCGTCTCCGTGTCGCACGCCCCGGGATCGGGCCCCGTCCCCGAGGGCACCACGGTGCTCGTCGGCCGCGAGGCGGGCGCCGCCCTGCTGGCCGCCCTGCGTCCCGGCGACCCGGTGTCGCTGGAGTACCGCGCCCGCACCGACAGCGGACCCGTGCCGCGGACCGCCGTCGGGGGCCGCGAACTCCTCGTCGTGGACGGGGTCGCCCAGAACCACGAGGGCGGCGGCAACAACACCGCCGCGCCCCGTACCGCCGTCGGCTTCTCCAAGGACGGCCGCACGATGCAGGTGATCACCGTCGACGGCCGGCAGGCCGACAGCGGCGGCGTCACGCTCACCGAACTCGCGACGATGATGCGGCGCGCGGGCTCGTACAGCGCACTCAACCTCGACGGCGGCGGCTCCTCGACGCTCGTGGCGCGCGAGCCCGGCAGCGATGCGCTCCAGGTGGAGAACAGCCCGTCCGACGGTTCCGAACGCACCGTCCCCAACGGCCTCGCCCTCACCGCGCCCGACGGCAGCGGCCGGCTCACCGGATTCTGGGTGGAGACCCGCACACCGGGAGGCGCCGCGCCCGGCGACGACCCCGTCCGGGGCGGACACCCCGAGCGGGTCTTCCCCGGCCTGACCCGGCAGCTCACCGCCGACGGATACGACGAGACCTACGGCCCCGCGGCAGGCACCCCGCGCTGGAACGCCGTGAGCGCGGCCGTCGGCAAGGCCGACAGCACCGGCCTCTTCACCGCACGCCGCAGCGGGACGACCGAGGTCGTCGCCCGGAACGGTGCCGCCCGCGGCAGCACACGGCTGACCGTGCTCGACCGGCTCGCCCGCATCCAGCCCACCACCCGCCGCGTCGGGCTCGCCGACGCGGATGCCACCGGCGCCTTCGGCATCGTCGGCCTCGACGCCCACGGAACCAGCGCCCCCGTCGAACCCCGTGACGTCGACCTCGACTACGACCACGCGCTGTTCGACGTCCGTGACGACGGCCAGGGCGCCTTCACCGTCACCTCCCGCACCGGCAGCGGCGCGGGACAGATCCGGGCGACCGTCGCGGGCACCACCACAGCCCTCGCCGTCAGCGTCGGCCTCACCGAACAGGCCGTCTCCTCCTTCGACGACGCCGCGTCGTGGAAGTTCAGCCAGGCCCGTGCGAGCGGCTTCCTCGCCGCGACACCCGACGGGCACACCGGCACCGGGCTGAGGATCGGCTACGACTTCACCCAGTCCACGGCCACCCGCGCCGCCTACGCCGCCCCGCCCCAGCCGATCGCCGTGCCGGGGCAGCCGCAGTCGTACACGCTGTGGATCAAGGGTGACGGCAACGGCGCCTGGCCGACCCTGCACCTCAAGGACGCCGCGGGATCCGACCAGTTGCTGCGGGGCCCGTACATCACCTGGACCGGCTGGCGGCAGGTCACCTTCGCCGTACCGCCGGGCATCGCGATGCCCCTGACCGTGTTCCGCTTCTATCTCGCCGAGACGGCGGCGGCCCGGCAGTACACCGGCGAGATCGTCATCGACGACCTGGCCGCCCAGGTGCCGCCCACGGTCACCCTCCCCGAACAGCCCGCCACCGACGACCCGTTGATCGACCCGGCGGCGGTGACCCAGCGCAGGGACTGGCAGTTCGCGGTGATGTCGGACGCCCAGTTCGTCGCCCGCGAACCGAACAGCGCGATCGTCGCCCAGGCCCGCCGCACCCTGCGCGAGATCAAGGCGGCGGCACCCGACTTCCTCGTCGTCAACGGGGACCTCGTCGACGAGGGGTCGCCCGCCGACCTCGCCTTCGCCCGCCGCATCCTCACCGAGGAACTCGGGGACTCGCTGCCCTGGTACTACGTACCGGGGAACCACGAGGTGATGGGCGGGAAGATCGACAACTTCGTCGGTGAATTCGGAGCGGCCCAGCGGACCTTCGACCACAAGGGCACCCGGGTCATCACGCTGGACACCTCCAGCCTGAGCCTGCGCGGCGGCGGCTTCGGCCAGATCAAGCACCTGCGGGAACAACTGGACGCTGCCGCGCAGGACACGGGCATCGGTTCCGTCATGCTGATCGAGCACGTACCGCCGCGCGATCCGACCGTGCAGAAGGGCAGCCAGCTCGGCGACCGCAAGGAGGCCGCCCTCGTCGAACGGTGGCTCGCCGACTTCCGTCGTACGACCGGCAAGGGAGCGGCCCTCATCGGCAGCCACGTCGGGGTGTTCCACGCCTCGCACGTCGACGGTGTTCCGTATCTGATCAACGGCAACGCGGGCAAGGCACCGGCGGGCCCGGCGGACGAGGGCGGTTTCACCGGCTGGTCCCTCATCGGGGCCGACCGCGTCACCCCGGAGGAGCAGGAGACGGCGCGTCACCGGCCGTGGCAGGGCGCCCCCGACTGGGTCTCGGCGCAGACCCGCGCCCATGTCGACGCCCTCGCGCTCGACGCCCCCGCCGCCCTCGCCGCGGGCGAGCGCGCCGAGGTCGGGGCGACCGTCACCCAGGGCGCGCGTGCGGTCCCGGTCGCGTTCCCGCTCAGCGCGGACTGGACGGCCTCGCCGAACGTCCACATCGGCCGCGAGTCGGGAGCCCGCCGACACCACGTGGCGGTACTCGACCCCGCCACGGGCACCCTCACGGCCTTGCGCCCGGGCACGGTGACGCTCGCGGTGACGGTCAACGGTACGACGAGCCGGGTGGACATCGCCATCACTGCTGCGGAGGCCGCCTCGGCAGCGTGACACAACGGCCGGGCGCCGGGCGGGGGAGGACCAAACACCATCCACCCCGGCCCGGCGCCCGGCGCCGTTCCTAGCCAGGAACGGCGTCCGGCACGTTTCTCGCCAGGAACCCGCGACCGCTCGGACAGGTCTCCGCACCGCAGGATCACCCCCGCGAACGGAGCACACCACGCACCGCACACTCCGCGATCCGCCGGGCGCGGCTGGCCCACTCGACGATCCTCGTCCTGCCGCCCTACTCCTTGCGGTAGTCGTACGCCTCCGTGGCCGCCGCCTCCACGGCTGCCAGGTCGCCGCCGGCCGAGGCGGTGACCACGGCGGCCACCGCGCCCTCGACGAACGGCGCGTCGACCAGGCGTGCGCCTTCCGGCAGTTCGTCACCCTCGGCGAGCATGGCCTTCACCGTGAGAACCGCGCTCCCCAGGTCGACCAGCACCGCGATGCCGGCGCCGCCGTCGACCGACCGGGCGGCCTCGGCGATCAGCTCCGTGCTTGTTCCGAGACCACCGCCGGGTGTGCCCCCGGCAGCGGCTACGGGCGCCGTCGCCCCGCCCGCCGCGAGACCTCGCGCGAGCTCGGCGACCGACTCGGCCACCGCCCCGCTGTGCGACACCAGCACGATCCCGACCTGCTGCGGGGCACTCATGCGCCGCCCCCGCCGTCTTCGCCGTGCGCGCGCGGTGCGATCGCCTCGGCGAGCGCCGCGACAAGCAGCGCGGACGACGCCGCTCCCGGATCCTGATGCCCGATGCTCCGCTCACCCAGATAACTCGCCCGGCCCTTGCGGGCCTGCAGCGGGACGGTGGCGAGCGCACCCGCCTCCGCCGCCTCCCGCGCCGCGGCGAACGACATGCCCAGCGCGTCGGCCGCCGGCAGCAGTGCGTCGAGCATGGTCTTGTCACCGGCCTTCGCACCGCCCAGCTGACCCACCGCCGCGACGCCGGTCCCGAACGCCTCGGCCAACTGCTCCGGTGACACCTCGGCCGCGTCGCCCAGGGACTTTCCCGTACGCCGCAGCAGCGTCCCGTACAAGGGCCCTGACGCCCCGCCGACCGTAGAGATCAACTGCCGTCCGGCAAGCATGAGTACGGCCCCCGGGGTCGGCGTGGAGTCCTTCTCCAGCGCGGCCGTCACCGCAGCGAACCCGCGCCGCAGATTGCTGCCGTGGTCGGCGTCACCGATCGCCGAGTCGAGCTCGGTCAGCCGGTCCGCCTCACGGTCGACGGCAACGGCCGTGGCAGCCATCCAGCGGCGGAAGAATGCGGAGTCGAGCACATCATCTCCTTGTCCGGCAAGCGTGATCCACGGGCGCAAGCGCGGTTCAACGGCCCCATCGCAGGGCCGGCGTCTGCACGGGCGCGTCCCACAACCGCAGCAGCTCCTCGTCCACCTGGCAGAGCGTCACCGAGCAGCCGGCCATGTCGAGCGAGGTCACATAGTTCCCGACGAGCGTACGAGCGACGGCCACGTGGCGCTCGGTGAGGACGCGCTGCACCTCGGCATTGAACCCGTACAGCTCCAGCAGGGGCGTCGCACCCATTCCGTTGACCAGGGCGATCACCGGCCCGTTGGGCCGAAGGTCGTCGAGTACGGCGTTCACGGCGAAGTCGGCGATCTCCCCGGAGGTCATCATCGGGCGCCGCTCCCGCCCCGGCTCGCCGTGAATCCCGATCCCCAGCTCCAGTTCACCCGGCGGCAGATCGAAGGTGGGGCTGCCCTTGGCCGGTGTGGTCACGGCACTGAGCGCCACGCCGAAGCTCCGGGACGATTCGTTCACCTGCCTGGCGATCGCCGCCACCTGCTCCAGGGGAGCTCCCTCGTCGGCGGCGGCCCCGGCGATCTTCTCGACGAACAGGGTCGCTCCCGTACCCCGTCGTCCTGCCGTGAACGAACTGTCGACCACGGCCACGTCGTCGTCGACCAGCACCTGGACGACCTGCACGCCCTCGTCCTCGGCGAGCTCGGCCGCCATGGCGAAATTGAGCACGTCACCGGTGTAGTTCTTGACGACGAACAGCACCCCTGCCCCGCTGTCCACGGCGACGGCGGCCCGCACCATCTGATCCGGCACGGGCGACGTGAACACCTCCCCGGCACAGGCCGCGGCAAGCATCCCGGGCCCGACGAACCCGGCGTGCAACGGCTCGTGCCCCGACCCGCCCCCGGACACAAGACCCACCCGCCCGGCCACGGGCGCGTCACGCCGCACCACCAGGCGGCCCTCGACGTCCACGGTCAGCTCGGGGTGGGCGGCGGCCATGCCGCGCAGCGCGTCGGCGACGACGGTCTCGGGGACGTTGATGAGCATTCTCAACGGTATCTCCCAGCAAGGCTATAAGAGTGGGCTCTGACCAGGGTTTTTGCAGGTCAGACGTCAGGGCGCGGGTTGTTGATCTTGACGGTCCGTGACCCTCGAAGGCGTGTTCTGGCGGGACTGATGCTGACTCAGTGCCGACTTTACTGACGGGTCGTCACTGAACGGTGGAGGCGTGGACGGTGGCTGGTCGCAGGCGACGGGATGGTTTGCTGTCGTCCCGTGCATCCTGACGACCGATCGCTGGGAGTGCAACGGGCCACTACTGGAGCGGGCCTGTGTGGCGTGTGTGATTCACGGGCTGCCAGTGGCGCGGGCTGTTCAGTCGCCGACGTGCCCGGTTTCGTCTGCGAGCCCGCGGGCCACCCCAGGGACCAGGCTGGCACTCTCGCGGAGGGACTGCTCCCCGACCTTCCGGCGTGCGACTGCACAAGCGTCGAAGGATTCCCCAACGGCCTTATCCTCGCCGACGAGGTCATCACCATGGGGATCGCCCAGCTGAGCAACGGTGCCGTGCCCCACGACGGGCTGCGGCCCCACGCCGACCTTCGCAGCGACTTCCCCTTCCTGGGGAATCCGCACTCGTGCGGCAGGAAAAGGGGCCGGCTCCTGCCCGTGTGCAGGAGTGTCGTCCCCTCCTCGGGCTGTCAGTACAGGTGGTTCCGGTACTGACTCCCGGCGATGGCGGTGAGTTCCCCGAGCTGGTCGCCGAGGCTGTCTCGCCCAGTCGACCGGCGCGCACGCCGCCACTACTTCTTCCTCCTGTGCCGCGTGGTGCCCTCGTGATGTCAGGCGGCGCGCTTCACGTGGCGGACCAGCCACATCAGCAGGGCGTCCAGGTCGGCGGCGGCCGAGAGGACCCGGTCGACCGCCTCGGGGGTGTGCAGCCACTCCTCGCAGCCGAGGGGACGGGCGGCGATCAGCGAACGGTGGCGCAGCAGATTCGTACGGGAATGGTCCGTCGGATAGCCGCGCGGGGGGCGCTTCATCACGTCCCCGGAGATGTCGTAGCCCTTCTTCCGCACGTCCTCGACGATGGCGGACAGTTCGTGGCCGCTCCCCTCGGAGGCCACGGCTTTGCGGAACATGTCCACCTGGCCGGGATCGGGGTACCACCAGGCGCCCTGGATCCGCAGGCCGTCCAAAGAGAACCGGAGACCGATCTCGATCTTGCGGCCGAGCCGGATCACCGCACCCTGGTGCTGCCACCACCAGGAGTCGGTGCGGTAGTGCCAGACGGAGAAGTCCTCGTACCGGGGGTCGGTGTCCGCGACCTCGTTGAGCAGGGCGATCATCGGCTGCCGGACCAGGCGTTCGCGGTCCGCGCGATAGCGCTCGCGGGTCGCGTGGGTCGGTTCGCCCTGGAGCTGCCACAACACGTCCATGGCCTGCTCCGGCCAGCCGGTGAACTGTCCGCGCATGCGCGCAGGATAGCTCACCCATGATCCGTGCGCGCGGAGAGTGAGACGGGTAGGAAGGCGTAACCCCAGACAAGGGAGGGAGGTGCTGCGGCGGGGCTTCTGACCTGTGGGCCTGCCGGTTGGCTTGAGACTGCGATGTGGCATCGCTCTCAAACGAGTTGGCCTTCGCGGACGTCGGCGATAGGCCGCCCTAAACGAGCATCTGTTCGCGGGCCTGGGTGGCGGAGATGAGCCCGGCCAGGGAGGTGCGGGTTTCCGACAGCGCGGAGATCCGGTCGTCCAGACCCTCGAGGTGTTCTTGGAGGGTCTCCAGCTTGCATCCGGCGACCGTGCCGTCTTGGCGAATGCACGGCTGCAGGTCGCGGATGACGCGGGTCGGCAAGCCGGCATCCAGCAGCGCGCGAATGCGCCGGACGACGGCGGGGGCGCTGTCGCCGTAGCGGCGGTGGCCGCTGTCGAGGCGGTAGGGCTCCAGGAGGCCCTGCTCCTCGTAGTAGCGCAGTAGTCGGACGGAGGTACCCGTTGTGGCGGCGAGCTCGCCGATCTTCATGTGGTGCTCCTCACATCCCCTTGAATCTCACACTGGTGTGAGATCTTAGCGTGAGGATCATGACGAACACAGGTCGCCCCATAGCCCTCTACGGTTTCCTGCGCCCCAGGCCGGAGCGCGCGGACGAGGTCCGGCGCATCCTCTCCTCTTTCGTGGAACCCACCCGGCAAGAGCCCGGCAACCTGCAGTATCACCTCCACGAGCATGAGGACGGCCGCTTCTTCCTGTACGAGGTCTGGCGCTCCCAGGAAGACCTGGACCGGCACAACGCGACGCCCCCGCTGCGCGCCTTCCTGGAGAATCTGTTGACCTTCCTGGAGGAAGCCCCGGAGGGCTACTTCGACACCATGCTCAGCCCGTACGCCGAGGCAGAACCCGATTTGGCATGAGGCGGATGCCCACGACCGGCCCTGTGCGGCGAACGGGGTGGAGCAGGGCTCAAACCCCACGATCGAAGCAAGGTGGCTTCGTCTCTGAACGCCCGGGTGTCCGGCAGCGCCATCGCGTGGTGCTTTTCTTGATGCCGTGGCCTGACGTTCAAACCTTCCCATCCCCGAACAGATGACGACCAGGGGTCGGGTGCCGGCGGTGATACTCCCAGAAGACGAAGGCCACGGCGTGAGTGAATAGGGGGCATGCTCTTCGACTTCACGCACGACCACGACGGTGAACGGCTCAGCGGTGTATACGGCGGTGACCCCTCCGGGGTCACCGCCGTGGTGCTGCATGGCGCGGGCAGCAGCAGCATGGAGCGACTGCTCCCGCTGGTACAGGAGTTCGTGGCCCACGGCTGCCGAGGGGTCGCCTTCGACTTCTCCGGGCACGGCGAAAGCACCGGAAGGCTCAGTGAGTCAAGCCTGCGGCGACGGTTCGAGCAGGCCGTCGCGGTGATCGACGCGTATGGCGGGGCGGAGGGGCCGCTGGTCCTGGTGGGTTTCAGCATGAGCGGGCAGACCGTGGCGGATCTCGTCGCCCACTACGGGGATCGGGTGGCGGCGCTGGGGCTGTGCGCGCCCGCCGTATACACCGCCGCGGCTTGGGACGTGCCCTTCGAGGAAGGGAACGGGCGGTTCAGCGGGACCATCCGGCGGCCGGACAGCTGGCGGGAGGCGTCCGCGCTTCAGGTGCTGCGGGCGTACGAGGGCCGGGCGGTGCTCGCCGTACCGGGCACGGACGCGGTCATCCCGGCCGCGGTGACCGAGTCCGTACAGGACGCGCTGGCCGCCCGCTCCCAGTACACACGGTTCGACCTTCCGGACGCACAGCACCAGCTGGGGATGTGGTTCCGCGATCACAGCGAGGACCGGCGGGAGTTCGTGGAGGCGGTGCTGACCGGCCTCGACGACCAGGGCTGGTCAGCTACGCATGCGTGGGTCGCCAAGCAGCTCGGCAACGGCCGCGAGGTCACCGGCTTGAGCCTCCTGTCCGGTGGTTGGAGCTCCCAGATGCGCCGACTCACGCTCGACGACGGCACTGCCCTGGTGCAACGGACCTTCGTAAAGCCGTTCTTCCGCCACCACGGGCCCGGGCTGCTGGCCCGCGAGGCGTCCGTCCTGACGCTGCTCACCGGGCAGGAGAGCATCCCGGCGCCCGAATTCGTCGCCGTGGACGCCACGGCCGAACACTGCGACCACCCGACCCTGTTGATGTCCGCGCTGCCCGGCCGCGTCCGCGTGGACGAGGACGACCTCGACCGGCGCCTGGACCTGCTCGCGGCCCAGCTGGTCAGCATCCACAGCGTCGTACCGGACGAAAGGCCGCGCACGTACCAGGCGTGGACGTCCCCGGAACGCGTCCGCACCCCGGACGGCCCCCTGTGGGAGCGGGCCGTCGACGTGATCCGCCGCGACCCGCCGCCGTACGACGGCTGCTTCCTGCACCGCGACTTCCATCCCGGGAACGTACTCTTCACGGGAGCCGGTCCCGAGCTGCGGATCACCGGAGTCGTGGACTGGGTCGAGACCTCGTGGGGACCTGCCGACCTGGACGTGGCGCACTGCTCGACCGCGCTCGCGCTGCTGCACGGGCCGGCGTACGGGCTGGACTTCCGCGAGCGGTACGAGGCACACGGCGGCCGCGGCCTCGCCAGTAACCTCGACCACCTGTACTGGCGGCTGCTCGACGCCCTGCACTACTGCCCCGACGCGGCGAAACTGGCCGGACCGTGGCGTGAACTGGGCCGGCACGATCTGACGTCCGATGTGCTGGCAGAACGGCTGGAGGCGTACGTGGACGGACTGCTGCAGCGATACGGCTGACCCACCGTGGATCACTCGTCTGACACCGACCCGAGGAGACGCGCGCATTGGCCGCCGTGGTGCTCGTTCATGGCCTGTATCACCGCCCCGAACACTTCGCCCTGGTGGCAGAACCCTTGCGCACCGCAGGCACCGAGGTCGTCGTTCCCGAGCTCCACAAGGGCTCGTTGTCGGCTGACACAGCCGCGGTCCAGGCAGTCATCGACGCGCTACCGGAGCCTCCGATCGTGCTCGGTCACTCCTACGGCGGGTCAGTGATCACTGGGCTCCGCGGGGCGGGACACCTGGTCTATCTGGCGGCCTTCGTGCCGGATGTCGGCGAGAGCGCGGCCACTCTGGGTGGCGCGTCCCCGCAGCTCCAGGACGCGATCAACCCTGAGCCCGACGGTTCGACCAGCCTGTACCCCGACCGGGCTGCGGGCACCCTCTACGGCGACTGTCCCGAACCTCTCGCCGCCTGGGCGGTTGGCCTGCTGCGTGCGCAAGCCTCCGGCTGCGGGCGAGGCATCCCAGAACGCCACAGCTGGAAGCACGCTCCCTCCACCTACATCGTCTGCACGCAGGACCGGGCCATCGACCCGGTCCTGCAGCAGAAGATGGCCTGGCGCTGCACCTACGTGCGCGAGTGGCAGACGGGCCACTCCCCGTTCGTAGGACAGCCCGATCTCATCGTCGAACTCCTGCAGGAGCTGCTCGCCGCCAACACCCCGCGCCGGCCCGATGAAGGAGTCACAACCGCCCGTTGATGGCGCAGGTGCAGGCACCTGTGCGATCAGGCGGTGGACTTGGCCGCGATCCTGGTGAGCAGCCTGTCGCGCACGGCAGGCCACTCATCCACCAGCCCGCTGTAGAACAGCGAGTCCCGACGAGTGCCGTCCTGGCGCATCAGACAGCGAGCCTCGGCTGCCTGGGTCTGGAGACGAGGTCTTTGGCCTGGCACGATGAATGCCCATGAGTGATCAAGAAGCTGCGCTGGCTCAGGCTGGTCGCCTGGTAGGCGAACTGTTCCCACAGGCGCTCGGGGCTGTTCTCGCCGGGTCAGCCGCCCAAGGCCGTTCCACTCCCACCAGTGACCTCGACATCGGTGTCCTCCTTCCGGACCCTGCTGGAAGCGGCCGAGAGGTGATCCGCCACGAAGGACGCCTTGCAGAACTGTTCCTCAACTCCGTGGGGGAATTGCCCAAGTTCTTCGACTGGGACCGTGCTCGCCGCCGGGCGACCGTGGTCTTCGTCTATGCCCAAGGGGTAACGCTGACCGACCCCTACGGGCATGTGGCCCGGACTCGTCAGCTGGCAGAGGAGGTCGTCGCCCAGGGCCCACCGGCCCTGACAGCAGAGCAGTGGCGCCACGGCCGCTATGTATTGACCTGCTACTTCGACGACCTGGTTGACACCCCGCGCACCAGCCGCCACGAGCAACTTGTCATTGCTGATCATGTGGTTCGGGAAGCTGCCGGACTCGTCACTGCTCACCATGGCGCGTGGACAGGAATCGGCAAATGGCTGCCCCGCCGGCTCGTTGCGGCGGACCCAGATCTGGGCACGGCGCTGCTGGACGGATACCAGGCTGTGGCAGAACGGGCTGATCCAACCCCGTTGACAGTCGCGGTCAGGGAGCTCCTGGATCTGATCGGCGGTCCACTGCGAGAGGGGTACTCGCATCGGTGGCAGGCATACGAAGCAAGCGGAACCTGACGCCGTTCAGCTTCGCCCAGTCGGACCGGGGCCCTTGCGGGTGAGCCGAACGTGCACCGACTGCACGGCGGCCTCGGCTACTTCAGCCCCGGCGAGTACGAGACCGCACTCGCAGCCTGACCACCACACCCATGGTGTCCGTCGAAGCGGAGGAAGCTCACTCCTTGCTCGCTGCCGTGTGGCTGGTGCGGAACACGCGCAGCGTGTTCGGCCTGATTCCCGACGTCATCGGCGGGAACTTCTCGAGCCAGTCGTTCGAGTTCCTCCTGTCCTGGGCCACCTTCGCCGCCGTTTTTCTCGTCCTGCATTCCCGGGTCGTGGCGGAAGGCCGCCATGTCAGACGTCCGCCGGGCACTGGTCATTGCTGCGTGCCTGTTCCAACTGCGAGGTTTCCAGGACGGGCCCGCGACCGAGCCCGGCAACGGAACCCGAAGGAGCAATATGAGACGACGGCGACCCCGCTCACTCATCATCATCGGCACCGCAGTGATGGCCGCCGCGGCACTCGGCATCGGGCAACCGACCATCGCCGCCGCGGCACCGGACGGTCCAGGTGGCGACGGTCCGGCGACCAGCAGCCCTCGGGTGCCCTTTTCCGCGACGTCGCCCGCTGACAGCGATCCGTATCAACCACCCACGGACGACAAGGGATTCCAGCCGCTGGACGCCACGGCGCCCGCCGGCAGGAGTTCGGAGAAGCTCGGCGCCCACGACACCCAGGTGCTGCAGCAGGCGCAGGCCACCAAGGCCAAGACCGTGACGGTGATGCTTCTCGCGAACTCCGGCAACACCGACGAGGTGTCCGCCGCCGTCGCCAAAGCCGGCGGGACAGTTGGCAAGATCCAGCCGGAGATCGGATACGTCCGGGCCACCGTGCCGACCGGCAAGGTACAGAGCTTGGCTGCGCTCCCGGTGGTGAAGGCCATCGATCTCGACAAGACCTACCGCGTGCCGAGCCCGCAGCTGGGCAACGCCGTCAGCCCGGTCGACGCCAAGGCCGGCGCCGCTCACCCGGCGGCGCCGAACGCGACCACCCCTGCTGACAATCCGTACCTGCCGGTCAACGACATCGGGGCCACCGACTTTGTTGCGGCAAACCATAAGTGGGACGGACGCGGCATCACCGTCGGGGTGCTCGACACCGGCGTCGACCTCGATCACCCAGCCCTGCAGAAGACCAGCGACGGTCGGCCGAAGGTGGTCGACTGGGTGACGGCCACCGATCCGGTGACGGATGGCGACGGAACCTGGGTGCAGATGAGCAAGGCGGTGACGGGTCCCCGGTTCGACTACGCCGGGGCCACCTGGACGGCCCCGGAAGGAAAGTTCCAACTCGGCCTGTTCTACGAGATGACCACCACCCAGAGCGATTTCGGTGGTGACCTCAACAACAACCGCAGTGCCAACGACCGGTTCGGCGTGCTGTACGACCCGCAGACCCACCGGGTGTGGGTGGACTCCGACGGCGACCACGACTTCACCGATACGCCGGCGATGCTGCCCTACGGCCAGGAACGGCAGACCGGCCATTTCGGCACCGAGGATCCGCAGACCGCTGTCACCGAACGGATTCCGTTCGTCGTGGACTACCGCGACAACGTCGACCTGTCGCCACTGGGCGGCAGCAACGTCGGCAAGGTGATGAACTATGTGAACATCGGGTTGCCGTCGGGGTCGCACGGATCGCACGTCGCCGGGATCATCGCCGGCACATCTCTGCTCGGCGGCGCGATGCACGGTGTGGCTCCCGGCGCGCAGATCGTCTCGTCCCGGGCCTGCACCTGGGGCGGCGGCTGCACCGAGGCGGCGCTCACCGAAGGGATGATCGACCTCGTCGTCAATCGCGGCGTCGACGTGGTGAACCTCTCGATCGGCGGGTTGCCGGCGCTCAACGACGGATCCGACGTGATATCCCAGCTGTACAACAAGCTGACCAGCGGATTCGGCGTGCAGATCGTGGTGGCGGCCGGTAACGAGGGCGCGGGCACCAACACCGTCGGCTCCCCGTCCGTCTCCTCCTCGGTGCTGGCTGTCGCAGCGTCGGTGAGCAAGGAAACCTGGTGGGCCAACTACGGTTCCGCGGTCGATGCACCGCAAGGCCTGTTCGGGTTCTCCTCGCACGGCCCGTCCGAGGACGGTGCGCTCGCACCCGCGGTCAGCGCCCCGGGAGCGGCGATCTCCTCGATCCCCGGCTGGCTGGAAGGACAGGCCGTGCCGGAGGCGGGCTACTCGCTGCCGGTCGGCTACGGCATGATGAATGGAACCTCGATGGCAGCGCCTCAGGTGACGGGGGCCGCGACCCTGCTGCTGTCGGCGGCGAAGTCCCGGGACGTCGAAGCCGGTCCGACGGCGCTCCGCTCGGTGCTCACCGGAACGGCGACGCCGATCCACGGTGTGCCGACCACCGCCCAGGGTGCCGGGCTGGTCAACATCCCGGCAGCCTGGAATGAGCTTTCGAAGGGCGTGCGGACCAGCAACTTCGACATCTCCGCCCCGGTGTGCACGGCGCTTTCAGGCAATCTGGCCACGCCGAACAAGGGTGCCGGGATCTACAACCGGTGCCTGCCCGGGGCGGGTGGCCAGCCGGTCGGCACCGACAAGTCGTACCGGGTGACGGTGACCAGGACCAACGGCAAGGCAGGGCACACCACGAGCCGGATCGGCTGGGTCGGCAACGACGGCACGTTCCGGTCACCGAAGACCCTGTCGTCGACTCTCGGCGCCTCGAGCACGGTGACGGTGACCGCGACTCCGAAGACGACCGGCGTGCACAGTGCGATCATGACCATCGACGATCCGACTACGGTCGGCATCGACCGGTTCGTAGCGGTGACCGTGTTGGCCGCGGAACCGCTGAGCGGCCCGACGTATCAGGTCAGCAGGGCCGGAACCTTGGGCCGCACCGGAACGAACTCGTTCCTGGTTGCGGTGCCGGAAGGTGTCGAGGCCCTGCAACTGAACCTGGCGGGACAGGCCAAGGGCAGCCAGATGCGAGTCCTGCCCATCGATCCCGACGGGATCCCGGCCGACTCCAATGCCAGCGATCATTGCTACACCGGCTATCCCGACCCGGCCGGCTGTGATGCGAAATCCAGGGCCGTGCTGCGTCCGAAGGCGGGCATCTGGGAGTTCGTGGTCGAAGCGCGACGGACCTCGAGCGTTGCTGACAACCCCTTTACCGCGACGGTCGCCCTGCAGGGAATGTCGTTCGCGCCGGACGTGACGACCCTGAAGTCGGCCACCGTGCACCAGAAGGAGTCGGTCCAGTTCACCGGGACGAACACCTGGGGCACGGCGAAGCTCCACGCCACCGACGGTGAGCTCGGGTTCGTCAGGAACCTGTTCTCCACCGTATCCAACGGACAGCTCACGGCGAATCGTGTCGACGTGCCGCGGCAGTCGACGCGACTGGACGTGGCGTTGACGTCCCGCGCCGACGATGCCGATCTCGACATGTACATCGTCGGTGCCCGCGGCATCGCGGGCACCAGCATGAACATCGGGCCCGGTGTCGAGCAGATCGTCCTGGATGATCCGGCGCCCGGCACCTACTTCGTGGTGGTGACCGGCGCCAACGTCCCATCGGGGCCGGCGACCTTCGACTATCACGAGGAGATGTTCTCCCGCGGCATCGGCACCATCGTTGCCAAGTCCGACGAAGCGTCCCTGCTGAGGCCGGGGCAGTCGATGCCGGTGGCCGCCGACATCGACCTGAGCGCGGTCACCCAGACGACCGAGCCCGTCATCGGCCGCGTCCGAGTCGCGAACTCCGACGGCACGATCGTGGGTGCTGCGAAGGTCCGGATCAACAGCGTCGTCGCGCCGAAGCTGGAGGCGCTGAAGTGGGAGAAGCCGTTCGTCGGCGCGAAACTCACCAACAACGGCGTGGTCGCCGGCGATCGACAGGTCAACGCGAAGACGACGCCGACCACCTGGACCAAGGACGCGGGTTTCACCGACCTGAACCTCGGCACGGGCGCGTACGGCTCGGCGCTGGACATGAACGAGCGTAAGGAAGCGGCCGGGATGCTCCACTACAAGGGGGAGAACGACCGTCCGGCAACGTGGGCGGCCGACGGCGATGTGACCGATCTCGGGCTGCCGGAGTGGCGGGAGAAGGCGTACAGCAGCGGCTACGCCACCGGCATTAGCGACGAAGGCACCGTCGTCGGGTTCGCGAGCCTTGCGTATCGGGATGAGAACAGTCAGGGGCACACCTACGTTGACCCGTTCAGCTGGACCAAGACCGGCGGATTCGCCAAACTGGATCAGCTGTCGGCCAACACCACGGAAACCCAGCCGAGGGCGATCAACGCCCAGGGGACTGCGGTCGGGTCGTCGCTCACCACCGAAGGTGCGCAACGGGCCGTCAGCTGGAACACCTCGACCGGCAAGATCACGAATCTCGGCACCCTTTCGGGGCAGTTCAATTCGGTGGCCGTCGGGATCAACGCGGCCGGCTCGGTGGTCGGCGCCAGCGGGGACGACGCGTTCGTCTGGACGCCGTCGGCCGGCATGAAACGCCTGCCGGACTACGGATTCAACGCCACGGCGGAGAAGATCACCACCGACGGCTGGATCCTCGGCACGGTGGAACTGCAGCCCGACTTCGAGGTCGCGGCACTGTGGGATCCGCAGGGCCGGCTGTGGGATCTGTCGTCGATGATTCCCGGCAATGACTGGTTCCTGCCGACCTACACCTTTGGCATCAACGACCAGCACGATCTGATGATCTACGGCGAGGGCGGACCCAACGGCTCTTCGTCGAGCACTGTTCTGCTGCACATTCCGGATCTGATCGCCGAATAGGTCCGAACAGCTCTTCTGTACCAGCCGCGACCGTGGCCGGCCTGAGGCGACTCAGAGCCAGCCACGGTCGCGTGCGTACCAGCCGAGAAGGATCCGGGAGTCGGTGCCGGCCATGTCCATCAGACGCCGGACCCGACGCTGAACCGTCCGCAGCCCGACGCCGAGCCGGGTCGCCACCACCCCGTCCGTGTGCCCGGCGAGCAACAAGGTCAACACCTTCCGATCCATGGGATCGTCCAGGGCGTCCTCGGACGCCGGATACGGTTCGATCCGCCGTCCCGGAGCCTCCCGCAGCTGGATCGAACGCTCCCACAACGACTCGAACAGCGTCGTCAGGGACGTGAGCAGACCGCCGGGCCGCACCACCACCACGACATCGTGGGACGGACCGCCTTCGTCGAGTTGCACCAGGGCCATCGAATCATCGGCGATCAGCAACTTGCTCGGCAGCGTCTCGGTCAATCGGATCTGCTGGCCGCGGTCCAGGGATGCCAGCAGATCCTGCTCCGCCTCCGGTTCGTCGAGCAGCGACCGCTCGATGATCACCCGTTCGGCCAGCCCGCGGACGGCCAACTCCTTCTCCGAGTCGGTTTCCGCGACACCGACCACTCCGAAGGGCGGTTTGGCGAACAACCGCAGCTCTCGTTCGGTGGCGCGCATCAGATGATTGATCCAGTCGCCGATGTTCGCGCGTCCGTGGATCACCTCGAGGCCGCGGAACTCCTCCTGTTGACGGATCGACCGATGATGATCGGCGAGTTCGTCCAGCGCCGCGCGGGCCATTCTGGCGTCCCTCTCGCTCTTGGCGACCAGGTCGCCAAGAGCCAGCAAGGGGGAAACAGCGGTGAGCGAGCCGCCGCTGGCGGTGACCAGGCCACGGGAGATGAGTGTCTCGATGGACGCGGTGACGGAATCGGCGGTCAGCCCAGTGGCCTCGACGAGTTGATCCGGTTGGATCGCCAGCTGCGAGACGATCGCTCGGTACACAGATTCCGGGGCATCCGTAAGACCGACGCCGGACAACGACCCGGGTGGGATCTGTATGGCGGGGTCGATATCCATGATGCTCGACATTATCGCCCGGGGCTGCCGGACAGTTCCACTGTGGCGCCGCTGCTCTTCTTGATGCCGTGGCCTGAGGTTCGCCAGACACTCGACCACGTTCGGACGGCGAAGCCGGGCAGTTGCATGTCCACCTGGTCGAGGAAGGCTTCGTCTCTGAACGCCCCGGTGTCCGGCAGCGCCATCGCGTGCTCGACGCGATCGGTCGAGAGGCCGGTTCCGAGGGACACTCCGTGAGCTTCGCGATGACGGCACCATGCCGCGGCGCAGGCCTCGCGAAGGGGCTGGGGGAGTGTCTGGAACCACGCGGCGCGTTGGATGCTACGAGTGACGATCTCGTCCAGTGGGGCCGACTGCACGAGGTGATCCTGCACCGCCTGGGCGACGCCGGCCTGCTCGATCTGTCCCGAGCCCTGCTCGACTCCGCGCACGTCCGGGCTGAAGAAGGGGCGAGGTCACAGGTCCGAGCCCTGTGGACCGGGGCAAGCCGGGTTCCAAGATCCACGTCCTTTCGGACGCGAACGGACTGCCGTGGCGGATGCCACGGGGCCCACTCTGGTGCGGCGCTATGGAGGCAGGGGCAGACCCGGTAACGGGGGGGGCATGACCCCCGCAGGGGGTCGCTCCTCACAGCGTGCCGCACGTCAGAAGTATCACCGGGGATGGAGATGGTCGCGAGACCGACATCCTTATGAAGTCCCCCACTTGCCACCATCATGACTTGCTCACGAATTGCGCACACGCTGGGCCGGGGGTCGTTTTGGCACCCCTGAACGACCTCCTCGCTTCCATCCCGAAATGAGCCCTCGTGCACGAACATCTGCGCACGTACCGGAATAGGAAGCCATATATGAGTTGTCGCGGGCGGTGGTGTAACAGGCAGCGCGTGCGGAACGCAGAAGTAGGAGGAAGCGGGGCGAGGGCCCGGGCTGAAAATCGACACCTGGAGCGAGCGCGCCGACATGGCACTACGTCGATCGGATTTTCTGTGAGCAACATCGACCCGGCTACCGGATACCAGACGCACAATCAGCCTTTGCGCCCGGACCGCCCCGCGCAGCGCCAAACCGCCACGCGGCGCACGGCCATCACCGTCTGCACGATCGCCGACATCGCTGCAGGTCTGCTCGGTCTGTGGATCCTGTTGTTCCTGCTCGACGCGAACCAGGCGAATGTGTTCGTCGAGTTCGTGCGGGAAACGGCGGGCTGGCTGGCCTGGTGGGCGCAGGACATTTTCACGATGGACACAGAGGGTCTACGTGTTGCCCTCAATTATGGTCTTCCGGCCGCAGTGTATTTGCTGATCGGCCATGGGATTGCTGCCCGGCTCAATCAAGCCTGACAAGGGACCGGCCTTATCAATCGCCACGAACCGCTGCCACCTGCGCCTTCCTCGCCAACGATCACGCCGGGAAGTGGCGGTAGCCGAAGGACCGACTGTGACACGCACCTCCACTGAATACGATCACCTGCCGATTTATGAGGACCTCGTACACGAATGTGGTGACGTCGTCGCCGAAGCTCAACTGGCGGCCGATCACGTGCAGCATCAGGCAGCAGCGCTACTGACTGGACGGGATGCGGCCCAGCAAGCCCATCGCCGCGACGACAACATCAGAGCCGCCGCGGGACGGCATCCGCAGTGCGAACGATGACCAGGCCGTGGCCCAGTCGGGCCGACGGCGCCAGTCCGCTCAGGAAGACCGGAAGACCTCAGATGGATTACTGCTCCTCGTGCCGTCGGCATCTCAACGGCGCCCTGGTGTGTCCCGGGTGTGGCGCCTACGCCCCGGACATCGCCCCGCCTGCCACCAGCCCTCACCGGGAATCCCCGGTCTCCGGCGCGTGGCACGACAGACCCCTGGGCAACGAGGCAGAGGGCAATGCTGTTACGGACGCGGGCCCGTACGCTCTCACCGCCGACGTCGAGGGCCCGTCGCCCGGGCAGCAGGGGCGGGCGGCACGCCGTCGCCAGCTGGCCCGCTGGAAGAAGAACAAGCGCCGTGCAGCGGTCGCGAGCGCTGTCGCATTCGTCGGAGGTGGCCTGACCATAGCCACGATGGACCGGCACTCAACGGACCAGCCAAAGGCAGCCACAGCGCCGGACCAGCGGAGTATGGGTGCCGTGGAAGGCCAGACGCCTGAGCAGAACCCTTCGGTGTCCACCCCAGCCACGACTCAGCGCACTCACCGGTCGTCACACGCCCCTTCCCAGCCGCAGCCGCAGCCGCCGACGGCCAGCGCCCCGCGACAGCAGTCCCTCGCGGCCCCGCCCCGCACGGTGCCGCCGACCGCCCGGCCGGATGAAGCCGCGCTTCCCGGGCCCGCTGCGGCGTCGACCCCGCAGCCGCAGAACACCACCCCGTCCGTCGGCGACACAGCCGAGCGCTCCGATGCGACTACGGATCAGCAGCCGCCAGCGCCAGCGCCCGCGACCGCCGACAGCACGCAGCCGAGCGCGTCCAGGACCAATCCCGCATTGCTATCGGCGTCGCCGACGGAGGTATGCGTGCTCATGGTGTGCCTTGGCTGATCCTGCCGACGCCCGGCCGCTCCCTGAGCAACAGCCCCAGTCGATAGAGCAGAGGAGGCAGAGCCCGTGAGTCCCCGCTACGAAGCCCAGGTCCTGCTGCACCGCATCGGCAACGTGGCGTAGTGCCGGAAACAGGACCTCGAACCGGCTCCTGCCCCGGTGAGGGCGATACCTGTTGAAGTGACGGGCACAGTCGTGCCGAAAGGGTGCCCCGCAGGTGTGCGTTCGCATGAGCACGGGGCACCCCGGTCGATCCGGTCGGAGAGTCAGTTCTCCTCGGCTTCGAAAGTGCGCAGCAAATCGGCTGCGACACTCACGGCAATTGTCGCGGGTTCCTTGCCGGTGATGTCCGCCAACCCGATCGGGGTCTTGATCCGATCGATGGTGGCCTCGTCGAAACCCCCCTCGGTGGCGAGGCGTTTGCGGAACCGCACCCACTTGGCTGCCGACCCGATCAGCCCGATGGAGCCGAGATGGGTGGTGCGCAGGGCGGCGTCGCACAGAGCGGCGTCCTCGGCGTGATCATGGGTCATGATCAGGATGTGGGTGCCGCGCGGCAACTCCGCCAGCACCTCCTCGGGCAGCAGCGGCGTGTGATGCACATGCACCTGCGCCACCGCGCCTGCCAGCACGTCGAGCCGCCCCTCGCTGAGGATCTCGGAGCGGCTGTCGATCAGATGGAGATCGATGTCCTGACGTGCCAGGATGCGCGCCAGTTCCATCCCGACGTGCCCGACGCCGAAGATCGCCACCGCCCTTACCACCGGCAGCGGTTCGAGCAACACCGAGACCGTGCCGCCGCAGCACTGCACGCCATGCTGGTTGGCCACCTTGTCGTTCAGGGCGAAATCAATCAGCTCCGGCTCCGGCTTGGACGCGGCGATCAGCTCCCGGGCCCGATCGATCGCGACGGCCTCGACATTTCCGCCACCGATCGAGCCCCATGTCTCGGTCTGCCCCACGACGAGTTTCGCACCGGCGTCGCGCGGGGCATGACCGCGCACGGTCGCGACGGTCACCAGCACGCCGGACGCCCGGCGTGCTCGCAACCGTGCGACCGCGGCGATCCACGTCATGTCAGGCACCGCTCAACGCATCCGCGTCGGTTCGGATCCTGCCGTCGGCGGCGTGCCCGCTTCCGGCGTCGTCGTTGGTGGCAAACCCGTTGCGGGCGTGAGCGTTCCGGGAATCATCGCCCTGGCGAGCCGCCTGGATCGCCCAGTACACCGCCTCCGGCGTTGCGGGCGAGGCCAACTCGACGCTGACCCCGCGCGGCCCGAAGGCAGCGGCGGCCTGCCGCAACGCTTCTCGCACCGAGAACGCCAGCATCAGCGGAGGCTCACCCACCGCCTTGGACCCGTACACCGCGCCCTCTTCGGTGGCGTTCTCCATCAGCGTGACGTTGAACTCCTCCGGCATCTCCGAAAAGCTCGGCAGCTTGTACGTACTCGCGGCCTGGGTCAGCAGCCGTCCGCGGTTCGGCCCGTCACCGGTGTCCCACCGCATGTCCTCGAGCGTCAGCCAGCCCGCGCCCTGCACGAAGCCGCCCTCGACCTGACCGATGTCGATCCCTGGGGACAGGCTGTCGCCGACATCGTGCACGATGTCCACCCGCCGGATGCGGTACGCGCCGGTGAAACCGTCCACCTCCACCTCGGATGCGGCGGCGCCGTAGGAGAAGTACTTGAACGGCGAGCCCTGGAACGTCTTCGCGTCCCAGTGCAGACCCTCGGTCCGGTAGAAACCCGCCGCCGACAACTGAACCCGCTGGAAGTACGCGGTGCGCACCAGGTCGTCCCAGGTCAGCTCCTTGTCGCTGCCGAGGGCACGCGCGACGCCCTCGACGATGCGCACATCCGAGGCATGTGCACCCAGCTGGGTGCCGGCCACTTGCAACAGCCGCTCGCGGATCTGCTCGCAGGCGTTCTTCACCGCCGCACCGTTGAGATCCGCCCCGGAACTCGCGGCGGTGGCAGAGGTGTTGGGCACCTTGTCGGTTCGCGTCGGGGCCAGCCGCACCTTGTGCAGCGGGATACCCAGTGTGGTCGCGGCCACCTGCAGCATCTTGGTGTGCAGGCCCTGGCCCATCTCGGTACCGCCGTGGTTGATCAGGACGGAACCGTCCTTGTAGATCAGCACCAGCGCACCGGCCTGGTTGAAGGCGGTGAGGTTGAACGAGATGCCGAACTTGATGCCGGTGATCGCGAGCGCCCTCTTGGTGTTCGGGTGCGCGGCGTTGAAGGCCGCGATCTCGCGCTTCCGATCGGCGATGCCCGCGTTGTCCTGGACCTTCTGCCAGATGGCGGAGATCCGCTCGGGCTGGCGGACCGGCTGTCCGTACGGCGTCGACTGGCCCCGCTGGTAGAAGTTGCGCTCCCGCAGTTCCATCGGGTCCAGGCCGAGCAGCGGCGCGCACCGGCCCATGATGTCCTCGATCACCAGCATGCCCTGCGGTCCTCCGAAGCCGCGGAAGGCGGTGTTGGAGACCTTGTTGGTCTTGGCGATGCGACCGGCGACGCGGGCGTTGGGGATCCAGTAGGTGTTGTCGATGTGGCACAGCGCGCGGGCCACCACCGGCTCGGAGAGGTCCAGGCTCCAGCCGCCGTCCGCGGTCAAGGTGGCGTCCAGGGCCTGGATGCGGCCTTCGGCGTCGAAGCCGATCTTCCACGTGGCGTGGAACCCGTGGCGCTTGCCGGACATGGTCAGGTCCTGGGTGCGGTTGAGCCGCACCCGGACCGGCCGACCGGTCAGCTTGGCACCGAGCGCGGCGACGGCCGCGAAACCGTGCGGCTGCATCTCCTTGCCGCCGAAGCCGCCACCCATCCGCAGGCACTGCACGGTCACCTCGTGGCTGTGCAGGCCGAGCACGTGCGCGACGATTTCCTGTGTCTCCGAGGGGTGCTGGGTGCTGCTCTGGATGAACACCTGCCCGCCCTCGTCGAGATGAGCCAGTGCCGCGTGCGTCTCGAGGTAGAAGTGTTCCTGATCGGAGAACTGGAACTCTCCGGTGAACACGTGCGCGGAGTCGGCGAAGCCGGCGTCGACGTCGCCGGCCAGCATCACGGGCCGGGCGCCGTGGAAACTCTCGGCCGCGATCGCGTCCTGCAGCGTGATCAGGGAAGGCCGTTCGTCGAGTTCCACCTCGACAGCCGCCGCACCGAGCCGGGCCGCCTCCAGGGTCTCGCCGAGCACCCAGGCGACCGCGTGGCCGTTGAACATGACCTCGTCGGGGAACAGCGGTTCGTCGTGCTTCATTCCGGCATCGTTGACGCCGGGTACGTCGGCACCGGTCAGCACGCGGACCACGCCGGGCACGGCGAGCGCGAGCTCGGTGCGCAGCGCGACGATCCGGCCGTTGGCCTTCATGACCTGGACCGGGTAGGCGTGCAGCACGTCCTTGGTGCGATGGACGAGGTCGTCGGTGTAGAGCGCGGTGCCGGTAACGTGCAGGTTGGCGCTCTCGTGCGGCATCGAAACGCCGACGACAGGCTTTTCGGGGCGCTCGGACAAATGGCTCATGACGACACCGCCTCGGTGGTTTGCGCGTACAGCTTCAGCAGGCTCTGGCCGAGCATCGCGGAGCGGTACCTGGCGCTGGCGCGGTGATCGTCCATCGGCGTGCCCTGGGCCTGCAGCACCTGGGCCGCGGCCTCGACGGTCTCCGCCGCCCACGGCTTGCCCTCCAGGGCCGCCTCGGTGGTGAGGGCGCGGATCGGGGTGGCGGCCACGCCGCCCAGGCCGATGCGTGCCTTGCGGACGATCCCGTCCTCGATGTCGAGCGCGAAAGCGACCGCCACGCTGGAAATGTCGTCGAAGCGCCGCTTGGCGATCTTGTGGAAGGCTACGACCGGCGACAGCGGCAGCGGGATGCGCACCGCGCGGATCAGCTCGCCGGGACGGCGCACGCTCTGCCGGTAGCCGGTGAAGTACTCCGCCAGCGGGACCTCGCGCTCACCGTCGGCGTCGGCGAGCAGTACCGACGCCTCCAGTGCAAGCAGCACCGGCGGGCTGTCACCGATCGGGGAGCCGGTACCCAGGTTGCCGCCGAGGGTCGCACTGTTGCGGATGAGCCGCGATGCGAACTGCGGGAACAGCTCTGCCAGCAGCGGGACGCTGCCGTCGAGGCGGCGTTCGATCTCGGTGAGGGTCTGAGCTGCCCCGATCTCGATGTAGTCGGATTCGGCTCGCAGCTCGCGCAGTTCGGGCAGTCGGTCGATGGCAACCACGCAGTTCGCCCGGCGAGAACGGATGTTCACCTCCACTCCCCAGTCGGTGGAGCCGCCGACCACCACGGCGTCGGGCCGCTCGCGCAGCAGCTGGAGCGTTTCGGTCAGGGTGCTCGGCCGCAGGAACGCGCTGTCGCCCTGGGTGTATACGGTGGCAACCGGTGCGGGCGGGGACTGCTCGCGACGCTGTGCCAGGGGATCGTTCTCGGTGGGCGTACCGACGGCGAACGCGGCATCTCGAATCGGGCGGTACCCGGTGCAGCGGCACAGGTTTCCGCTCAGCGAGTGCAGATCGAAGCCGTTCGGACCGTGCTCGGCGTCGGCGCTGTCTGCCGAGTCCGGGTGCGCGCAGCGGTCGGGTCGGTAGTACTCGGAGGCCATGCTGCAGATGAATCCCGGCGTGCAGTAGCCGCATTGAGAGCCGCCACGGACCGCCATCTCCTCCTGCACCGGGTGCAGCGTGGGCGGCATGCCGGGTTCGCCGGCGGTGGCGAGGCCCTCGGAGGTGACGACCTCCTGACCGTCGAGTGCCGCGGCCGGCACCAGGCAGGCGTTGACCGCCACCCAGTCGGTGGGCTTGTTCACCCCGGGACGGGCCACCAGGACCGAACAGGCGCCGCATTCACCCTCGGCGCAGCCCTCCTTGGTGCCGGTGAGGCCGCGCTCGCGCAGAAAATCCAGCACCGTGGTGCAGGGCGCAGCCGGTGAAATCGGTGTTTCTTTCCCGTTGACCGTGATCCGCGCTGCTACCACGGCGCAACCTCATTTCGGTGCCAGGTCAATCTGATGATGCTAGTCGCCATTTCAGGAGCTTTCTATTTCAGTGGCGCAGCTCGAAAATCCGGAGCGCAAACAGCACGCAACGCGAAGACGTGCCGTAGGAGGCAAAAGAGGGTCGGAAGGTGCTGGGGCCCCTCGATCGGGTACGCCAGGAAGGGGCTGCTCAGCAGCCGTGTGCCAGGGGCCCGCAAAACGGGCACAGGGAAGGGGGCTGCTCAGCAGCCGTGTGCTACACGACCCGGAACCCAGGCGGCCTGCTGAGCGAGGCGATGCAGGTCGGAGATGATCGACATCCGACTTCGCCTCCTTTCAACAGCTCACGAGTTGGTTCGCTCGAAATTACGGTGCCGCAGGCCCATCGGTCAAGCCGTGGTGCGTATTGCCGGTATCACCGGTTTCGTCGACAACCAGTGCGCCGCGTGGGCCACATCGGCGTCCCACTTGGCCCGACCAACGGGTGCCGCAGCCCATCGGGGGTGGCATGCCCGGCGGCTCGGCCCGGCGCCCAACAGTTCTTGCGCGGCGGGTCCGAGAACAATCCCGGCACCAACTCCCAGCGCCGGCATCGGCCCCCGCCCCCACATGGCGATCATTCGTCGTCCTGGCCCACCGTGGGGGACGGCCTCCCGGGCCGGCCGGATCAGTACGCCGACGGCATGGTGGCGGGTAACTCCCAGCCGATGCGGGCAGCGCGTTCGCCGAGGGTGTGCGCGGAGTCGCCGCGCTGACCCGAAAGCAGACGGTCAATCAACTGTCCTTGCAGACGCAGGCTTTCGCTCGCCTGCCGGGCGGCCGGCCTCCGCGTAGCCGCCACCGCCTGCTCGATCGATCGCACGCCGGATGCCCACAAGCGCCATCGGCTCGTCGGATTCCTCCCCCACGACCCGTAGTTCGGGGAAGTTCGCTCCGGAAGAACGTCCACAGGGTCCGCTCCTCAGGCGTTCCGGGAGCGGCGGCAGGCGACTTCGGCCAGGGCCGGGGGAAGGACCCCGCGCAGCCCCACCTCAGTCCATGTCGGGCAGGCGATCCGACTCCAGAGCTTGCATGGCGTGCGATGCGTTGAACGGCAGAATCGTGACCGCAACGTGCGGCAGTTGCTCCAGCGTTCTCGACATCTTCTCGCCGGTGCCCCGGTGGAGGAGTTTGCCGAGGGCGTTGGCGTACATCCGCCGGGGCACGAGCACCGTCAGGGACGTGTTCCCCTCTTGTGTGGTCCGGACAGCCAGTTCCCGCATCGCGTGACGCAGCCGGCGGTCGGGGCAATCCACCAGTTCCAGCTCCACCGACGTCGCGGACGTCGACGCCCAGAGGGCGGACAGACGGCGTGCGTGTGCCTCGTCGATGGCGAAGTGCACTGCCCGGACGGTGTCGGGCCGCAGCTCGTGGGCGTAGCGCAAGGCTTTCAGCGTGGCCAGGTCCAGCGTCTCGACGAGGACGAACACATGGTGGCGACGCGTTCGCGGCCGGTCCGCGCCCGGGGGCAGCCGTTCCAGGGCCGTGGCCTCGCGCCGGTACTCGCGGTTGATCCGGATCAGTAGCCAGACCCCGAGCGGGAAGACCACGACGACCAGCCAGGCGCCTTCGGTGAATTTCGTGACGGCGAAGATCAGCACGACGGCGGCGGAGACGATCGCCGCGAGTGCGTTGACCGTGATCTTCACCCGGCGCAGGGGCTCACGCCTGCGCAGGTGGTACGCGGTGAGGCCGGCCCCGGCCATGGTGAAGGCGGTGAACACGCCGATCGCGTAAAGGGCCACGAGCTTGTCCACGTTGGCGCCCGTGACGAGCAACAGGGCCAGCGAGAGAGCGGAGAGGGTGACGATGCCGTTGGAGAAGGCCAACCGGTGCCCGCGCCGGGTGAGCACCCGCGGCAGGAACCGGTCCTGTGCGACGAAACTGGCCAGTAACGGGAACCCGGTGAAGGGGGTGTTGGCACCGGTGTAGAGGATCAGTGCGGTCGCCAGCTGGACGAAGACCAGCCCGATCGTCCCTACTGTTCCGTTTCCGAAGGCGAGCCTTGCTTCCTGTGCGATGACGGTTGGGGTCCCGTCGGTGTACGGGACGGCATGGGTGAAATGCGCGAGGGTGGAGACGCCCAGGACCAGGACGGCGAGTACGCAGCTCATGGTGATGAGGGTGTGCCGGGCGTTGCGGCCCTGCGGTTCGCGGAAGGCGGAGATGCCGTTCGAGATCGCTTCGAGTCCGGTAAGGGACGAGCCGCCGTTGGCGAAGGAACGCAGCACGATGAAGAGCGACGCACCGTAGAGCCAGCCATCGCCGGGAGTCCCCAGAGGCACGACACCAGGAGCATTCAGGTCAGCATGCGGCAGCTCGCCCGTCAGTGCGCGCACCGCCGCGACGAGGAAGACCAGGCTCATTGCGGCGATGAAGAGATACGCAGGCAGCGCGAACATCCGGCCCGCCTCGCGGACTCCGCGCAGGTTCCCGTACGCGAGCATCACGATCACCGCTACGGAGACCGGCAACTGGAGATGGTCCAGCCCCGTCCAGCCGTTGCCGGCCAGGTGGGCGAGTGAGATCAGCGCGTTCGTACCGGCCGACACCTGCACGGCGACGGTGACGACGTAGTCGACCAGCAGGGCCACGGCGGCGACCTGAGCGACGTTCGGCCCGAAGTTCTCCCGGGCCACCACATAAGAGCCACCGGCCCGGGTGTAGATCGTGACGACATCGCTGTAGCAGAGCGTCAAAAGCAGCAACACCAGCAGGATCGCACCGGTTACCGGCATGACCATAGTGAAGGCGGTCGCTCCGACGACCGGCACGAGGACCCGGAGCATCTCCTCGGAGCCGTAGGCCGACGAACTGATGCAGTCGGACGCGAGCACACCGAGCGCCGTCCGGTTGCTCAGTTTCTCCTCACTGACACGTTCTGTGGTGAGCGGCTTGCCAAGGAGCCGCCGCTTGACGCGGTACATCGGCCGATCAAGGGTCATGAGACCATCAGAACGGGCGGCTACTCCAGGACCGTGTAGGCACCACCGGCAGGCACTCACACATACTCGCCAGGCCCCCTCCTCCCTGACACTGCCCCTCGGGACCACACCCCAGCGCAAACCCCGGGGCCACTTCCCAGCCATGATGAGCAGGCTTGGCGAAGCGGAACTCCGGCCCGTGCTTCGGCGGCCGGCCGCCCTTCGGGTCGTAGACGCGCGGCGAGCGTGACGCTTCCGCGAACGCTTCCCTTGCAGCAGCATCAGGCAGCAGACTCGCCCTCACGGCCTTCGTCGTGGTCACGTGCACCTTGGTCGGAGCGCATGATCAGACGAAGGCATCCCCAGCGTCCGGCGAATGCCCAGCCGAGCTACCCATTGGAGACGCCGTTCGAAGTCAGTCAGGCAGTGCGACGGTGAGATCCACCTCGACGAGCTGTCCGGGAAAGCCCAGCTGGGAGACGCCCAAGAGCGTGCTGGCGGTAGTGAACGCCGGACCGAGGGCGGAGTCGGTGAGTCGACGCCACGCGTCTCCGAGAACATCCCTCTCATCGCTCCGCACGTAGATCACTGACCGCACCACGTGTTGCGGCCGGGCACTCACCGCTGCCAGGGCAGTGAGCGCGTTCGCGACAACCTGGTCGACCTGTGTCTCGAGGGAACCGGAACCGACGAGGTCACCGTTCCGGCCAAGTGGGCACTGCCCCGCCAGATAGGCCGTACGGCCTGTCTCCACCACGGTGATGTGGTGGTAGCCGGGTGTCTCATGTAGCTGCTCGGGGTTGATGCGGGTGATCTTCTCAGTCATGTCCCCGAGCATGAACCAGCATGGTGCCGGCACGCACCGCAATTTCCCCACCGGCAAGCACTCCGCAGCAACCCGAGGTCGGCGACCAGGTCCGGACCACCGGTTCAGCAACCAGACCGTCATCCACAGCATCAAGCGCATCCACGGTGGCCTCCCCTGCCTCGATGTCACTCATCACGTCAGTCATCAATTGTCGCTTCCAGCTCAGGAGTTGGGCAACGACGACCAGATCACCGCTCGGCTCCCCGGCTACCAGCGGATACCCATGAACCGGATCGGGCTCTCCTGACCTGCTGAACACGCAGAGGGCACGCCCGCCCCGTGCGGAGGACGTACTGGGCGGGCGGGCCGGATCACCGAGGTGCTGCCGTTCGGCTTGGTCGTGGAGATCACGGACGGAGTCGAAGGACTCGTCCACCGGAACCAACTGGACGGCCCTCGTCGCGCGGAGGGACGCCTCCAGCGGCATCGGCGTCCGTCTCGGTCGGCTGGTCAGCGGCTTGGGCCGGAAGGACCGCGGTGAAGGCTGCGGCGAGCTGTTCGAGGAGGGGCGCTGCCGAGGGGTGGGGGTCGCGGCGTGGTGTGATCGAGTAGATCCCGCGAGTCGGGGGATCGGCGAGGGCCACCGCGGTGACGTCGGTCCGCAGCGCGCAGGTGAGTACCCCGGGTATCAGCGCGATGGCGTGGCCGGTTGCTACCAGGGCCAGTTTGCCGAGCAGATCGGCCGCGGCGAGATCGATGCGGGCGCTGACTCCGGCGCGGGCGGCGTGCCGGCGCAGGAGCGCCGCCGAGCCGTCGTTGTCCTCGACCCAGGTCTCGTCGGCCAGCGTCCGAATGTGCACCGGGCCGCGCCCGGCCTGCGGATGACCGACGGGCAGGACGACGACCATGTCGTCCAGCCCGAGGAACCGTCGCTCGACCCGCGGGTCATCGGGGAGCCCTGGTGGTGCATCGGTGACGACAGCGAGGTCGAGATCGCCGGCGATCACACGGTTGTGCAGTTGTGCGCTCAGGCCGGGGAGCAGGCTCCACCGGATGGATCCGGTTCGCTCCAGCAGGCTCCGGATGGCCTCGGGGACGATCCCTGCGGCAAGAGAGGGTGTGGCACCGACGGCCAGCGGCCGATGGGACGCCCCGTCACCAGCGTCTCGAGCGGCGCGAACGGCGCGGTCGGCTTCGTTGAGCGTGGCCAGGGCGTGGCTCCGGAAGACCTCGCCGGCCGGCGTCGGACGCACACCGCGCGCATGGCGCTCCATCAGAGGCACCCCGAGCTGCCGCTCCAGCCCGGCGATCTGTCGGGAGACGGCCGACTGTGTGTGACTGAGCTCGGTGGCCGCCGCCGAGAGCGACCCGAGTCGGCACACGGTCACGAAGGTCCGCCACACAGTCAAGTCCATGACACCAGTATGTCCAGCAGGTATGCGAGCACCGCAGGTCCGGTCTGCGAAATCTGCGCTTGTCGCATCCGTCGAGGTGCACCACGCTGGCCCGCATGACCACACCGCACATGATCAGCGTCCTCGGCCTGGGGCGTATGGGCGACGCGATCTCGACACGCCTCGCTGCCGAGGGCTGGGACGTCGTCGGCTGGACACGCTCCGGGCGCACGTCGGGCGCCGTCAAGACGACCGGCGATCCGAACGAGGCGGTGGCTGCGGCCGACCTCGTGCTCATGGCGTTGTTCGACGGCTCGGCCTGCCGACAGGTCCTCGACGGGGTCCGTGACTCGCTGCGACCGGACACGATCGTGCTGAACACCAGCACCATCGCCCCCGCCGAAGCGGCGGAGCTGGCCCGGCACCTCGGCCCGTCCTACGTCCACGCGCCCCTGCTCGGCTCTGTGCCGGCCGCCGCGGCCGGCGCCCTGCAGATTCTTGCCGCCGCCGAGCAGGACGCGCTCGATCGAGTACGACCGGTTCTGGAGACGCTGGGCACCGTGCGGCGCGTTGACGACGCCGCCACCGCCGCCGCGCTCAAGTTGATAGCCAACAGCAGCCTCGCCGGCGCCGTCCTCGCACTGCGTGATGCGCTGCGTCAAGCCGACGCCCTCGGCCTGCCCCGTACCAAGGTGCTGGACGTTCTCGAACTCGGCCAGCTCGGCGGGCTCGTGGCCCGCAAACGCCCCTTCCTCGTCGGCCAGTCCGCCGCTGGCATGGCCGAGTTCACGAGGGGTGCGTTGGCCAAGGACATGGCTCTGCTGGCCGCCGCGTCGAACACCCCCCTGCGCAGCGCAGCCGAGTTGGCCGACCCGACTGCCGACCCTGAGGCCGACATCGCGGTTGCCGCCACGGTCCCCGCTATGGAGGACACCGTGCTCGAACCGCTCCGTGCCTACATCCGCGGTCACGCTACCGGCGACCCCGCCCATTTCCACGACGCCTTCCTGCCCACCGCCCACATCGAGGGAATCCGGGACGGCGCAGTCGTCTCGTGGCCCCTGGAGGAGTACTGCGCTCTCTTCCACGGCCGGCCGGCCCCGGATGAACCGACCCGCTCCCGCCGCATCGACACCATCGACGTCCACGGCACCGTCGCGACCGCAGCCATGACGCTCTCGCACGGCGCGGACACCTTCACCGACATCTTCCTGTTGGTCCGCGTCGACGACAGTTGGCGCATCGCCAACAAGGCTTACCACCGGCACTCCTGAGAGGGTGGGGAAGCCGCTCGGACGATCGGCCGGAACAGTCGGTGAACAGGCGTGAGGAGCTGGCGTCGCGAGGGGTGCCGCTCAGAGTCGCGGCACCCCCGCAATCCCCAAAGCCTTGCGAGCGGCGAGGTAGCCCGCGATTCTGAACGCCAGTTCGTGGGAGCCGAACGTGTCGGCGCGGGCGCGCCGCAGCACCACCCGAGCGGCGGTCACGCTGCCGTGCTCGGGCAGGCCCAACTGTTCCTCGATCCCCGCGGCGGCTGCCGCGAAGAAGCGCGGCAGGTCCTCGGCAGGTTCGTATTCCACCGACAGCCCCTGGGCCACCTCGAAGGAGAAGCCTTCGGCCGCGGGCTCGAAATCCACCACGATGCCCGCGAAATGCGGTGCGCAGTTCTGCCTTTGATGCAGCACGCACACGCCACGGATCGGATACGGGGGAAACAGGGGCGGCGCTGACGTCATGCCAGAACGCTACCCCTGCCCGACTGCCCCGCCACGGCCGTCGGCAAGACCAAGACCAAGGGCAGCCGCCAGGGTGGGCTCGGTCGACGGCGTCAGGCGGGTCTTCAAATGATCACGGCCGGGTGGTACGCCCCGTGGCTGCGCCCTGTGCGTCCGGGAGGAGCGACTCCTAGATGATCAATTCCAAGGGGTGCCTGCGGAGGGTGTGGGGTGGGCGGCGGCCGAAGCCACCGCGAGACGGTCAGGTGGCGGGCTGCAGGCCCTGGTTGTCGAGGTGGCAGCGGGCGGTCAGGCGTCAGGGTCGACTTCGGGGTGCGTGAACCGCACGGGCTTGCCCAGCGACCGGGCGTAGGCGATTTCGGCTCGGGTGCTGTCTCCGATGTAGTCGCCGACTACGAGCACCTCATCAGCGAGCCGGATCTTCGCTCGGTGCAGATCGTCGAGTCGAACTTTCAGCGCCTCGGCCTCGACGGGATCGGACCAAAGTTCGTGCGGCGACTTCATGTCACAGCCCGGTTTGACGACAATCTTTCCGGCTTTGGTCTCCCGCAGGTCGGCCTCGTTCATCTCGGTCATGAAGCGGGTGGAGCCGCAGATCACGACGATACGCGGGAGGCTCAACAGCTTCTTCGCGTCGGCGAGCTTCTCCTCGGGGGTGAGCAGTTGCGGGTATGACACTGGTTCCTCCTGGTGGTGTGGTCCAAGGGGTGCCTGCGTAGACGAGAACGAGGGTGTCCAAGATCGTTTTGTGACGAACGACGTGGACACCCTCGCGACAGCACTTTATGCGACGACCGACGACATGCTGAAGGAGCATCCCGACCTGGCGCCGTGGCGCCCGTCGGTCGGCATTACGCCCCGCCTGAGCGATGCCTAACTGGTCACCCTCGCCACGATGCAGGCCATACTCGGCTACACCTCCGAGGCCAAATGGCTCCGCCATGCCCGTGCCCACCTGCGCCACGTCTTCCCCTACCTGCCCCAGCAGCCCGGCTACAACAAGCGGCTGCGCAAGGCCGCCGGTCTGATGCGAAGCTTCAACCGGACCCTGGCCACCACCACCTCGGTGTGGAGCGACGACGTATGGGTCGTGGACTCCACCCCGTGGGAATGCGGCCGCTCCCGCGAGACCGTCAAACGCTCCGACCTGGCAGGTTGGGCCGAATACGGCTACTGCGCCAGCCACAGCCGCTTCTTCTGGGGCCTGCGCCTGCACCTGGTCTGCACCCTTCAGGGCCCGCCCATCGCCTTCGCCCTAACCGGGCCAAGGCCGACGAACGCGAGACCCTCCTTGACCTCCTGGAGCCGAAGGCGAGCTTCTGCGAGAGCGCCCCCGACAGACTCTCATCGGCGACAAGAACTACTTCGGCCGTGGTTTCGAACGCGAACTGTCCGAGCATGGAGTCCAGTTGCTGCGGCCTGCCCGTAAAGGTGAACGGGAGCGGCCTGGCGCAGCCCTGTTCAAGCCGCTGCGACAGGTCATCGAATTGATCAACGAGACCTTCAAGGGACAGCTTGACCTCGAACGGCACCGAGGGCGCACACCCGGAGGTGTCATAGCCCGCGTCATGCAACGCATCCTCGCGCTGACCGCCGCGATCTGGCACAACGACGCCACCGGACAAACCGTCCTACGATCACTGATCGCCTACGATCACTGACCCTTGGAATAGATCATCTAGCGCATCGTGATACCCCTGGCCGCCAGCATCTCCGGCCCGGCAGGGACCATGTTCTTCAGCGCCCGCCCGCCGGTGAAGAGCTTGAGGTTCGGCAGCAGATCGAGATCGTCGAGGCCGTGCAGGTCGAAGAGGTCGTCCTCACCGTCCCAGACCGGAGCGCACTCCATGAAGACCTGGTGCCCGCCGTCGAACGTCAACTCATTCACCGTGGCGAGCAGTTCGGCCGGGATCTCAAGCGCCTCGAAGTAGGCGCGGGCCTCGTCGAGGACGGTGTACTCCAGCTCGTTCTCCTCGACGTAGGTGTCGAGGTCCTCGACACCGCGCGCACGCATGTGCTCCCTGATGCTGAAGGCCGGGATCAGAGTCTCGTCCCAGTACATGAGCTTCTCGACGACGAGGAGCTTGAAGTTGAAATCACGGAAAGCGGTCATGGCTCATGCATATCAGTCGGCGCTGACAGCCCCTCCGTCCGGGACCGGCCGCGCCCGAGTGGGCCATTCCGTCGGCTCGCCCACATTCCCGGCTCGGACGCCGGACAATCCGCGTATGGGTGCAAGGTCGCAGTGGCGGGCATTGGCTGAGGAACCGTACGCATTCGAGGCAGGAGTGGCGACTCTGCTGGGGCTGGTTCATCCCGGTCTGGTGCGTGTCGACGGCGCGGGCGGGGACCGGGGAGTGGATGCCTTCCTCCCGCATCCCGACGGTGGGCGGCACGTTTTCCAGATCAAGGCTTTCGGCCGCAGGCTGGGCTCCTCGCAACGCAGTCAGGTGCGGAAGTCGCTGGACCGCGCCGGGCAGAGCGGCCCCGCATCCTGGACGCTCGTCGCGCCGCTCGACTTCACGCCGGGCGAGCGGGAGTGGTTCGACGCGCTGCGTGAGGCGTACGCGTTTCCGCTGTCGTTCTACGGACTGCACTGGCTGGAGCTCAACACCGTCCGGTACCCGGCCGTCGAACGCGTCTTCCGGGGCGGGGAATCATGGCGCGGGCCGATGGCCTGGCCCCTGGTGAGGGAGGTCGGACCGCTCGATGCCGGTGTCCACCGCAGCGACGCCGACGGGGTTCCCGACTACGTACCGAGAGACATCGATGCCCTCCTGCGGGTCCGGGTGCGGCGGGCCGGGGAGACGGGCGGCGCAGTCCTGGTGGTGGGGGACTCCGCAGCCGGCAAGACCCGGAGTCTCCACCGGGCCATGCACTCCGAGCTGCCGGCCCATCGTTTCGTGAGGCCCACGCTTCCCGCCGAGGTGCACGCGGCGGTTGCCGCCATCGGAGCGAGCGGCGAACCGTGTGTGCTGTGGCTCGACGACCTGCAGCCCTACCTCCAGGACGCCGGGCCGACCGTTGCTGTGCTCGCGGAGTTGTGCCGTACGGGCACTGCCGTGCTCGCCACTCTGAGCGGGGCCGCCTACGAGGCGTCGCGGGGCTCCGAAGTGGTGCGCCGCATGGAGCCTCTCGTGCTCGACCGGCGCTGGACCGCCGCCGAACGAGGCAGGGCCCGCGCGTCCCGGGACCGGCGCGTGGCAAGCGCGGCCGAGGTCGATCCCGCCATCGGGGTCGCCGAGTACCTGGCCGCGGGGCCGAGGCTCTGGCACGAGCTCAGGCTGGCCGACCGCGCGGGCGGGCGGCCTCGTGGTGCCGCTCTGACGTGGGCGGGCATCGACCTAGTCCGTGCGGGCCTCGAAGGACCGCTCCCCACCGAGCTCCTGCTCGACGCCCACGTGCCCTACCTGGCGCGAAGTGGCGGTGCCCTTCTGAGGCCGGAGTCGGCTGGGGACGCCCTGGCTTGGGCGACGAAGGTCCGCTGCGGCGTCAGCAGCATGCTGCTCCCGGCGGGGGACGGTTCCTGGGAGGCCCATCCGCATCTCGTCGACGCGGCACGGCAGTCGGCCGTTCCGGTACCGGCCTCCACCTGGTTCCAGGCCGTGCTGGGCGTGCCCGACCTGGACGGAGCGTTCAGAGTGGCGATCAACGCCACTGAGGAGGATCCGTCCGTCGGGGTCGTGCTGTGGCGGATGCTCGCGGACGCGGGCATCCGTCGCGCCGCGAACAACCTCGCCGTCGTCCTGACGGATCTCGGTCGTTACGAGGAGGCCGGGCACGTGCTCCGGTCGGAAGCGGACCTCACCGACGGCACGGTCCTCCTGAACCTCGGAAACCTGCTGAGCAGGACCGGCCGCCTCGACGAAGCGGCCGACGCGTACAGGGAAGCGGGCGTGCTCGGGCGCGCGATGGCGTGGAACAACCTGGGGCTGCTCCTCAGGGAGCGCGGTGAGTTCGCTCAGGCGGAGGTCTGCCTGCGCAGTGCCGCCATGGGCGGCGCCGACGACGCCGAGTTCAACCTGGGTGTGCTGCTCACGGACCTGGGCAGGCCCGAGGAGGCCATGGCCGCCTACGCGCGCGCCGAGGCGTCCGGGGACTCGGACGGCCTTCTCAACTGGGCGCTGCTGCTGGGGGAGGTGGGCCGGTGGGAGGAGGCCGAGCCACTCCTGCGGCGGCGGACCGAGGTGGGCGATCCGGAGGCGGCCTTCGGGCTCGCCAACGCGCTGAAGGCGATGGGGCGACTCCATGAGGCCAGGCAGTGGTTCCACCGGGCGATCGATGGGGGCGACGCGCGAGCCGCGTACAACCTGGCGAATCTTCACCGCGACGAAGGGCGCCCGGAGCTCGCCGAGCCGCTGTACCGCCGAGCCGCCGACGGGGGAGTCACCCATGCTCTGCTGAACCTGGCGCTCCTGCTCAAGGGCCAGGAGCGGCCGGCGGATGCGGAGCACCTGTTCCGCCTGGCCGCGGAATCCGGTTTCGGGGTGGCCCGTTTCCACCTCGGGCAGGTGCTGAGCGTCATGGGTCGTCCGCGCGAGGCTGCCGTGGAATGGCGGCGTGCGGCAGCCGACGGCGACGCCACCGCGGCGATCGCCCTCGCCACGGTTCTCACGGAGCCGGCGGATCTGCCCGAACTGCGGTACGTGCTTCGGCGGGCGGCAGGTGGCGGTGACGCCGATGTCGCTCTTCTGCTCTCGGTCCTGGAGCCGAGTTCCTAGGTCGTGTCCGCGACGTCCCGTCCGGTCTGCGGCGTCCGGCACGCACTCTCTGGAAGCCTGCCCGCGGGCGAGCCCGTACGAGGGTGGGGCGCCCGTCGTGACGTACGGCCGGTCGAGGGGATCACCGGGACCCGGCGTGCTCGTCCGTGGCCGTTTCGGGAGTGCGCAGGGCCGCCCACATCGCGCTCAGCGCCTGGCGCACCGTGGCGGTTTCCTCCCCGGTCAGCGGGGCGACGAGCCGCTCCTCGATCGCGGCGGCCGGTGCGGCGTACCTCGCGAGGAAGGACGTGCCCTCGTCGGCGAGGTAGATCAGTACCTCGCGTCTGTTCTGCGGGTTGGGGGCCCGGCGGATCAGGCCGCGACCCTCCATGAGCCGGAGCATGTCGGCCATCGACTGCGGTGTCACGAACGAGTCGCGGGCCAGCTGGGCGGCGGTGACGCCGTCGCGGTGTTCGAGGACGGTGAGGGCGGTGTACTGAAGCGTCGTCACGCCCGAGCCCCGCAACAGCTCGTCGAGCTCGGCACGGATGACCAGTTCGAGCCGCTTGACGGCGTAGAGCAGGGACGGCGACGTGCGTGCGGAAAGCGGCATGGGCCGATTCTCTCACATGCATTGACAGGTTTCCTGTCGATGACGCAGAGTCGCATCATCAGGTTTCCTGTTGATCGGATCCGTCGTGAGCCTCCAGCAATGTGATCTCCCCGCCTCGCTCCGCCTCGACCGCAACGGTGGCGTCGCGGTCCTCACCCTCAGCCGCCGCGCCAAGCGCAACGCGCTCGACGACGTCACCGTCCAGGCCATCGGCCGGTTCTTCGCCGATCCCCCCGAATGGGCCGAGGTGGTCGTCCTCGCCGCCGACGGGGACCACTTCTCCGCCGGCCTCGATCTCGGTGAGCTCGGCGAGCGCGACGCGGTCGGCGGGTTCCGCCATTCCCGGATGTGGCACGAGGCGTTCGGCCGGATCGAGTCCGGCCGCCTGCCGGTCGTCGCCGTGCTGAAGGGCGCCGTCGTCGGTGGCGGACTGGAACTCGCCGGCGCCGCACACCTGCGGGTCGCCGAGTCCACGGCCTTCTTCGCCCTCCCCGAGGGGGCGCGCGGTCTCTTCGTCGGAGGCGGCGCGTCGGTCCGTGTGTCCCGGCTGGTCGGCGCCCAGCGCATGGCCGACATGATGCTCACCGGCAGGGTGCTCTCCGCGCAGGAGGGTGTCGCGGCCGGACTGGCCGACTACCTCACCGAGCCGGGCGAGGGCCTCGACCGCGCACTCGAACTCGCCGAGAGGATCGCGGCCAACTCACCGGTGACCAACTATGCCGTCCTGCACGCCCTTCCGAGGATCGCCGACGCCGATCCGGAGACCGGACTGCTGCTGGAGTCCCTGATGGCCGGTGTGGCCCAGAGCAGCGCAGAGGCGAAGCAGCGCATGGCCGACTTCCTGGCCGGCCGGGCCGCGAAGGTCGGCGCCGGCTCGTCCGCGACCACGGAGGAGAACCGATGACGACGCACTCCACCCCGCCGGAGCCCGAGATCCTCCACGTGCCACGGCCTGACGCGGCCCGCGACGCCCGGGTGCAGCACTACCTCCGATGGCTGCGCGCCGAGAAGGACGTGGACCTCGCCGGCTGGGAGGAACTCCGGCACTGGTCGGTCGACAGCCTGGAGGACTTCTGGGAGAGCGTCTGGCAGTACTTCGAGGTCAAGGCCCACACGCCCTACACCGCGGTCCTCGACGACCGGTCCATGCCGGGAGCCCGTTGGTTCCCCGGGGCCACCCTCAACTACGCCGAGCACTGTTTCGGGACGGCGGAGGACGCCGACACCACCGCGGTCCTCGCGGTGTCGCAGACCCGCGAGCCGGTGGAGCTCACCTTCGGCGAACTCGCCGACCAGGTACGGCGGGTGAGCGCCGGACTGCGGCATCTCGGCGTCGGACGCGGCGACCGCGTGGCCGGCTATCTGCCCAACTGCCCCGAGGCGCTGGTGGCCTTCCTCGCCACCGCGAGCCTCGGCGCGGTCTGGGCGGGCTGCGCACCGGAGTTCGGCACGCGCAGCGTCGTCGACCGGTTCGCCCAGATCGAGCCCAAGGTGCTGCTCACCGTCGCCGGCTACACCTACGGGGACAAGCAGATCGACAAGCGGGCCGAGGTCGCCGAGATCCGGGCCGCCCTGCCGACGCTCCAGCACGTCGTCCACGTACCGTACGGCCCGCTCTCCGTCGACGGATCCACGGCGTGGGCCGCGCTGACCGCCGACACCGACGAGCCGCTCGCGTTCGAGCCCGTCCCCTTCGACCACCCGCTCTGCATCCTCTTCTCGTCGGGCACGACCGGGCGGCCCAAGGCGATCGTGCACGGTCACGGAGGCATCCTTCTCGAACACCTCAAGAACCACCGCTTCCACTGGGACCTCGGCCCGGACGACCGGCTGCTGTGGTTCACCACCACCGCCTGGATGATGTGGAACACCCTGGTGTCGGCGCTCACCGTCCGCTCCGGTCTGGTGATGATCGACGGCAACCCGCTCCACCCCGACCTGCGGTACCAATGGCGGCTCGTCGCGGAGACGGGCGCCACCCTGATGGGGGCGAGTCCCGGCTTTCTGATGGCCTGCCGCAAGGAGGGCGTCCGTCCCGCCGAGGAGTTCGACCTCTCCCGTCTCCGCCAACTGGGCGTCGCCGGGAGCCCCTTCCCGACCGAGGGCTTTCGGTGGGTCGCCGAGCAGTTCGGCGACGAGGTCCTCCTCAACGTCGGCAGCGGGGGCACCGACGTCTGCACCGGCCTCGTCCAGGGATCGCCCCTGCAACCGGTCTGGGCGGGCGAGATGTCGGGTGCGAGCCTCGGCGTCGACGCCAAGGCGTTCGACCCGGACGGCACCGCGGTCGTCGGCGATCTCGGCGAACTGGTCATCACCTCACCGATGCCGTCCATGCCCGTCGGCTTCTGGGGCGACACGGACGGGTCCCTGCTGCGCGCGGCCTACTTCGACACCTACCCCGACGTCTTCCGGTTCGGCGACTGGTGCCGGTTCTCCCCGGACGGATCGGTCGTCATCACCGGGCGTTCCGACGCCACCCTGAACCGGGGAGGCGTGCGCCTGGGGACCGCCGAGTTCTACCGAGTCCTCGAAGACGTCCGAGAGGTCGCCGACAGCGTCGTGATCCACCTGGAGGACCCGGACGGCGGCATGGGCGAACTGATCCTCTTCGTCGTCCCCGCCGAGGGAGTGCGCGTCGACGACGCGCTCCGGGCCGCACTCGCCCGGACGATCCGCGCCGCGCTCTCGCCCCGGCACGTCCCGGACCGGATCGTCGAGGTCCCGGCGGTGCCGTACAGCCGTACCGGGAAGAAGCTCGAAGTGCCGGTGAAGAAGATCGTCCGCGGCGCCGCGCCCGCCGACGTGGCCTCGCCCGGCGCCCTGATGGACCACTCCGCGCTGGACGGCTTCGTGGCGTTCGCCCGCGCCCACCGGGGAGCTGCCACGTGACCGCTCCCCGAGGACCCGTCGCGGTGGTCGGCACGGGTGTGATCGGCACCGGCTGGGTGGCCCTTGCCCTCGCCCACGGCCGCGAGGTCACCGCCCACGATCCCGCTCCCGGCGCCGAGGAGCGACTGCGCTCCGGACTCGAGACCCTCTGGCCCGCCCTTGTCCGGCTCGGCCTCGCCGAGGGGTCCTCCCAGGAACGGCTGACCTTCACGGACGACCTCGAAGAGGCGGTCGCGCAGGCGTCGTTCGTGCAGGAGAACGGCCCCGAACGGATCGACCTCAAGCAGGACCTCTTCGCCGCTCTCGATCGCGCGACTCCGGCCGGCACGGTCATCGCGAGCAGTTCCTCGGGCCTCGAACCGTCCCTGCTGCAGGAGATGTGCGAGGAGCACCCGGAGCGGGTGCTCGTGGGGCATCCGTTCCACCCGGTGCATCTGATCCCGTTGGTGGAGGTCGTCCCCGGCGGGCGGACCAGCGAGCAGGCGGTCACCGGCGCGACGGCCTTCTACCGGGAGCTGGGAAAGCGGCCCATCCACGTCCGCCAGGAGCTGCCGGGCCATGTCACCAACCGGCTCCAGGCCGCGCTGTGGAAGGAGGCGTATTCCCTGGTCGAGCGTGGAGCGGCCACGGTGGCCGACATCGACGCGGCCATCGCGTACGGTCCCGGCCTGCGGTGGGCGCTCCTCGGCCCGCTGGTCGGCCAGCACCTCTCCGGCGGCCCGGGCGGCATGGCCCACCTGCTCCGGCACCTGGGCCCGCCCGCGCAGGCGTGGATGGACGATCTGCGGCCGGTCCGGCTCACCGACGAGCTCGCCGCCCGGCTGGTCGCCGGCGTCGACGACGAACTGACGGGCATCGACCAGGCGGCCATGGTCGCGGAGCGCGACGACCTGCTCCTCACCCTGCTGGAACAGAAGCGCTCCCGCACCGCCCTTCCCTGACCGGCCGATCCGTACCCCGCCCCCCCCCGCTACGCAAGGACCTCCCATGCCCGTCTACACGCCCCGGATCGACACCGCGGCCATCACCGCTCTCGACATGCACGCCCACGTCGAAGCGGACCACCACGGTCACCTCTCGCTCGACCAGGAGCTGATGGACGCCTCGGCGGAGTACTTCCGCGGCGACCACCACCGCACGCCCACCGTCGACGACCTCGCCGCCTACTACCGTGCCCGCGGCCTCGCCGCCGTCGTCTTCACCGTCGACGCGCGGACCGGTCTCGGCCACCCGCCCCTGTCCAGCGAGGAGATCGCCGAGCGGGCAGCCGCGCACAGCGATGTCCTCATCCCCTTCGGGTCGGTCGACCCGCACCGGGGGGAGGTGGCCGTCCGGCAGGCCCGCCGCCTCGTGGAGGAGTACGGCGTCCGGGGCTTCAAGTTCCACCCCGGCCTCCAGGCGTTCGCGCCCGACGATCCAGCCTTCCGCCCCCTGTGGGCCGCGCTGGAGGAACTCGGTGCCGTCGCACTGTTCCACACCGGTCAGACCGGGATCGGCGCCGGACTCCCCGGCGGACGCGGCATCAAACTGCGGTACTCCGATCCGCTGCTGCTCGACGACGTGGCCGCGGAGTTCCCCGGGCTGACCGTCGTGATGGCCCACCCGGCCGTGCCGTGGGTCGACGTCCAGATCTCCATCGCCACCCACAAGTCCAACGTGTACATCGACCTCTCCGGCTGGTCGCCGAAGTACTTCCCGCCGCAACTGGTCAGGCAGCTCAACGGCCCCCTGCGCCACAAGGTGCTCTTCGGGTCGGACTTCCCGGTCATCACCCCGGACCGGTGGTTCGCCGATCTGGCGAAGCTGGAGATCAAGGACGAGGTCAGGCCTCTCCTGCTGAAGGAGAACGCCCTGCGAGTCCTCGGCCTCCCGGCGGACCGCGTGTAGTCGCCTCGGCCGGATTCCGCCCCGGCGCGAGTTCTCGGCCACAGACCCCCGCACGGCCGAACGGGCGGCGTTGTGCACCGTGCACAACGCGCGCCACCGTGTGCGAGGCACACACGTGCCGCCCAGGGGGGAGAACCGAATGGCGTTCACGGAGTTCGACACGGTGCACTTACCGCAGGAGCAGCGGTTCGAGTGGTGGCGGGACGCCGTCTGGCAGGGGGTGGAGCCCACCTGGATCACCAGCGACTTCGCGGCCGACTTCGTGGCGAGCGTCGGCTCGCTCGACCTGGGGCGGCTCCAGCTGACGCAGATCACCTTTCCCGCGCTGCGGTCGGAACGCACGGCGGAGCTGATTCGGCGGTCGGACCCCGAGGTGTACGAACTCACCCTGATCCTCGAAGGGGTGATGGGCTTCTCGCAGGAGCGTCACACGACCCGGCTCCATGCGGGGGACATCACCCTCTGGACCTCGTCCCGGCCCTACAGGGGTGAGGCCGCGGGCGGCCCCACGTCCGGAGTCTCGCGCGCGCTCATTCTCCATGTGCCGCGCGCACTCGTCCCGCTGCCCGAGGCCAGGATCGCCCGCGTCCTCGCGCACGGCCTGCCGACGCACGACGGCATGGGCAGAGTGCTCGCGGACTTTCTCGGCTCGCTGCTGGCGGAGGCGCCGGCGCTCGACGAGCGGAGCCGCGTGCGCCTCGGCGACACGGTGCTCGGCCTGGCCACCGGCTTCCTCGCCCACCGGCTCGATGCGGAGGAGTGCCTGGCGCCGGAGACGCGTCACGAACTGCTGCTGGCACGGATCGACGTGTTCGTACGGGACAACCTGGCCGACCCGGCCCTGGCGCCCGGTGTGATCGCGGCGCGCCACCACATCTCCGTCCGGCTGCTGCATCAGCTCTTCCGGCTGCGCCAGGAGACCGTGGCCGCCTCGATACGCAGGCAGCGGCTGGAGAACTGCGCCGCCGACCTCGCCGAACCACGGCTGCGGACCCTGCCGGTGCACGACATCGCGGCACGGTGGGGCCTGGAGAACGCGGCGTCGTTCAGCCGGACGTTCCGTTCCTTCCACGGGACCACTCCGGGCGAGTACCGGCGCCGTGCGCTCGATGCCAAGGATCGCTGCGCGCGCGGCCAATGACCAGCAGCCTGTGCGGAAAGCAGAGTGGGGCCGTTCCCATGGGGGGAACTCCGACCGGAGGAGCAGTTACGTGAAACGGAACCAGCAGCGCATTCGGAGATTCGCCGGCGTGCGACGGGTCGTCATCGCCCTGATGGCGGCCTTGGCCGCATGCGGGGCCACGGCGGGTACCGCCGGAGCCGCAAGCGCCGACGACCGCGCACGCGTGGGCACCGTCGCCGCCCCGGACTTCTCCGCCCAGGCCGAAGCCGCCGGGCTGAGCAGGACCGAGGCCGCGTCACTCCAGGCGAGAGCCGACGCCGATGCGGCCAAGTGGGGCGGGACGCAGGTGGCCGCGAACAAGATCCGTGTGCCCGGGGGAGAGCTGATACTCGCGCTGCCCGGCGAGAAGCGTGCACGCGACCTCGGCGCGGCGGGCGGCGCCGGCGCCGCGGCGTCCTGTCCCTATACGTACGTGTGCGCCTACTCGGGGCCCGACTTCACCGGGACTGAGCTGCGCCTCTTCACCTGTGACTATCCCGTCCGCATCTACTGGTCCGGGACCGGTTCGTGGATCAACAACCAACGTGCCGCGCTGACGGCGAAGTTCTACGACGCCAACGGGTATCTCGGCTGGACCTCGCCGGGCGGCTACAGCGAGGACCGGTACGCGGACTGGACCTGGGTGTACTGGCTCAGCCCCTGCTGAAGCCCGCGCCCGGCCCGCCGTGATCGGTGCGCCGCTGACGGACTCATGGGAGCGAAGGACGGCCGACCCCGTTGTCAGTGCACGGAGATACGCTCCGAGCCGTGACGGCCCGAGCACGCCGGGCCACTCGGTACGAGGGGTGGGCCATGACCTTCCATATGCATCTGCGCGCCGTCGAGCACGCCGAGATCCGACATGATCACGCCTGGCTGGAGGAGTTCATGGGGGCGGCCTGGGACTGGGACGTCCGCCGGGCGGAGCACGACGCGGGTATCGCGGAGTCCATCGAGAAGGACTTCGGTTCCGTCCACGAACTCTACGAGGCGGCCGGCGGCCTCCCCGAGGGGCGGGACGGCACCTGGGAGCTGCCCGTCTTCGGCGGTGACGTCGTCCACCACACCCCGGCCGACAGGAAGCCGCCGTTCGTCCGCCTCGCACCGGAAGAGACGCGGCGGGCGGCGGCCTTTCTCACGGAGATCTCGTTCGACACCCTCTGGGAATCGGCGGGCCCGCGGCTCCGCGCCGCGTTCGGCCCGGGATGGGCGGACGAGGACGTCAAAGGCATCTACCACCAGCACCACACCGCCCTGCGCGGCTTCTACCACCGCACCTCGACCGCAGGAAGGGGCGTCGTCAAGGCGTTCTGGTACTGAGGACGGCTGGAGCTCCGGCTCCCGGCGGTGTCGGGTCCGGGGCGGGCTGCGAGCCGGTCGTGGTGTGCGTGTTTCAATTGCGACATTCAGGAAACGCCTACCGTATGGCGCAATTCGGATGCATGATGAGAAGCGAACGAGCCGGGCCCCGAGCCCTCGTACAGGATCGGCGGTGCGCACATGCGGCCGCTCGTCCGCCGGGCGGAGCGCAGCTGCCGCCCGCGCCGCGCGTCGTCTGAGCGTGGCACGACATCCCCGACACGAACGCAGCCGCACACGGCATTTTCGGCACCGGCCGAGGGAGGAACAGGCAAGAAATGGGAAGGCACGCGGAGCTCATCCGAGCCAAGGTCATGAGGGCGAAGGGCGCGATACTCAAGGCGGACGGCGCCGCCCTGGGGGACGAACAGCTCAAGGCGGAAGGCCGCCGCTACGAGGCCGCAGGCCGGACAGCGGAAGCGGAAGCGAGGGCCCGACGGACGTCCGGGTGAGTGGGCGTTCGCCGAGGAAGCCGGATGCGGGTGCCGGATGCACCCCGGTCAGTGCTCGGCCACGTAGACCGTGAACCATTCGCCGTCGCGCGGACGGTACCCGTACGTGTCCAGCAGGCCGTAGACCACCGCGGGCATGTGCGCCGCACCGTAGGCGACGGCCACGGTGATCGGCTCCTGCCACCGGTCTTCGTGTATCCGTGCCAGGGCGGCCAGTAACTGCGCGTCACGCCGTTCGAGCAGCGCGTGCTCCAGCTCGCTGTCCGCCAGCCACTCCGCACGGGCCGTGGACGGCAGGTCCTCGACGTCAGATCCGGATCGAGGAAGGCGCGTGGTCCGCGCAGCGCGAAGACCAGCCCCATGACCGGGGCCGAGAGCAGCAGCGGCCAGTACAGCCAGCGCGGCAGCTTGCGCAGTTCGTCCATCGCTTCGACCGCGCTCACGTCCGGGCACAGCACCGGTACTCCGGGCGGCAGTACGTTCGCCGAGGTCTGCTCCACCAGCCCGTTGCGGCGCCTTCGGGGCGCGAACCGGTAGGCCAGCAGCAGCATGGACGCCCGCCAGGACTTCCCCTTGATTCCTTCCAGCACGATCAGGTCGCATGCCGCGAGACGCCTCTGCACCCGGGCGTAGAACGCCGGGGACGCGACATGGACCATCGGGACGAGCACGAAGGTCAGCGGTGTGTCCTTCCGCCGCATCATGATCACGGCCGAGCGCACCGCGTAGCCGGACACGTCGAGCAGCTGCATGAGCCCCCGCCCCCACCCTTGTCCCGTACGGCCGAGGCCGTACCTCACTGTCGGGCTGCCGCGGGAACCGGTCAAGACCCGAAAGACAGGGCATTCCGGCCATGCCCGGCTGGAGGCCGCCGGGCCGGAGGGCAGAATCAGGCGGAACAGCTGTCGGCGGACCGTCACCGCGGCACCGGCAGCGGGAGACGGGCGACCGAGACCGAGGAGATCAGATGGTGCACGAACGGGCCGGACAGCCGGCACAGCCAGGAGATCTGGTGGACGTGGCACGGCTGGTGACGGCCTATTACGCCGTCCACCCCGACCCGGCGGAGGCCGGTCAGCGCGTCGCCTTCGGCACCTCGGGCCACCGCGGGAGCGCGCTCGCGGCCGGTTTCAACGAGGACCACATCGCCGCCACCACCCAGGCCATCTGCGACTACCGGACGCGCCAGGGCACCGACGGCCCGCTGTTCCTCGGCGCCGACACCCATGCGCTGTCCGAACCCGCCCGGGTGACCGCACTGGAGGTCCTGGCCGCCAACGGCGCCACGGTCCTGATCGACTCGGACGACGGCTACACCCCGACACCGGCCGTCTCGCACGCCATCCTGACGTACAACCGGAACCGCACCGACGGCCTCGCCGACGGAATCGTGGTGACCCCTTCGCACAACCCCCCGGGCGACGGCGGATTCAAGTACAACCCGCCGAACGGCGGGCCGGCCGGCTCGGACGCCACGTCGTGGATCCAGGACCGGGCCAACACCCTCATCGAGGGCGGGCTGAAGGAGGTCCGTCGTGTTCCGTACGCCCGGGCGCTGGCCGCCGACACGACGGGACGGCACGACTTCCTCTCCGGCTACGTGGACGACCTGCCCGCCGTCCTCGACCTGGACGCCGTCCGTGACGCGGGCATCCGCATCGGCGCGGACCCGCTCGGCGGTGCCTCGGTCGCCTACTGGGGGCGCATCGCGGAACGCCACCGCATCGACCTCACGGTGGTCAACCCGCTCGCCGACCCCACCTGGCGCTTCATGACGCTGGACTGGGACGGGAAGATCCGCATGGACTGCTCCTCCCCGTACGCCATGGCCTCACTGATCGCCCAGCGCGACGCGTACACCATCGCCACCGGGAACGACGCCGACGCCGACCGGCACGGCATCGTCACCCCCGACGGCGGGCTGATGAACCCGAACCACTATCTCGCCGTCGCCATTCGCTATCTGTACTCCCACCGCGACGGCTGGCCGGCGGGCACGGGCATCGGCAAGACCCTGGTCTCCTCCTCCATGATCGACCGGGTCGCCGCCGATCTCGGCCGCCCGCTGACGGAGGTGCCGGTGGGATTCAAGTGGTTCGTCGACGGGCTCTTCGACGGCAGTCTGGGCTTCGGGGGCGAGGAGTCGGCAGGAGCCTCGTTCCTGCGCCGCGACGGCCGCGTGTGGACCACGGACAAGGACGGCATCCTGCTCGCCCTGCTGGCCTCCGAAATCACTGCCGTCACGGGGTCCACCCCTTCCCAGCACTACGACGAGCTCACCGCGCGCTTCGGCGATCCCGCGTACGCCCGCGTCGACGCCCCCGCGACCCGTGAGGAGAAGGCGGTCCTGGCCGGGCTCTCCCCGGAGCAGGTCACCGCGGACACCCTGGCCGGTGAGCCCATCACGGCCGTCCTCACCGAGGCGCCCGGCAACGGCGCGGCCATCGGCGGCCTCAAGGTCTGCACCGACAGCGCCTGGTTCGCCGCCCGTCCCTCCGGCACCGAGGACGTCTACAAGGTCTACGCCGAGAGTTTCCAGGGCCCTGATCACCTGGCCGAGGTCCAGGACGAGGCCCGGGCACTGGTCTCCGCCGCGCTGAACGCCGCGGGATGACCCCACGCGCCGCGGCGCCCCGGAGGTGCCGCGGCGCTCAGGCGCCGGGAACGGTCTGGTGCACCTGCCGGAGGAAGGCGGCGTTGTCCGGGGTGCTGCGGATCTTGGCGAGCAGCGCTTCGGTGGTCTGCCCGTCCCTGGACCGCAGCGCGCGCCGCAGCCCCCGTACCGCCGCCGACTCCGGTGCGGACAGCAGCAGTTCCTCGCGGCGGGTGCCGGACGCCGCGATGTCGACGGCCGGGAACACCCGCTTCTCCGCGAGCGAGCGGTCCAGCCGGAGCTCCATGTTGCCGGTGCTCTTGAGCTCTTCGAAGAAGTAGTCGTCGGCCCGGGAACCGGTCTCCACGAGCGCGGTCGCCAGGATGGTCAGGGAACCGCCCTCCTCTGCCAGGCGCGCCGCGCCGAAGATCTGCTTGGGTCCCATGAGGGCCGAGGCGTCGACGCCGCCACTCAGTGTCCGGCCGCCCGCCCCCGCCGCGTTGTTGTGGGCCCGGCAGAGCCGGGTGAGGGAGTCGAGGAGGATCACCACGTCCCGGCCCTGCTCGACGAGGCGCTTGGCGCGTTCCACGGCGAGCTCGGCGAGGGCGATGTGCTCCTTCGCGGGCCGGTCGAAGGTGGAGGAGTACACCTCGCCCCGTACCGACCGGCGCATGTCCGTCACCTCTTCCGGACGTTCGTCCAGGAGGACCACCATCAGATGGCATTCCGGGTGGTTCGTGGCCACGGCTGCGGCGAGTTGCTGGAGGAGCACCGTCTTACCGGTACGGGGCGGCGCGACGATCAGTCCGCGCTGCCCCTTCCCGATCGGCGCGATCAGGTCGACGAGGCGTGTCGCGGGGCCGCCCGCCGGGGTCTCCAGACGGAGGCGCTCCCGGGGGTGCAGCGGGGTGAGGTCGCGGAAGTGCGGACGGGCCCGAAGCGCGTGCGGCTCAAGGCCGTTGACGCGGTCGACCCGGCTCAGGGCGCGGGGCTTGTCGCAGGTTCCTTCGACGACGTCGCCTCTGCGCAGGCCGTGACGGCGGATCAGGGAGGACGACACCTGGATGTCGCCGGGGGAGGTGTGGCCGCCGTCGGTGCGCAGGACACCGTTTCCGCTCTGCGCGGTGTCGAGGACACCGGCGGTGCGTACGGGCTCGTCCTGTTGGACGACGGGGCGTTCGAGTGTGCTGGTCATGAGAGAGGTCCTTTCGCGGACATGGCGAAATGGGAGTCCGGCGAACGGCGGAGGCGGTGGAATCACGCCCCGTACGCGGGAATGAGAGCCCGGGCCGGACGGAGAGAAACGAGAAGCTGGATCGCCGGTCGTGAAAGGACGGGCGCAACAGCGAGTGGAACGAGAACGGCACCGGCGCCCGGAACGAAGGGGCGTACACACGTGCCAATCGCACTGTAGCACGGTCCGCTGTAGGCGGTGGGTGAGGAAGGGCGCTGATCGACGGCCGATGCCGGGACGGGCGCACCCTGGCTGACTCCCTGGATGCCCCGCCCGCCCCGGCCTTCCCTCCCCGGTGTCTCAGTCGGCCTCGGGTGATTCGAGGAGCTCGCGGACCTCGTCGGCCGAGGTCTCCCGGAGCTCTTCCCCGAGGAACAGCCAGCGGGTGATGCCGACCGAGTCGAGGAACGCCAGATCGTGACTGGCGATCAGGAGCGCGCCCTCGTAGGAACCGAGCGCACTCGTCAGCTGCCGGACGCTGGCCAGGTCCAGGTTGTTCGTCGGCTCGTCCAGCATCAGCAGCTGGGGAGCCGGAGCTGCGAGCATCGTCGCGGCGAGTGCGGCACGGAAGCGTTCGCCGCCCGAGAGCGTGCCCGCGGTCTGTTCCGCGCGTGCCCCCTTGAACAGGAAGCGGGCGAGCTGGGCGCGGATGTGGTTGTCGGTGACGCCGGGAGCCATGCGGGCCACGTTCGCGGCGACGCTCAGCTCGTCGTCCAGCACGTCCAGCCGCTGCGGCAGGAACCGCAGGGGCACGTGTGTCCTGGCCTCCCCGGACAGCGGGGTGAGCTCTCCGGTGAGGGTGCGCAGGAGCGTGGTCTTGCCCGCTCCGTTGCGGCCGACCAGTGCGATGCGCTCGGGCCCCTGCACCTGCAGGGTGCCCTCGCGCAGCCTGCCGTACCCGGGGCGCAGCGCGTCCAGCCTCAGGACGGTGCGTCCGGTCGGTACGGCGGTGTGCGGAAGGTTCACCCGGATCTCGGCGTCGTCCCGGATCGCGTCCGCGGCCTCCTCACGCCGCTCGCGCGCCTCGCCGAGCCGGTCCTCCTGCACGCCGCGGAGTTTGTCCGCCGACTCCTGCGCGGACCGTTTGCGTTCGCCCGCGACGATGCGCGGAGCCCTGCGCTGGGCGTCCATCTTCTTGCTGTGCCGCTCGCGGCGGGCCACCTTGATCCGGGTCTCCTCCAGTTCGCGCTTCTGCCGGCGCACATCGGCCTCGGCGGCGCGCAGCATCCGCCCGGCCGCTTCCTGCTGGGTGGCCAGCGTCTCCTCGTAGACGGACCAGCCGCCTCCGTACCAGTTCACCGAACCCGAGCGCAGCTCGGCGATCCGGTCCACGCGCTCCAGCAGCTCACGGTCGTGGCTGACCACGACCAGCACACCGGAGCGCCAGGAGCCGACGGCTTCGTACAGCCGGCGGCGCGCGAACACGTCGAGGTTGTTGGTCGGCTCGTCGAGGAGCAGCACCTCTGGGCGCTCCAGCAGGAGAGCGGCCAGGCGCAGCAGTACGGTCTCGCCGCCCGACAGCTCGCCCACGGTGCGGTCGAGCCCGACCTCGCCGAGTCCGAGCGAGCCGAGGGTCGCCAGGGCCCGTTCCTCGACGTCCCAGTCGTCACCGACGGTCTCGAAATGGGCCTCGTCCACGTCTCCTGCCTCGATGGCGCGCAGCGCGGCGCGCCGCTCGGCGACGCCCAGGGCCTGGTCCACGCGCAGTGACGTGTCGAGGGTGATGTTCTGCGGGAGGTAGGCGACGCTGCCGGTGACGCTCACCGACCCCTGGGAGGGCTGCAGTCGGCCGGCCAGCAGCCGCAGCAGGGTGGATTTGCCCGAACCGTTCGTACCGACCAGACCGGTGCTGCCGCGGCCGATGCCGAGGGAGAGCCCGTCGAAGACGGGCGTGCCGTCCGGCCAGCGGAACGACAGGGAGGAGCAGGTCACGGCGGCGCTGGGCGCGATGGGATGGGTCATGTGGGTTCTCGCAGTCGCAGACGCAGGGATGGGGGCTTCGTATGCGAGCACCACGCGGCGACCGAACCGGGAAAAGGGGAGTGCGGACCTCCGAGAAGTGAGGACGGCCCAAGCACCGAGGTCGCATCCACGCAGGGTCACGGGCGGCAAGAAGCCGGCTACAGCGTGACGGGCGTACGGCGAGTGCCGTACGGCGCGATGATCGCGAACCTCAGATGCGCAACGTCCACCTCTATCGGAGACAACAGGACCCGACGACTGTACCTGAAGCGCGGAGACCGCGCAGGGGATATACCGCGAGCAGGGCCGGCCTCCTCGGAGGCCGGCCCTGCTCGGCTCAGGCGGTCGGGACCGTTCCGGGACCGGACCCGGACGGGCCGCCGCGGAACGCGCCGAGGATCTGCTCGGCGGCGAGTGTGGCCGTCAACTCGCCCTCGCGTACGAGCTGTTCGAGCGCCGGAGACAGCTCACGTACCGCCGGGTGGTTGCGCAGGCTGTCCAGCAGTTCGTCGCGCACCATCGCCCACGTCCAGTCGACCTGCTGCTCCCGGCGCTTCGCCGTCAGTCGGCCCGTGGAGTCGAGCAGGGTGCGGTGCTGTTCCAGCCGCTCCCACAGCGTGTCCAGGCCGCTCGACTCGCGGGCGCTGCAGGTGAGCACCGGGGGAGTCCAGGCGGCGTCCGCCGGATGCATGAGCCGCAGCGCGCCCGCCAGCTCGCGCGCCGCCGATCGTGCGTCGCGCTCGTGGGGGCCGTCGGCCTTGTTGACGGCGATGACGTCCGCCAGCTCCAGGACGCCCTTCTTGATGCCCTGGAGCTGATCGCCGGTCCTGGCCAGGGTGAGCAGCAGGAAGGTGTCGACCATGTTGGCGACCGCCGTCTCCGACTGGCCGACCCCGACCGTCTCCACCAGGACGACGTCGTAGCCGGCCGCCTCCATCACCACGATGGACTCGCGGGTGGCCTTGGCCACCCCGCCGAGCGTTCCCGCGCTCGGGGAGGGGCGTACGAACGCGCGGGCGTCCACGGCCAGCCGTTCCATCCTCGTCTTGTCGCCCAGGATGGAACCGCCGGTCCTGGTGGACGAGGGATCGACGGCCAGCACCGCGACCCGGTGCCCGAGGTCCGTGAGCATGGTGCCCAGCGCGTCGATGAAGGTGGACTTGCCCACACCGGGCACGCCGCTGATGCCGATGCGCCGCGCCCGGCCCGCATGCGGCAGCAGTCGGCTCAGCAACTGCTGTGCCAGGGCCCGGTGTTGGGGTCGGGTCGACTCGACGAGAGTGATGGCGCGCGCGATGTACGCCCGCTTCCCGTCGAGCACCCCCTCCGCATAGCTGTCGATGTCGATCGTGGGAGGCATCCGGTCAGCGGCTCACAGCTCGTGGCCGAGCGCGGCACCGAGCCGCGTGACCAGGTCGTGGGCCGCGTCGGGAATCACCGTGCCGGGCGGGAACACGGCGGTGGCGCCCGCCGTGTGCAGCGCCTCGATGTCCTGCGGCGGAATCACGCCGCCGACCACGATCATGATGTCCTCGCGCCCCTCGGCGGCCAGTTCCTCGCGGAGCGCCGGTACGAGGGTGAGGTGCCCGGCGGCCAGTGAGGAGACGCCCACGATGTGCACGTCCGCCTCGACCGCCTGCCGCGCCACCTCGCCCGGCGTCTGGAAGAGCGGGCCGACGTCGACGTCGAAGCCCAGGTCCGCGAAGGCCGTGGCGATCACCTTCTGGCCTCGGTCGTGTCCGTCCTGGCCCATCTTCGCGACGAGGATGCGCGGACGGCGGCCCTCCGCCTCCTCGAACGCGTCGACCAGCGTGCGCGTGCGGTCCACGGCGGGGGACTCTCCTGCCTCTTTGCGGTACACCCCGGAGATCGTACGGATCTGGCCCGAGTGCCTGCCGTACACCTTCTCCAGCGCGTCCGAGATCTCACCGACCGTGGCCATCGCGCGGGCCGCGTCGACCGCCAGCGCCAGCAGGTTTCCGTCGAGACCCGGACCGGGCTCCCGGCCGGCGGCGTCCGTGAGGGCCCGCAGCGCCTCCTGGCAGGCAGACTCGTCGCGCTCCTCGCGCAGCCGCCGCAGCTTCTCGATCTGCTGGGTGCGGACGGAGGAGTTGTCGACCTTGAGCACGTCGATCTTCTCGTCGGTCTCCACCCGGTACTTGTTGACCCCGATGACGGGCTGGCGCCCGGCGTCGATCCGCGCCTGCGTACGGGCCGCGGCCTCCTCGATCCGGAGCTTGGGGATGCCGGCGTCGATGGCCTTGGCCATACCGCCCGCCGCCTCGACCTCCTCGATGTGCTGCCAGGCCCGCTGCGCCAGGTCGTGCGTGAGCTTCTCCACGTACGCGCTGCCGCCCCACGGGTCGATGACCCGGCAGGTGCCCGACTCCTGCTGCAGCAGGAGCTGGGTGTTGCGGGCGATCCGCGCCGAGAAGTCCGTCGGCAGGGCGAGTGCCTCGTCCAGGGCGTTGGTGTGCAGCGACTGGGTGTGCCCCTGGGTGGCGGCCATCGCCTCCACGCAGGTCCTCGTGACGTTGTTGAACACGTCCTGCGCGGTCAGCGACCACCCGGAGGTCTGCGAATGGGTGCGCAGCGAGAGGGACTTGGCGTTCTTCGGCTCGAACTCCTTGACCAGCTTCGCCCACAGCAGCCGTGCCGCCCGGAGCTTCGCGATCTCCATGAAGAAGTTCATGCCGATCGCCCAGAAGAACGACAGGCGCGGAGCGAAGGCGTCGACGTCCAGTCCCGCGTCGCGTCCGGCCCGCAGATACTCCACCCCGTCGGCCAGCGTGTACGCGAGCTCCAGGTCGGCCGTCGCGCCGGCCTCCTGGATGTGGTAGCCGGAGATGGAGATCGAGTTGTACCGGGGCATCTTCTGCGAGGTGAACGCGAAGATGTCGGAGATGATCCGCATCGACGGACCCGGCGGGTAGATGTAGGTGTTGCGGACCATGAACTCCTTGAGGATGTCGTTCTGAATGGTCCCGGCGAGCTTCTCCGGCGGTACGCCCTGTTCCTCGGCGGCCACGATGTACAGCGCAAGGACGGGGAGCACCGCGCCGTTCATCGTCATGGACACCGACATCTTGTCCAGCGGGATGCCGTCGAAGAGCTGCCGCATGTCGTAGATCGAGTCGATGGCCACGCCCGCCATGCCGACGTCACCGGTCACCCGCGGGTGGTCGCTGTCGTAGCCGCGGTGGGTCGGCAGGTCGAAGGCGACCGAGAGTCCCTTCTGCCCGGCGGCGAGGTTGCGCCGGTAGAAGGCGTTGGACTCCTCGGCGGTGGAGAATCCCGCGTACTGCCGGATGGTCCACGGCTGATTGACGTACATCGTCGGATAGGGGCCACGCAGATACGGGGCGATGCCCGGGTACGTCCCGAGGAAGTCGAGACCCTCCACGTCCTCGTCCGTGTACAGGGGCTTGACCGCGATGCCTTCCGGTGTCTCCCAGAGGAGACCGTCGTCGGACAGACCGGTCGCCTCCTTCACCGCGCCGCGCCAGCGGTCGGCGGACGCCTCCGGGGCGTCGCCGCCGGACAGCGGGATCTCGGAGAAGTCGGGGACGGGGCTTCCCGCAGCGGTGCCGGGGGTGGTCCGGGGGTTCTGCATCACGCCACTCCCATGCGGTCGAGTACGGAGGAGAGGACGGCGACCACGTCGCAGCCGGCGAAGACGTAGCCGTCGACGCCGGTGTACTCGCCGGGGCGTCCCGCGAGGAACACCTGCTCGGCGCCGGCCGCCTTCAGTGCGGCGGCGACCGGTCCGGCCTGTTCGGCGTAGAGCGCGTCACTGGAACACAGGCACGCGACCGTCGCCCCACTGGCGGCGAAGGCGTCGGCGACCGTCGACGCGTCGACGGAGACGGGCTCGTGGACCGGCTCGATGCCGCCCGCCCGGAAGAGGTTCGACGCGAACGACGCCCGCGCCGTGTGCGTCGCGGCCGGGCCCAGCGCCGCGAGGAACACGGTGGGGCGGGTGCCCGAGGACGTCAGGTGGGCATCGGACCGGGTCCGCAGCGCCTCGTACGCCTCGTCCCTGCGGACCTTCGGCAGACCACCGCCCGGGGCAGCGGCGGCGGGCGCCTCACGCTCCACGAGGTGCTCGGCGAGGTTCGGGAACTCGCTGACCCCGGTGACGGGTTCCTTGCGACGCGCCAGGTTCCTGCTCCGGGCCGCCCAGGTGGCCGCGAGCCGCTCACCGGCCGCTCCGGAGCGCAGGGCGGCGGCCTGGCCGCCCGCCCGCTCGATCTCCTGGAAGAACTCCCAGGCCGCGGCGGCCAGTTCGGAGGTGAGCCGCTCCACGTACCAGGAGCCGCCCGCGGGGTCGATGACCCGCGCGAGGTGCGACTCCTCCATCAGGATCGTCGAGGTGTTGCGGGCGATGCGCCGCGCGAACGCGTCGGGCAGACCCAGCGCGTGGTCGAACGGCAGCACGGTCACGGAATCCGCACCGCCGACACCCGCCCCGAGGCAGGCCAGCGTGGTCCGCAGCATGTTCACCCAGGGATCGCGACGCGTCATCATGACCGACGAGGTCACGGCGTGCTGCCGCTGCGCGCCGGCGTCCGGGGAGCCGCACACCTCGGCGACCCGGGCCCAGAGCAGACGTGCGGCCCGCAGTTTGGCGATGGTCAGGAACTGGTCCGCGGTGGCCGCGAACCGGAACTCCAGCTGTGCGAACGCCGCCTCGACGGACAGTCCCGCCCCGGTCAGCGCCCGTATGTAGGCGACGCCGGTCGCCAGCGCGAAGCCCAGCTCCTCGGCGGCCGAGCCGCCCGCCTCGTGGTACGGCAACGCGTCCACGGAGAGTGCGCGCAGACCCGGGTACTCGCGGTCGCAGACCTGTGCCCAGCGGACAGCGGCGTCGAAGTCCGGCTCCGTGCCGGTACGCGCCGCGTGGCCCAGCGGGTCCGCGCCGAGGCTGCCGCGCACGGCCTCCTTCGGCACGCCCTGCGCCTCGTTGAGCCGCAGCAACTCCCGTACGGCGGGCTCGAATTCGCCGCCCGCGTCGAGTGCGACGGGGGCCAGGTCGAGAAGGACGCCGTCCAGGGCGCGGCCGAGACCGGAGGCCGGAATCCCGGCGGGCCCGCCCACGGTCAGCCACAGGGACGTGGCGCCGTTCTCCAGATCGGCGAGCACCGCCTCGTTCAGGCGCGCGGGGTCCGTCAGCGTGTGGCGCTGGCGCACGTCCCAGCCGCCCGTGGTGTTCCCTTCGGCCTTGCCGCCCCTGGTGAAGGGCGCGAAGCCGGGAAAACCGGTACCGGGCGCGGTGTCGTTCGAGGTGTACAGGGGGCGGGTGGTGAGCCCGTCCTCCAGTGCGGTGGACAGTGCTTCCTCAGCGGCCGTGCCCGAGACTTCCTTGCCCGACTTGCGGAGCACGCCTTCGACAAGGCGGTGCCACTGTTCGTGGGAAGGGTCAGGGAACTCGGCGGCCAGAGGGAGCCCGTCAGCAGGCAGGACCGTCATGCTCAGATGCTAGGGCAGGCATGTGAGCCGCAGCGGGGCACCGGCTGTGACCTTGCCCTCCCAGGGACGTACTTGATCCTTTACGGACCGTGGCGTATCCGGTGCGCCCGTGGCGCGGGGGCGGCATGACCCGGCCGCCGCGCTCAGCGAGGGCAACCGGCGCTGCGATGTCTATTATGTGGAAAGTCTTCCCATTCATCCCTGAGTATCCATGAATGACGGGCTCCTGGGAGGGTCCCGGCGTTTTCCTTTGTCGATTTTCGTACTGCATGCGACGTTGATCCTGGCTTATGCAGTTCGTCGGGAAAGAGGCAGATCATCGTGCAGACCGCCCGGGCCGTCCCGGCCTCCACCGTCTTCAATCTGCGCGACCTGGGTGGCATCGCCCTCGCGCACGATCGCCGAGTGCGGCAGGGGATCCTGCTGCGCTCGGGGCAGCTGAGCGACCTCGACACCGAGAACGACATGGCGGTGGCCGCGCTCGGCATCCGTACCGTCGTCGACCTGCGTACCGCCGACGAGCGGCAGTGGGCCCCCGACCGGCTGCCTTCGGGTGCCCGCCTCTTCGTCGCCGACGTCCTCGGGGACAAGCCCGGCGTCGCACCCGCCCGGATCAAGGCGCTGCTCTCCGACCCGGCAGGCGCGGAGGAGGTCCTCGGCGGTGGCAGGGCCGAGGACCTGTTCGCGGAGACGTACCGGCAGATGGTGCTCTCGCCGGGCGCCGCGGCTGCCTACCGGGCCTTTCTGGAGACGGTGGCCGATCCGCGGGCCAGGCCGGTCCTCTTCCACTGCACGGCGGGCAAGGACCGTACCGGCTGGGCCGCCGCGCTGGTCCTGCTGATCGCGGGCGCGTCGAGAGAGGCCGTGCGGGCGGAGTTCCTGGCCGTCAATCCGGCCGTCCGGGCCGCCTTCGCGCCGTACGTCCAGGGCTTCCTCGACGCGGGGGGCTCCCCGGAGATCGTCTCCGCGATCGTCGAGGTACGTCCGCGCTACCTGGACGCGGCGCTGGATGCCGTGGACGAGCGCTGGGGCGGGCTCGACGGCTACATACGGGACGGGCTGCGGCTGCCTGGGCCGGTGGTGGAGCGGCTGCGCGCCGACCTCGCCGTGCCCGCCTGACCCCGCACATGAACGCCGCCCCTCCCGGACTCGTCAGGGGTGGGGCGGAAAGGACGACACATCCGGCTTGACTTGATACCCCCAGGGGGTATGTTGATGGGTGTCGGAAGCAGACCCGTCATCTCTGGGGAGACCGCCATGAACACCGGACTGAAGATCACCGCCTTCGCCGCCGCACTCGCCGCGACCTTCGGCACCGCGTACGGGGTCGGCATGGGTGCCGACCCCGTGTTCGACGCCCCGTCGCAGCACGCGGGGCAGCAGCACCCCGGGCAGGGGAAGGAGCCGCAGAAGACCGACGGCGACGGTCACGGCGGGCATCAGGAGGGAGGTGGGACGGCGGAGAAGAGCGCGGCCAAGGCCGCCGCGGGCGGCCTGGAGATCTCCGAGGGCGGATACACCCTGGCGCTCGAAACTCCTACGGTCGCAGCCGGTGACCGCAGCGAGATCCGGTTCGCGATCAAGGACGACCACGGCGACAACGTCACCGACTACCGACGCGAGCACGGCAAGGAGCTCCACTTCATCGTGGCCTCGCGCGACCTCACGACCTTCCGCCATCTGCATCCTGTGCGGGAGGCCGACGGCACCTGGTCGACCGAGGTCGAACTGCCCGCGGCCGGCGGCTACCGCGCCTTCGCCGACTTCACTCCCCGGGGCGCGGGAGGCACCAACCACACGCTCGGTGCGGATCTGGCGGTGTCCGGGGACTTCCGGCCCGCGAAGATGCCGCCCGTCCGCGCCGTCGCCGAAGTCGACGGTTACCAAGTCGCCCTCGGCGGCGGGCTGCGCGCCGGCCGGTCCGGTGAACTCACCCTGACCGTCAGCAAGGACGGCAGGCCCGTCACCGATCTCCAGCCCTACCTCGGCGCGTTCGGGCACCTCGTGGCCCTGCGCTCCGGCGACCTCGCCTACCTCCACGTCCACCCCAACGAGGGCGGACCCGGCCCGGAGGTCTCGTTCACCGCGACGGCGCCCAGCGCCGGCACGTACCGGCTCTTCCTCGACTTCCAGCACGAGGGCAAGGTCCGCACCGCGTCGTTCACCGTCGAGGCCGCCGCGGCGGACCACTGAAGGACCGGATACCGCCTCTGGGTATCGTGAGGGAACCGGGTCCCGCACACGGTGATCAGGGGCCGGGAATCCTGAGAGGGGTGCATGGTGACCGAGCGCAAACCGCCGGGAGTCAGCTTCGAGTCGTGGGTGGACAAGCAGATCCGCGAAGCCGAGGAGCGTGGTGACGTCTCCCAGTTGCCCGGCTTCGGCAAGCCGCTCCCCGGCCTTGAGCGGCCGTACGACGAGGCGTGGTGGATCAAGGCGAAGATGCAGCGCGAGGGCATCTCGGTGCTCCCGCCGGCACTGGCCCTGCGGAAGCGGGCGGAGGACGCCGTCGAGGCGGTGTCCCGGGCCAGGACCGAGGCCGAGGTGCGGCGGATCCTGACCGAGGTGAACGAGGAGATCCACGAGGCGCTCCGGATGCCGCCGGAGGGGCCGCCGCTCAACCTCGGGCCCTTCGACATCGACGCCGCCGTCCGGGACTGGCGAGGCGCGCGGGACCAGGGCTGAGGGTGCGGGCCGCATAGGTAATACTCGCTCTATGAGATCAAGCGTTACGGAGTCGGGCGGCGGGGCCGTGACGGTCAGGCGGGCGACCGCGCGGGACGCCAAGCGGCTGACCCGCCTCGTCCGGACCTCGCGTGCGTACGAAGGTCCCTACGCCCCCATGGTCGAGGGCTACCGTCTCGGCCCCGACTACATCGAGACGCACCAGGTGTTCGTGGCCGCGGACACCGCCACCGACCGGGTGCTCGGCTTCTACGCGCTGGTCCTCTCGCCCCCCGAGCTGGACCTGATGTTCGTCGCCGACGAGGCCCAGGGGCTCGGCATCGGGCGCGTGCTCGCCGGACACCTGAAGGAGGAGGCGCGGCGTGCCGGTCTGACGGGCGTACGCATCGTCTCGCACCCGCCGGCCGAGGGTTTCTACCGCAGCATCGGCGCCGAACCTGCCGGAACCGTCCTGGCCAGTCCGCCCGCCGTGATGTGGGACCGGCCCGAGCTGATGCTCGCCATCGGCTGATCCGCCGGTGCGGAGACGGGGAGGGGCCCGGCCGGGCCCTGTCACGGGTCCGGCCGGGCCCCTGCGCTCACGATCGGCTCACGGCGTGCCGGCTACGACCAGCCGCCGTAGGGCACCGTCAGGATTTCCATGCCGTGGCCGTTCGGATCGGGGAAATACACGCCCCGTCCCCCGTCGTTGCGGTTGATCTCGCCGGGAACCTTCTGATGGGGATCCGCGTAGTACGGGATTCCCAGCTCCTGGATGCGGGCGAAGGCCGCGTCGAACTCCGCCTCCGAAATGAGGAAGGCGTAGTGCTGCGAGGTGATCGAATCGGCGGGAATGGCCGCGAAGTCGAGAGTGACGTCGTTCGCGAGGGACAGCGGGACGAAGGGGCCCCATCGCTCGCCGGCTTCCAGCCCCAGAATGCGCGCCAGGAAATCGGCGGATTCCTGATTGTCCCGGCAATGGACGATGGTGTGATTCAGCTTGATCGACACTGTGGAATGCCTCCTACAGGCATCTCACGGGCTACCTCCACGCCTCACCCGGCCGGTGACCGACGCGCGATGCCCTGCGGACGATCTTAAGCAGACATTCCCGTGCCGTCGAGGCGGCATGGCCGTATTCGGCCGGTTCGACGTGTGGTGCGGGGGCAGTCGAGTGCCACCATGGATTGCACCATGGAATGCGTGGCCCAGAGACGGAGGCATTCGGTGGCATCTACATCGAGCGGTGGCGACGACGGACCTGGTGACGAAAGCCCGCGCAGGACGACGGGCCGTGAGGAGACCCAGGAGGAGCGGGCCGACCGGCAGTGGAGCGAACTGCTCCAGGAATTGCGGGTGGCCCAGACCGGCGTACAGATCCTGTTCGGCTTTCTGCTCGCCGTGGTCTTCCAGCCCCGGTTCACCACGCTCTCGGACGCCGACCGCGCGATCTACGTGGTGACCGTCCTGCTGGGATCGGCGACGGTGGCCGCGCTGATCGGGCCGGTTTCCTACCATCGGCTGCTGACCGGGCGCCGGGTGAAGCCGCAGACGGTCGTCTGGGCCTCGCGGGTGACCGTCGTGGGGCTCGGGCTGCTGTTCTGCACGATGTGTTCGGCGCTGCTCCTCATCCTGAGGCTCGCGCTGCACAATTCGCTTGCCCTGTGGCTCGTGGGGGCCATGGCGCTGTGGTTCTTCGTGTGCTGGTTCGTGGTTCCGCTCCGGGCGCGGGCCCAGGGCACCGAGCCGCGGTCGCCCGAGGACTCCGGCGGGGACCGCTGATCTCAGTCCTCCGCGACGTCCGGTGTCGCGACGTCCGTCACGGTGAAGAGGCCGCCGTCCGGGTCCCGCAGGGTCGCTTCGTCGCCCTGGTGCACCGGACGCCGCTCCACGAGTGCTCCACCGTGCTCCACCGCGGATTTCACGGTCGCGTCCACGTCCTCGACGGGGAACTGGACCTGCCAGTGCGGGCGCACCAGCGGGTCGGGAGCCGCCTCGACCGCGCCGGAGCTGATGCGGGCGAGCGGCCGTCCCCCGCACCGCACGATGACCTCGTCCTTCACGTAGGCCACCTCGCAGCAGCCGGGTTTGCCGCTGGCCCAGTCGAGTACCTCGCCGTAGAAGATCGCGGCGTCGAAGGCGTTTCTCGTCCGCAGCCGCAGCCAGGCGTGGGAATGGTCGTCGGAGGCCGGGGGAGAGGTGCTCCGCTCGGTCCGTTCCCAGATGCCGAACACCGCGCCGTCGCGGTCGGAGGCGAGGGCTCCGCGTCCCTTGCCGAAGGAGAGGGGTCCGACGGCGACCGTCCCGCTGCGCTCGCGGATACGGGATGCGGCCACGTCGGCGTTCTCGACGGAGAAGTACGGAATCCACGCCACGGCCACCTGGTAGGCCGACGCCCCCGCCACGATCCCGGCCACCGGAACACCTCCGCGGCGCGCCACGGAGAAGTCCCGGCCCAGCCGGCCCGGCCGGAACGTCCAGCCCAGCACCGCGCCGTAGAAGTACTGCGCGGCATCCAGGTCGCGGGTCATCAGGTTGACCCAGCACGGTGCGGAGGGCCCCGTCAGTGGTGCCGCCGCCCAGCTCGTCCGCGGTTCGCTTCCGGTCATGGTCCCACTGCCTCCGTCGGTTCTGCGGCGTGTCGTGCTGCCGCGGGGCCAGAACCAGCCTCATCGCACGTGGCCACTCCCGCAACACGCGACCGGGACGGTCCGGCGGGGCCGTCCGCCGCGACGGCCCCGCCGGACTCCGGGTCACCGGGTTTCGCGCGGCGGTTCCGTGTCGGGCGGGATCACCTCGTTGCCGTGGTCGCCGAGCGCGTACGGGGAGAGTCCGCGCCCGTCCTCGGGAAAGTGGTCCGAACCGTGCTTCCCGGCCTCCTCGATGTGGGTGCGGTGGTCCGGCATGAGCGGCTGCTCATCGGGGCGCGGCGCGGGCGGCTGCTCGTCCCTGCGCCGCCTGCCCCACCAGAAGGCGCCGATGAGCAGGGCCACCACGGCGATCCCGACGATCGGCATGACGACGCCGATCGCGCCGGCGCTGTCGGCGAGGGTGAAGGAACTCTGGGCTCCGTTCGTTACGTCCATGCTTGCCGCATACCCCGGAGGTCCGTACCCAGTCCGATATCAGCGTTAATTCACGTTTTGTGACCATCTGCAAAGAAATGTGTTTCGTTCGCGCGCTCCGTTCGTGTCGCAGTCGTCCGCCTGCGGGGTGAGCCTGGAGGGGGGAGCAGCCGGGCCCGACCGGAAGGAATCACGTGAACAGCAGGGCAGAGCAGGCACCCGTCCATCAAGAAGGCCGGGACGTGGTGGTCGCGGTCACGGGATGTACGAAGGAGGACGCGCGGACCGTGTTCGACGTACTGCGCCGCTCCTTCGACTCCGACCGTGCGGCGGAGGACGAACCGCGGGACGCGTCGGAGACGCGCCCGACCGTGTGGTTCGCGACCGTCGACGTGAGCGAGACGCGGGCCGCGGGTGTCCCCGCACCGCTGGCCGCGCCCGTGCTCATGGATGTGCAGGGCGGCTACTGGGCGGTCGACCGCTTGCGTCGGCATCTCGCCGAAGCGTTCGCCGTGCGGGTCGTCGGAACCGCGGCCGGTGACCAGGAAGAGGAAGTGCGGCTGAAGCTGGCCAACCGGTAGTCCGAACGATGTCTGATGCCGACGGGGCCGTTCCGGTCCTGCGCGGGACTGCGGCATGTCTGGTAGTAACCAGGACAAACGCCTCAGATCCGGAAGGTGCTCGCGCATGGATCCCACCAGCCCCGGGGAGGGCGGCACCGGGCAGGTCCGGGAAGCGCCCGGCGACCGGTCGACGCTCACACTGCACGTCAACGGGACCGCGCGGACCCTGACACTCGATCACCGCACCACCGTCCTGGACGCCCTGCGCCACCACCTCGGACTCACCGGCGCCAAGAAGGGCTGCGACCACGGCCAGTGCGGCGCGTGCACCGTGATCGTCGACGGGCGGCGCGTCAACAGCTGCCTCCTGCTCGCCGTGGCCCAGGACGGGGCCCAGGTCACCACGGTCGAAGGGCTGGCCGACGGAGACCGTCTGCACCCCCTCCAGCAGGCGTTCCTGGAACGGGACGCCCTCCAGTGCGGCTACTGCACCCCGGGCCAGATCTGCTCGGCCGTCGGCATGCTCGGCGAAGCGGCCGAGGGGTTTCCCTCCCATGTCACTTCCCAGGTTTCTCCGGCCGCTCCGTACGAGGGGGAGCCCGTCCCGGCCGTCTCCCTCGACCGGGACGAGATCCGCGAGCGGATGAGCGGCAATCTCTGCCGGTGCGGTGCCTACCCCCACATCGTCGAGGCCATCGAGGACGTCGCGCCGTGAAGCCGTTCGCCTATCTGCGCCCCGCGTCCGTGACGGAGGCGGTCCGTGCCTGTGCCGGACACCCGGGGGCCCGGTTCCTCGGCGGGGGCACCAATCTCGTCGATCTGATGAAACTCGGCGTCGAGACACCCGATCTGCTCATCGACGTCGGCCACCTGCCCCTGGACCGGGTGACCGCCACCTCCGAAGGGGGCCTGCGGATCGGCGCGACGGTACGCAACAGCGACCTCGCCGCGCACCCGGCCGTCCGCACCCTCCGGCCCGCGCTGTCGCAGGCCCTGCTCGCGGGTGCGTCCGGCCAGCTGCGCAACGCGGCCACCACCGGCGGAAACCTGCTCCAGCGGACCCGCTGCCCGTACTTCCAGGACCTCTCCAAACCGTGCAACAAGCGGACTCCCGGCGAAGGCTGCTCGGCCCGGGAGAGTACCCACCGCGACCTCGCCGTCCTCGGGTACTCCGCACAGTGCGTCGCCGTCGCCCCCTCGGACATGGCCGTCGCGCTCGCCGCCCTCGACGCCACCGTCCACCTGCACGGGCCCGACGGTGAACGGATCGTCCCCGTCACGGACTTCCAGCGGCTGCCGGGTGAGAATCCCGACCAGGACACGGTGATCCGGCCGGGCGAGCTGATCACCGAACTGGTGCTGCCGCCCGTCCCGGACAGCACGGTCTCCCTCTACCGGAAAGCCCGTGACCGCGCCTCGTTCGCCTTCGCCCTGGCCTCCGTCGCCGCCGTGCTGAGCGTGCGCGACGGCCGTATCGGCCATGCGACGCTCGCTTTCGGTGGCCTGGCCCACCGGGCATGGCGCGCCCGGGCCGCCGAAGAGGTGCTGCGCGGCGCCCCCGCCACCCACGACACCTTCGTACGGGCGGTACGGGCCGAACTCGACGCGGCGCGGCCCCTGCGCGGCAACGCCTTCAAGGTGGACCTCGCCCGCAGCCTGGCCGTCGGCGCGCTGGCCGAGCTCACCGCCCGGGCGGCTTCGCCCGGCACCCCCCGCACCTGAGGAACCGAGGACTCCCGCATGAGCCACGCCCCCCAGCCCACGGGCGCGCCCGTCGTCCGCCGCGAGGGCCGTGACAAGGTCACCGGTGCCGCACGCTACGCCGCGGAACACGCCCCGCCCGGCTGTCTGCGGGCATGGCCCGTGCCCGCCACGATCGCCCGCGGGCGGATCACCGCGATCCGCACGGCCGAGGCGCTCGCCGTCCCGGGCGTCCATACCGTCCTCACCCACGACAACGCGCCGCGCCTGGAGGAGCCCGACGACCCGATCCTCGCGGTCCTCCAGGACGACCGTGTCCCGCACCGCGGCTGGCCCGTCGCGCTCGTCGTCGCCGACACGCTCGAAGCCGCCCGCGCCGGAGCCCGGGCGGTCCGGATCGAATACGCGACCGGCGGGCACGACGTCGTCCTCACCGAGGACCACCCGGGGCTCTACACCCCCGAACAGGCCAACGGCGGTCACCCGGCCGTCCGTGAACGCGGGGACTTCGACGGGGCGTACGCGGCGGCCCCGATCCGTATCGACTCGACGTACACCCTAGAGGCGCTCCACAACCACCCGATGGAGCCGCACGCCTCCACCGCACAGTGGGCCGACGGCCGTCTGACCGTCCACGACTCCAGTCAGGGCTCCACCAAGGTGCGCGACAGCCTGGCCCGGATGTTCGGGCTCGGCACGGAACAGGTCACCGTCGTCTCCGAGCACGTCGGCGGGGGATTCGGATCGAAGGGCACCCCGCGCCCCCAGGTCGTGCTGGCGGTCATGGCGGCCCGGCACACCGGAAGGCCGGTCGAACTCTCGCTGCCACGGCAGCAGTTGGCCGCGCTGGTCGGCCATCGGGCGCCCACCGTGCAACGGGTGCGGCTCGGCACCGACGACGACGGAGTGATCACCGCCCTGGCCCACGAGATCATCACGCACACCTCCACCGTCAAGGAGTTCGTCGAGCAGGCCGCCGTGCCCGCCCGCACCATGTACACCTCGCCCCACAGCCGTACCGTGCACCGGGTGGTCGCTCTCGACGTCCCCACCCCGTCCTGGATGCGCGCGCCGGGGGAGGCGTCGGGCATGTACGCGCTGGAGTCGGCCATGGACGAGTTGGCCTGCGTCCTGGGGGTCGACCCCATCGAGCTCCGCCTGCGCAACGAACCGGCGGCCGAGCCGGACAGCGGACTGCCGTTCAGCAGCCGCAACCTCGCGGCCTGTCTGCGCGAGGGCGCCGAGCGGTTCGGCTGGCACGGCCGCGACCGGCAGCCGGCGGTCCGGGAGGAGGGGCCGCTGCTGATCGGTACGGGCGTGGCCGCGGCGACGTACCCCGTCCTCGTCAACGGCTCCACCGCCTCGGCCCACGCGGCGCCCGACGGCTCCTACCGCGTCCGGACCAATGCCACCGACATCGGTACCGGCGCCCGGACCGTCCTCGCCCAGATCGCCGCCTCGGCGCTGGGCACGCCGGTGGAGAACGTGGCCATCGAGATCGGCAGCAGCGAACTCCCCGGCGCCCCGCTCGCCGGGGGCTCCGCGGGAACGGCCTCCTGGGGGTGGGCCGTGCACAAGGCGGCCACGGAACTCGCCGGCCGTCTGGCCGAAAGCGCCGGACCGGTTCCGGAGGGCGGGATCACCGTCACCGCCGACACCGGGCAGGAGGCGGCCGAGGAGCCGCCGTACGCACGGCACGCGTTCGGCGCGCAGTTCGCCGAGGTCGCGGTCGACTCCCTCACCGGTGAGGTCCGGGTACGCCGCCTGCTCGGCGTCTACGCCGCCGGGCGCATCCTCAACGCCCGTACCGCACGCTCCCAGTTCATCGGCGGCATGGTCATGGGTCTGGGCATGGCCCTGACCGAGGGCAGCACCATGGACCCGGTGTTCGGCGACTTCACGGAGAGCGATCTCGCCTCCTACCACGTGCCGGTCTGCGCCGACGTCCCCGACATCCGCGCGCACTGGATCGAGGAGGACGACCCGCACCTCAACCCCATGGGCAGCAAGGGCATCGGAGAGATCGGCATCGTCGGTACCGCCGCCGCCATCGGGAACGCCGTGCGCCATGCCACCGGCGCCCGGCTGCGGGCGCTGCCGCTCACCCCCGACAAGCTGCTGCCCTACCTGTGAACGCGTCCGTTCGGCCGCCCTTCAGGGGCGGGCCCGGACCTCTCACCTGCGGCAACCGCCCATTTGTTGCGGTATCGGCCCCTCCGGGTCACCCTAATGAGTGACCCAGAAGTGATGACTGCTCACGCTTCGTGTTCGGGGGTCGTTGTTCAACAGGGTTGAAGCATGTGGGCCTCGCGGTGAGGAGCCTCGACGATGACCGTTCCACTCGACCGGCACTATCAGGTCGAACTGCACGTATCGGCAGAGCGCGTTTCCCAGCTGCGGCGCATTGTCGCCGCACACCTTCGTCACTGGAGTCTCGAACTGCACGTCCGGCCGGTGTGCCGGGCAGCCGAGGAGCTTCTGACGAACGTCCACCGGCATGTCGGCGACGACAACAAGGCCGTCGTCGAGCTCCGCTGGACCGGCCGGCACCTCACGGTGTCCGTGACCGACAACGGCCGTGAGATGCCCAAGCTGCTCAGCGGCGGTGGCGGCGGCCTCAGCCGCGTCATGGCCCTGAGCGACAGCTGGGGCACCTGCCGCACCACCGAGGGCAAGGTTGTCTGGTTCACCCGATACGCCCAGGCGCCGCGGAGCACCGAACTGGTGCCGCATCCGCCGCTGCCGGGCGGACGCGAAGCGCGGGAACTGCCGATTCCCGTCATCGGGGAACTGTCCGTCCCCGTCCTCGTATGACAGCGCTGTCGGTGACGACCCGGCCGGCGCGGACCGCGTGCACACCGCACGCGTGATCCGCGCCGGCCGGGTACGTGTGTCAGGGGGCGCGTTTGCGCGGTGGAGCGCGGCGCGGCACGGTCGAAGTACTCACGCAAGGAGGCCACTGCCATGCCCATCGCGACGGTCAATCCCGCGAACGGCGAGACCATCAAGTCATTCGACGCGCTGGGGCCGGAGGAGATCGAGCGCCGGCTCGCCACCGCCGACAGCGCGTTCCGACGGCACCGCACCACCACCTTCGCTTCACGGGCCGAGCTGCTGAACCGGGCCGCCGATCTCCTGGACCAGGACCAGGACGAGATCGCACGCATCATGACCACCGAGATGGGCAAGCCGGTCAAGGCCGCCCGTGCGGAGGCGGCCAAGTGCGCCAAGGCGATGCGCTGGTACGCGGCCAATGCCGAGCGGCTGCTCGCGGACGAACACCCGTCGGAGGCCGATGTGCGCGACGCCGGCGCCTCCAGGGCCTATGTCCGCTACCGCCCGCTGGGCGCCGTCCTCGCCGTCATGCCGTGGAACTTCCCGCTCTGGCAGGTCGTACGATTCGCCGCCCCCGCTCTCATGGCCGGCAACGTCGGCCTGCTCAAGCACGCGTCGAACGTCCCGCAGACCGCCCTCTATCTGGAGGACCTCTTCCGCAGGGCCGGGTTCCCCGAGGGCTGCTTCCAGACCCTGCTCGTGGGATCGGGGGCGGTCGAGGCGATCCTGCGCGACCCCCGCGTCGCCGCGGCGACGCTCACCGGCAGTGAACCCGCGGGCCGCTCGGTCGCCTCGGTCGCGGGCGACGAGGTGAAGAAGACGGTCCTGGAACTGGGCGGCAGCGACCCGTACGTCGTCCTGCCCTCCGCCGACATCGAGAAGGCCGCGGCGACCGCGGTCACCGCCAGGGTGCAGAACAACGGGCAGTCCTGCATCGCGGCCAAACGGTTCATCGTCCACACCGAGGTGTACGACGCGTTCGCCGAGCGCTTCACCGCGGGCATGCGCGCACTGACCGTCGGGGACCCGGCGCAGGAGAGCACCGACATCGGCCCGCTCGCCAGCGAGCAGGGGCGCACCGACCTGGAGGAGCTGGTCGACGACGCGGTCGGCCACGGAGCCACCGCCCTGTGCGGCGGTGGCCGGCCCCAGGGGCTCGGCGGCGGCCTGGACGCCGGCTGGTTCTACAGCCCGACCGTCCTGTCCGGCATCACACCCGCGATGCGTATCCACCAGGAGGAGACCTTCGGTCCGGTGGCCACGCTCTACCGGGCCGCCGACCTGGACGAAGCCCTGGCCCTCGCCAACGACACCCCCTTCGGGCTGAGCTCCAACGTGTGGACGCAGGACGCGGACGAGATGGCCCGCTGTGTGCGCGACCTGGAGGCGGGTGGCGTCTTCTTCAACGGCATGACGGCCTCGCACCCCGCGCTGCCCTTCGGCGGAGTCAAGCGCTCCGGCTACGGGCGGGAGCTGGCGGGCGAGGGCATCCGTGAGTTCTGCAACATCACCACGGTCTGGTACGGCGCCTGACGGAGCGCCGACGGTCCTGCCCGCCTCCCTGCCGAGGAGTCACCGCATGCGCGACGCCCCCGTGCCGTCATCGGCACCGCTGTCCGACCAGGAACTCGCGGCACTCGACGCGCACTGGCGCGCGGCCAACTACCTGGCCGTCGGCCAGATCTATCTGATGGCCAACCCGCTGCTGGAGGAGCCCCTCGCCCCGGAGCACATCAAGCCACGCCTGCTGGGGCACTGGGGCACCTCACCCGGGCTCAACCTCGTGTACACCCACCTCAACCGGATCATCAGGGCCCGCGAGCAGCAGGCGCTCTGCATCTGGGGACCCGGCCACGGCGGACCCGCGGTCCTCGCCAACTCCTGGCTGGAAGGGAGCTACTCGGAGACGTACCCCGACGTGACCCGTGACGCCGCCGGCATGGAGCTGCTCTTCAGGCAGTTCTCCTTTCCCGGCGGTGTACCCAGTCACGTCGCCCCGGAGACCCCCGGTTCCATCCACGAGGGCGGGGAACTCGGCTATTCCCTCTCCCACGCCTACGGCGCGGCCTTCGACCACCCGGACCTGCTGGTCGCCTGCGTCATCGGCGACGGAGAGGCGGAGACCGGGCCGCTCGCCGCGTCCTGGCACTCCAACAAGTTCCTCGACCCGGTGCACGACGGGGCGGTCCTGCCCATCCTGCACCTCAACGGGTACAAGATCGCCAACCCGGCGGTCCTCGCTCGTATCCCGGAGAGCGAACTCGACGCGCTGCTGCGCGGCTACGGCCACGACCCGCTCCACGTCGCCGGTGACGACCCCGCCACCGTGCACCGTGAGCTCGCCAGCGCGATGGACCTCGCCCTGGACCGCATCCACGCCTTCCAGCGCGCCGCGCGCACCGAGGGCGCGACCGAGCGCCCGCGCTGGCCGATGATCGTGCTGCGTACGCCGAAGGGCTGGACCGGCCCGGCGGAGGTCGACGGGCAGCCGGTGGAGGGAACCTGGCGCGCCCACCAGGTCCCGCTGCCCGGAGTCCGGGACGACCCCGACCACCTGCGCCAACTGGAGGCGTGGATGCGCTCGTACCGGCCGGAAGAGCTATTCGGCCAGGCGGGGCGCCCGAGCGCGCAGGTCCTCGGCTGCGTTCCCGAGGGCGAGGCCAGGCTCGGGGCGAGCCCGTACGCGAACGGCGGTCTATTGCTGCGGGATCTGCCGATCCCGGACCTGGACGACCACGCCGTGCCGGTCGACAGGCCCGGTGCCACGCTCCACGGGCCCACCGGTGTCCTGGGCGGCCTGCTCGAAGGCATCATGGCGGCTACGGCCGGGCGCCGGGACTTCCGTGTCGTCGGCCCGGACGAGACCGCCTCCAACCGGCTCGACGCCCTCTACGGAGCCACCGGCAAGGCATGGCAGGCGCAGGTACTCCCGGTCGACGAACACCTCGCGCGCGACGGCCGGGTGATGGAGGTGCTCTCCGAGCACCTCTGCCAGGGCTGGCTGGAGGGATACCTCCTGACCGGACGCCACGGACTGTTCTCCTCCTACGAGGCGTTCGCCCACATCGTCGACTCCATGGTCAACCAGCACATCAAATGGCTGCGCACCTCGCGGCGGCTGCCCTGGCGCCGGCCCGTCGCCTCACTGAACTACCTGCTCACCTCGCACGTGTGGCGCCAGGACCACAACGGCTTCTCCCACCAGGACCCCGGCTTCGTCGACCACATCCTCAACAAGAGTCCCGAGGTCGTCCGTGTCTATCTGCCGCCGGATGCCAACACCCTGCTCTCCGTCGCCGACCACGCCCTGCGCAGCCGGGACTACGTCAACGTGATCGTGGCGGGCAAGCAGCCGGGCTTCGACTGGCTGACCCTCGACGAGGCCCGCGCCCACTGCGCGCGTGGGGCCGGTGTGTGGGAGTGGGCCGGTACGGAGGACGGCGGCCGGGAACCCGACGCGGTGCTCGCCTGTGCCGGTGACGTACCCACGCTGGAGGTGCTGGCCGCGGCGAGTCTGCTGCGCAGGCACCTGCCGGAACTGGTCGTGCGGGTGGTCAACGTCGTCGACATGACGAGGCTGCTGCCGGACGGGGAGCATCCGCACGGGATGCCCGACTCCGAGTACGACGCCCTGTTCACCACCGACAGGCCCGTGATCTTCGCGTACCACGGCTATCCCTGGCTGATCCACCGTCTGGTCTACCGCCGCACGGGCCACGCCCAACTGCACGTACGGGGCTACAAGGAGGAGGGCACCACCACCACGCCCTTCGACATGGTGGTCCGCAACGACCTCGACCGCTTCCGGCTGGTGATGGATGTCATCGACCGGGTGCCCGGCCTCGGCGTCCGTGCCGTCGCCGTGCGCCAGGCCATGGCGGACGCGCGTACGCGCCACCACGCCTGGATTCGTGAACACGGCACGGACCTGCCGGAGGTCGCGGACTGGACCTGGGACGGCTGACACCCGTGCGTCCCTTCGGGGCGCTCAGCGCACGGTCACGCGTACGACGGGCGAGACCGCGCCGCCACCGACGATGCGCAGCGCGTTCTCGCCCTTGAGGCCGAGCAGCACGCGCAGGCTGTACGTGTGGTCGCGGTTGGTGTTCATCGAGGCGGGCAGGGACACCCATCGGCTGCCCTGCTTCTGCTGAAGGGTGACCCGGGTGCCCGCCGGGATCTGCCGGGCCGGGCCGTGGACCCGGAACTCCTGCCAGGCCGAGACGGTGTCCACGGTCGCCTTCGCGCTCAGCGCGGGGCGTGCGGTCTGCTTCCCGGCGCTCGGCCCGGCCTGCGGCGCGGGAACGTCGGACGAGGCTGCCGCCCCGCCCGCGCCCGCGAGCACCGCCGCCGCCGTCACGACAGCAGCCGTAACCCGCCTGTAGCGATCCATGAATGACGCTCCTTCGTCTGCGGGCCCGACCGATGGGATCGGGCCGTGGAGCGTCAAACCTAGATATAAGTAACATAATCACCCGGCAGGGACACGCGAGGTCACACGTTCGCCGTGCGGGTACTCCCGTTGCCCCCGCGTTCAGTACCGCAGTGCCGCCGCGATCCCTCCGTGCTCGGAGAGTGAGTCGTCGGCCAGGAACACCACCTCGGAACCGCTGTTCAGGGCCGCTTCGATGAGCTCGTCGACGATGTCCTCGCGGATGTCGCCGGTCGCTCCCTGGACGGCTCCGGGGGCCACCGGCTCCAGGTGCTCGTCGGTGACCTCGACGGTCGTCTGGAAGTGCTCCTCCACCGCGACCAGGCCGGCCCTGCCCTCCCGTACCGCGGCCCACACCTCGTCGAGGCCGCCGGCGAACGAGCGGCTGCCGCGGGCGACGTCGAGCCTGCCCTCGATCTCCTCGGCGGTCCGCTTGCGGTGGCTGTCGAGCGCGGGACGCAGCTCCTTGAGGAGTTCGGCCGGTGCCGTGTCGGCCGGCGCGCCCTTGGTGACCCGGCCGGCCGCGGACTTCGACGCCTCGCCCACCTCGTCCAGCATCGCGAGCGCGGGGGCGAGTCCCACCAGGTACAACGGGCGGGGATCGGCGGCCAGCAGCGTGCGCAGCTGCTCGTCGACGGTGCGCAGGAACTGGCGGGTGTCCTCGTTGCTGAACGTGCTGGGGGTGTCGCCGATCCGCTCCTCGCGCTGCGGGTTCGGCGCCTCGTGCGGAGCCTTCAGCGGGAATCCGGACCGCTCCTCCTGGTGGACCGCGTCCGTCGTGCCGCTCCAGAGCGTGGCGTGCTCCGCGGACACGGTCAACGCCCAGAACGGCGTCGCCTGGGCCTTGGCGGCGACCAGGTTCCGGGTGAGATAGGTGTCGCTGAGGATCACACGTTCGGGTGCGGTACGCGGCAGTTGCCAGATCTGGTACTCGTCGGCGGTGGCGAGTACGACGAGGGATTCGAGCGCCCGGCGCGGGTCCACCTCGGCGACCGCCCGGTCCAGCTGCTCCTTGATGGCGGCCCGGACCTCGCGCGACACGTCCGGGTCGGCCTCCAGGCGGTTCGACGCCTCCGCCACCAGGTTGCGCAGCCGGACGGCGTCCTGGGCGTTCTCAGGCGCGCGGCGGTGGGTCGGCATCGTCAGGGACAGGGCCGGATAGGGCCGTGTCGCCCGCAGGTCCTGCAGCAGGCCGGTGGTCAGGGCGTCCGTATCCATCGTTCCCTCCCAGGGGGTTCGTGTCCGAGGTGCAGGTCTTCCGCTCCCGGGAGGAGCGGGTGATTCGACGAGTCAATTCATATCGGTTGAACCTAATATGAGCGAGTTGGTCGTTTTGTGACATGGAGGTGCATGCGATGTCCACGCTGACCGTGTGGAAGTTCCCTTCGGCGGATGCCGCGGAGAACGTCGAGACGACGCTGAAGTCGCTCCAGAAGGAGGGGCTGGTCAAGATCCTCGACGCCGCCGTGGTGACCTGGCCTGCCGACCGGCCCAAGCCCCGGACGAAGCAGCTGCGCAACCTGGTGGGTGCCGGTGCGCTGAGCGGGACGTTCTGGGGCATGCTCTTCGGGCTCATCTTCCTGATGCCGCTCCTCGGCGCGGCCATCGGTGCCGCGGCCGGCGCGCTGGGCGGCAAACTCGCCGACATCGGCATCGACGACGACTTCATCGCGGAGGTCAAGCAGCAGGTGACCCCCGGTACTTCGGCGCTGTTCCTGCTCACGACGGACGAGGTCCCCGACCGGATCAGCAGCGCGCTTCCGGGGGACGGCGCCGAACTGCTGCACAGCAACCTGGACACCGCGCGCGAGGCGAAACTCCGCGACATCTTCGGTGACGAAGCGGAATGACCCCCTCCCCGCTCACCCCCACACCGAAGACGGAGTGTCTGTGAAACCGAACCGGCCCCTCGCGGCCCGCCTCCTCGTCCCCGCCGCGCTCACTGCGGCGATCGTCGGCGGGACCACCGCCTGCGACAGCGACACCAGCTCGGAAGGCACGTCCACCAGCGTCCGTACGCTCACTCCCGAGCAGCCCGCCTCTCCCTCCGTCGCCTCGCCCTCCGCCTCGGCGACCCCGCAGACCCAGGAAAGCCTGGAGGCGTCCGTCTCCGCCGAGCTCGAACGGGTCAGGGCCGAGGCCACCGAGCTCCTCGAAGGTGCCGACGGCCGGGGCAACGCGGTCCAGGACGTCTCGGTGACGGGCCAGCCGGTCTCCGCGTCCGAGACCTTCCGCAGCGCTCTCGTCAGGGTCACCAACTCCACCGACCAGGAAGCCTTCTACGCCGTCCGCGTGGAGTTCGTGGACGCGAACGGGGACGTCCTGGACTCCGCCGTCGTCGGCTTCGAGGACGCACCGCCCGGCCGCACCGTCAGCAAGCAGGCCACCAGTCGCAAGGCCGCGGGCGTCAAGACGTTCCCCCGGGTCGCCCAGGCCGAGCGCGGCTGAGGGCCCGGCCCGGGTGAGCGCCACCGACGCGGTGACCGACGCGCTCGGCGAACTGCACCGCCGGTTCGCCGGAGTCCGGGAGGGGCGTCCCGCCGACTACATCCCCCGGCTGGCCCAGGCGGACCCGGACGCTTTCGGGCTCGCCCTCGTCAGTATGGACGGCCATCGCTACAGCACCGGTGACGCGGACGTCGCCTTCAGCCTGCAGTCCGTCTCCAAGCCCTTCGTCTACGCCCTGGCCCTGTCCCTGCTCGGCCTGGACGAGGTGGGCCGCTGGGTGAACGCCGAACCCAGCGGAGAGGCGTTCAACGCCATCAGCCTGGAGCCGCGGACCGGCCGGCCGGCCAATGCCATGGTCAACGCGGGCGCCATCGTCACGACCGCGCTGATCCCCGGCATCCCGGGTGCGTCGGCGTTCGACCGGATCCTGGGGTGCCTCGGCCGGTTCGCCGGCCGGGACCTCGACGTGGACGAGGAGGTGTACGCATCCGAGGCCACGAGCGGGGACCGGAACCGGGCGCTCGCCTATCTGATCCGCAGCGCAGGGCCCCTCCCCTTCGACCCGGTGGCGGCGGTGGAGACGTACTTCCGGCAGTGCGCCGTACGGGCCACGGCCGTCGACCTCGCCACGATGGCGGCGACCCTCGCCCACGGCGGCGTCAACCCCGTCACCGGCGAAGCCGTCGTCACGCCGGCCGTCGCGGCGCAGGTCCTCGCGGTCATGGCCACCTGCGGGATGTACAACTCGTCCGGCGACTGGCTGCTCCGGGTCGGGCTGCCGGCCAAGAGCGGGGTGTCGGGCGGTCTGATCGCCGCCGGACCGGCGCGCTTCGGACTCGCCGCGTACAGTCCGCCGCTGGACTCGACCGGCACGTCGGTGCGCGGGCACGCCGCGCTCGTCGAACTCTCGCTTCGGTTCGGGCTCCACCTCATGAACAACCCGGCGCTCCCCGGATCCACCGTCACACTGGCCACCACCGCGGACGACCTGCCCACCGCGCCGGCGGGGCGGCGCGAGCGCGCCCTGCGCGAGCGGGTGGGTGTCGTCGCCGCTCAGGGCGCGCTCGACTTCACCGCCGCGGAACGGGTGCTGTTCGCCCTGGACGACTCCGGTCCGGAGCGGACCGGATCGGTGGTGCTCGACCTGCGCGAGGTGACCGGCATCGACAGCGTGGCGCTCGCCATGCTGCATGCGGGACTGGCCCGGCTGGCGTCCGACGGGCGGCGCGCTGCCGTGGTCGACCCCGACGGCCGGCTCGGACCGCCGGGTCTCACCCGGGAGCGCACCGGCCAGGACCTGCCGCGCTTCGCCTCCCGCGAGGAGGCCGTCGAACGCTGCGCACACGCCCTCGCGGAGGACGACTGAGCCGGTGCCGGCCGCCGACCCGTACGGACCGGGCGGCCGGGTGGTCCGGCTACCAGATGGCCTCGACCCATTCGGGGTGGTCTATGAAGGGGTTCCGGTTGTGCTGGTACCGGTCGAAGACGACGTCGTTGCGGCGCTGTTCGAAGCTGTCCGGCGGGTCCTCCTGGTTCCACTGCTTGAGTACGGAGAGCCTGCCGATGTACGGGGCCGAGCCGTTGTTCACGTTCTCGTTCGGTTCGAGGTCGGCGAAGGAGTCGTCGCCCTCGTAGCGCACCGCCATGTACAGGATCATGCGGGCGACATCGCCCTTCACGGCGTCGCGCGGTTCGAAGGAGTCGCTGTCGGTGTAGTTGCCCGGAGCCTCGCCCAGTTGGCTGCCGCCGTTGTCGAAGTCCTTGTTGCCCCGCGTGGAGTTGACCGAGACGTCCTCAGGGCGCAGGTGGTGGATGTCGGTGCCGGGGCCGGTCGCGGTGCCGAAGTCACCGTGCGACTTGGCCCAGACGTGCTCGCGGTTCCACTGGTCGGCGTCGCCGCCGTTCTCGTTCTTGGACTGCGAGCGGCCGGTGTAGAGGAGGATCACGTTCGAGGAGTTGGCCGGGTCCTCGTCGGTGTCCTTGAGCGCGTCCCACACCTGGCTGTAGGTCAGCTTGGTCTGGCTGCTGATGATGGTGTGCAGGGCGGCTTCGAGCTCGGGGCCGGTCTTGCCGAGTGCGGCCTGGTAGTACGTGTCGTCGAGGGCCGCGGAGGCCGTGCGGGCCTGGGCCGGGGCGGCCGGCGCCGCGGCGGCGGTACCGGCGAGCACGGCGACGGAGGCCATGGCGGCCAGCAGTGGACGCGCGTAGATACGGGGACGAACGGACATGTGGGGTGTCCTCTCCGGAAACGGTGGCACCGCGGATCCGCTTCTGTGGGGCGCGGGTCGCGGTGGTCGTGCGAAGGCTGCTCAGCCGGGAGCCTTCCACACGCACCGTGCCCGGTGTGTGAACGCTGCGTACCCATCATGTGCAGGTCAAGTGGGGGTGTGGCCGAGAGTTCCGTCACCGCTGCTCGTGCCCCTGCCGGGTGCCCTTCCCGGGGCCGGATCGCCCTGCGCGCAAGGGTCCGCGGGCATCGGATGCGGTGACGCCCGCGCGGCGCGAGAATTGCCGCAAGGACGAGGAGGCGGCATGAGCGAAGAGCCCGAATCCGTATCTGTGACCGTGCCGGAGGTCCGGGGGGTCACTCCCGACCGCCTGCTGCACAGCGGCGGGAGCGACCATCCGAGCGCCGAGGATCTGGTCCTCGCCTCCGGGCGGGACCTCACCCCGGAGAATCTGAAGTGGGCACGAGGCAGGATCGCCGCTGAGGGCCGGGCGGCGATCGACAAGCGGCTTCCGTAGGCGGCGTCCGCAGGGCTCCGGCAGGTGGAGGCTGCCGGGGTCCGGGCGGGCCGCGCCGCCGCCGTGGACGGGGAGTGTGTGGGGCGCTCCCCGGACACTCGGTTAGCCTGAGTGCACAATGAATCGTTTGACGACGTCACAGGGCGGATTCGACCTCGCCCGCTTCCCCGAGAACCCCCGCGACCCGTTCCGTGCGTGGGACGCCGCCGATGAGTACCTGCTGCGGCAGCTGGAGGGGATCGACGACGCCGCGCCGGTCGACCTGTCCGGCACCGTCGCCGTGGTGGGCGACCGCTGGGGCGCGCTGACCACCGTGCTCGCGGAGCACGGTCCCGTGCAGATCACCGACTCGTACCTCGCGCAGCGCGCCACCCTGGCGAACCTCGCCCGGAGCGGCGCCGGCGAGGACTCCGTGCGACTCCTGTCGGCCCTCGACACCCCGCCGGACCGGATCGACGTCCTGCTGGTGCGGGTACCCAAGAGCCTCGCGCTCCTGGAGGACCAGCTGCACCGCCTGGCGCCCGCCGTCCACGCCGGGACCGTGGTCATCGGGACCGGCATGGTCAAGGAGATCCACACCTCCACGCTCAAGCTCTTCGAGCGGATCATCGGGCCGACCCGCACCTCCCTGGCGGTGAAGAAGGCCAGGCTGATCTTCTGCACCCCGGACCCCGAGCTGTCCCGCACGCCCAGCCCGTGGCCGTACCGCTACGACCTGCCCGCCGACGTCGGTATCGCCTCCGGGCGCACGGTCACCAACCACGCCGGGATCTTCTGCGCCGAGCGGCTCGACATCGGCACGCGGTTCTTCCTGAACCACATGCCCGCGCGGACGGGCCCGGACCGCGTCGTCGACCTCGGCTGCGGAAACGGTGTCCTCGGAGTCGCCGCGGCCCTGGCCAACCCCGAGGCCGCGGTCACCTTCGTCGACGAGTCGTATCTGGCGGTCGCCTCCGCCGAGGAGACCTTCCGGGACAACCTCGGCCCGGACGCGGAGGCCGGTTTCGTCGTCGGCGACGGGCTGGACGGTGTGGAGCGGGGGAGCGTGGACCTCGTGCTCAACAACCCGCCGTTCCACTCCCACCAGGCGACCACCGACGCCACCGCCCGGAACATGTTCGTCGGAGCCCGTACCGCACTGCGGCAGGGCGGCGAGCTGTGGGTGGTCGGCAACCGGCACCTCAGCTACCACGTCCTGCTGCGCCGGATCTTCGGCAACTGCACCACCATCGCGGGGGACCCGAAGTTCGTGGTCCTGCGCGCCGTCAAGCGCTGACAGCCGTCGGGCTCCGCGGCCCTTCCGGATTCTTGCAACACGTTCTACTGTGTGCGCCGCCGCACACGGGCGACGCGACCGCGAGACACCTGGAGGGGCCGTGCACCTCGAATACACGCCTGAGCAGCAGCGGTTGCGCGAGGAACTGCGCACCTGCTTCGCCGCGCTGGTGCCCGACAACGCCTACGCGCGGTACGCCGAGCCCGCCGCGCAGAAGCGCTTCTACCGCGAGACGGTCCGCCGCCTGGGCGCCGACGGCTGGCTCGGCGTCGGCTGGCCGAAGGAGTACGGCGGACGCGGTCTCTCCCCGGTGGAACAGTTCATCTTCTTCGACGAGGCGGCGCAGGCGGGCGTACCACTGCCCCTGATGGCCCTCAACACCGTCGGCCCCACGATCATGCAGTTCGGTACCGACGCGCAGAAGTCGGACTTCCTGCCGAAGATCCTCGCGGGCGAGATCGACTTCGCGATCGGCTACAGCGAACCCGAGGCCGGCACCGACCTCGCGGCCCTCAGGACGCGGGCGGTGCGCGACGGGGACGAGTACGTCGTCAACGGGCAGAAGATCTGGACCACCAACGGCGACACCGCCGACTGGGTGTGGCTCGCCGCGCGCACCGACCAGGACGCCCCGCCGCACAAGGGCATCACGATGCTGCTCGTGCCGACGAGCGATCCGGGATACTCCTGCACGGTGATCAACACCCTGGCCTCGCACGACACCACCGCGAGCTACTACGAGGACATCCGGGTCCCCGTCTCCCACCGCGTCGGCGAGGAGAACAAGGGCTGGCGGCTCATCACCAACCAGCTCAACCACGAACGCGTGACACTCGCCGCCCACGGCACCATGGCCGTACGCGCGCTCCACAACGTCCAGCGCTGGGCCGCGGAAACGAAGCTGGCCGACGGCCGCCGGGTCATCGACCTCGGCTGGGTCCGCTCCCGGCTGGCCCGCACGCACACCCGCCTGGACGCCATGAAGCTCCTCAACTGGCAGATGGTGTCGGCACTCCAGCACGCCACCCTCACCCCGCACGACGCGTCGGCCGTGAAGGTGTACGGCTCCGAGGCGCGCCGGGACGCCTATGCCTGGCTCATGGAGATCGTCGGCTCGGCGGGCCCGCTCAAGGAGGGTTCGGCCGGTGCGGTCCTGCACGGGGAACTCGAACGCGGCTACCGGTCGGCCGTCATCTTCACCTTCGGCGGCGGCAACAACGAGATCCAGCGGGAGATCATCTCCTGGATCGGTCTGGGGATGCCACGGGTCAGGCGGTGAGCGCCCCGCGTGCCGGGAAGGCCGCACGCGCTCAGCGCAGAACGGCCGCCAGCAGGTCGGCGCCCAGCGCCGACAGATCGGGCAGATTGAGGGTGTAGCGGATGTAGCGGCCGTGCCGTCGGGCCGTGAGCAGGCCCGCGCGGCGCAGGACGGCGAGGTGGCGGGACACCTCCGGGGGCGAGAGTTCCCAGGTGTGGGCCAGCTCGCCGGTGGTGTGCGGGCCGCGGGCCAGGGTGCGCAGGAGGCGCAGCCGTACCGGATGGGCGAGAGCCTCCAGCCGCAGGGTGACCGTTTCCAGCGACACCGGCTCGGACGGCCCGGGCTCGGCGACGGGGTACTGGACCACCGGCTGCCAACCGGGCGCGTGGACCACCACCAGGTGCGGGCGGCCGAAGACACTGGGGATGAAAGTGACCCCGTTGGTGTGGGCGGCGGTCGCCCTGTCCTGCAGCTTGTCCACGACGATGTGGTCGCCGTCCGGTGACAGGGTGACCGAGCCGGAGACCGATGCGAGGGCCGCCCCGATGCCCTGGCGCCTCAGCAGGTCGTTCTTCAGGCGCAGGTCGGTGGCGAGTTGCGCGGCTGCGCTGGTCCAGGCGGTGTCGAAGAAGGCGTCGGCGCACTGTTCGAGGGTGTGGCGCACCCGCTCCCGTACCGCGGACGGATCCGCCAACAGCCGCTCCGAGAATGCCTCTTGCCGTGCGCCACGGGCCTGGGCCAGGTGCAGGGCCCGCCGGCGCGCGGTCGCGTCGGTGAGCGGTGACGGCGAGGCGACGGGGACCCGTTTGCTGCCGCACGTCGTGCCGAGCGCGGCGGTCACGTACGACTCGTCGTCGATCCGGTCCACGTCGTCCAGCTCCTCGACGAGGGTCGGCCGGGGCCGCGCGGGGAGCAGGAAGTCGGCCTGTGAGGAACGCCAGAGGAACTCCGCCTCCCGCAACCGCTCGGCCAGCTCCGGCCGCATCCCCGCCCGGACGTCCGCGGCCCAGTCGGAGAACTGCGGATGATGGCCCGGTTCTGCCAGGACGTGCAGCATCGCGGTCAGTTCTGCCAGCGGGGAGGCGACGAACCGCAGCCGCTCGGGCGGCAGTTCGCTGATGTCGATCCTCAAGGTCACCCCCTCATCATCACCGACCGGACGGCCGCTGACGTCGTCGGTTGACGGTGTCCGTCAACCGACGCACCCGGTGCGGAGGCACGCCCGCACCGTTGACGCCATGCCAGCCACCACCAAGATCCGGCGTCGCCATGACGATCGGCGTCGTCGTGGGCCTGGTGTGCATGCCCGCGGTGGGCCGATGGCTGATCCTGGCTACAGGGTGACGGACCAGGACCCGCGGGTCAGGGTCGTCTCACCGTCGGGAGTGATGGTGACGCGGGCGCCGTGGACCGGCAGCGTGCCCTCACGGTTGAGCCGGTCCCGGACCCGTTGCAACTCCTCCCACAGACGCCGCCGGGTAGCCGACGCCTCAGGCTGCAGTCAGCCAGCACGGACCGGACCGGACCGGCGAGGCCCTACAACCGCTTCTCCGCGTCCCTCGCGTGTGCCCGGCAGGCCAGAAACGACTTTCCACGAGCGTCCGTGACCGTTTCGGTCACGGGCTCGGCGCATGGGTTGCTGAGCTTGTCGTAGGCCCACTTGTGTGAGCACTCCGCAACCGTGCACCAGGTTTTCCTGCCTCTGACGCGAAGGGTGTTCCCGTGGTCCGGGCAGACACCCCACGGCACTCCGCACAGGCTCTCGGTTCCAGGAATGACGTAGACGCGGGTGAAGCTTCCTGAAATCCTTTCCAGCGCCTCCCAGGCGCGGCGGATGTCTCCGGCCGCGTCCTCGATCTGGTAGGCGACATCGCATGTCTCCGGAGCTGACCACAGCCGCAGGTAGGTGTCTTGCACCCGTCCTTGCACAGTGTGCAGTTCCTTCATCAGCTCGTGAAGCTCGGCGGCGGTCGGTGCCTGCTGCTTGTCGGTCATGGGTACTGGGTCCTCCTGGGTGTGCCGTGTCCGCCGAGTATCCCAACGGCCACTGACAGCCAGGGTCCTACGGAACACCGGGGCCATGTCGTGTGACGCCGGAGTCCGGCGTGGTACTCACCGTGTCCTACCTCGGCTTCCTCGCGGCCACTTCCCTGGGACACGGCTGGGGCGCCCCGGCCGTCGCCGCGGTGTCCGTGGTCTGCCTCGCCCCGGCCCATGCCCTGGGACGTACCCTCGCCCGCTTCGAACTCTTCACGGGCTTCGGCCTCGCCGTCTCCCCGGCGGCCATCACCGCTCTCGCACCCCACGCCCGGCCGCCCTCTGGGGCAGCCTCGCCGTGAGACGTGCAGCGTGGCCCGGTTGCGGCGGCGCAGGTCCGCGACACCCTGGAAGAGTCCGCAGCCGACGAGGTTGCGGGCCGGGGACGGGGTCCCACCGGGACATCGCGGCAGCTTCCTCGCGGGACCGGTGCCGGTCTTCGTCATCGGACCGGAACGGCCTGTCAGGAGGGACCCGACCGGTCCTCGGCAGGGGCCGACCGGCCCAAGCGGGACGGAGGGGCGCGGGCACACCCTGGCGGTGACCCCTTCCGTACGGCACACAGAGAGAAGGCCGCGCCATGAAGGCCCTCGTCTTCCACGGGCCCGGAGAGACCTCCTGGCAGGACGTCCCGGACCCTTCCGTCAAGGACGCCGCCGACGCGATCGTCCGGGTCGACGCCGTCACCATCTGCGGCACCGACCTGCACATCGTCAAGGGCGACGTACCCGAGGTGGAGCCCGGCCGGATCCTGGGCCACGAGGCCGTCGGCACCGTCGTCGAGACCGGCGGTGACGTCCGGAGTGTCCGCCCCGGCGACCGCGTCCTGGTCTCCTGCATCTCCGCCTGCGGCCGGTGCCGCTTCTGCCGCGAAGGGCACTACGGCCAGTGCCGCGGGGGCGGCGGCTGGGTCCTCGGCCACACCATCGACGGCACCCAGGCCGAATACGTACGCGTCCCCTTCGCGGACCTCTCCGTCCACCCTCTGCCCAGCACCCTGGCCGGCCCCGACGCCGTCCTGTTCGCCGACATCTTCCCGACCGCGTACGAGGTCGGCGTGCTCAACGGGAACGTGCGCCCGGGCGACACGGTCGTCGTGGTCGGTGCCGGACCGATCGGGCTGGCCGTGATCGCCACCGCGCGGCTGCACAGCCCCGGGCGGATCGTCGCCGTCGACCTCGCCCCGTCCCGGCTCGCCGCCGCGCGCGAGCTCGGTGCCGATGCCACCGTCAGCGCGGACGAGGAGCCCGAGCGGCTCGTGGAGGACCTGACCGACGGACTCGGGGCGGACGTGGTCGTCGAGGCCGTCGGTGTGCCCGAGGCGTTCGAGATGTGCACCCGGATGGTGCGACCCGTCGGCCGGGTCGCCAACATCGGCGTCCACGGCAAGCCCGCTGTCCTCCACCTCGAAGACCTGTGGATCAAGGACGTCACCATCACCACCGGGCTCGTCGACACCTACTCCACCCCCATGCTGCTGCGCATGACGGCCGCCGGCCGTCTGCCCGGGGCCGAGTTGATCACCCACCGCTTCGAGCTGGACCGGATGGAGGAGGCGTACGACGTCTTCTCCCGCGCCCGCGACACCGGCGCCCTCAAGGTCGTGCTCGGCGGACCCCAGCACGACACGGTCGCCGTACCGCCCCAGGAGCAGTGAGTGCCGTGAAGAGCATGCCGAGCCCCCCACCGCGGCAGTCCGGCGAGACGACCGGACGCACCGACCTGGGCCGCCGCCTGGCAGCCCGACGCGACGCCCTCGGCCTGAGCCGCGAGGAACTGGGCCGGCAGTCCGATGTCGACGGCACCTACATCGCCTACCTGGAGGAACACGCCGCTCGTCCCGCCATCGGCACTCTCGTCCGGGTGGCCGACGCCCTCGGCATCACTGTCGACGACCTGGTCGGCACGAACGCCGACCTCGTCGCCGGCCGGGCCACCGCCCGGCGCGACACCGCGCTCGAATCCCTGGACGAGGCCGACTGCCGCCGGCTGCTGAACACGCACGGCGTGGGCCGCCTCGCGGTGTTCACCGCCGAAGGCCCGGCCGTCCTCCCCGTCAACTACCTCGTCGCGGGCCCCGACATCACCTTCCGTACCTCTGCGGGGTCCGTCGCGGCCGGAGCGGCAGGGACCGAGGCCGCCTTCGAGATCGACAACATCGACGACGTGACGGCCGGCGGCTGGAGTGTGCTCGCCGTGGGTGAACTGGCGGCCGTCACGGAGCCGGACCGGCTTCACCACCTCGACGCCGCGGCGCGGTCCGAGCCCTGGGCCGGCGGCCCGCGCAACCACTGGATGAAGCTCACCCCCGTCCGGATCACCGGCCGTCGCGTGGTGCACGACTCATGAACGACCTGCGTGCGGTCGTGTTCGACACCGATGGTGTGCTCCTGGCCACGGCAGTCCGCCACGCCGCCGCCTGGAAGGAGACCTTCGACGGCTGCCTCCGCGCGTGGCGGCCCTCGGCCTCCGGGGAACGGCCGCGCCCGTTCGACGCCGTACGCGACTACCGGGACCTGGTCGACGGCCGGTCCCGGCTCGACGGCGTACGGGCCTTCCTCGGCTCCCGCCACATCGGCCTCCCTCCAGGAACGCCGCAGGATCCGCCCGGATGCGCCACCGTCCACGCGGTCGCCGCCCGCAAGGAGGAGATCTTCACCCGCGCGGTGCGGACCGACGGCGTCGCCGGCTTCGAGGACGTCCGGCCCGCGCTCCGGCGCCTGCGGGAGACGGAGGTCCGGTGCGCGGCCGTCTCGGCCTCCCGGCATGCCCGTGCCCTCCTGCGGTCCGCCGGTCTGATCGGCTGCTTCGACGAGGTGGTGGACGGCCGGGACGCAGCCGCACTCGCCCTGCCGGGCAAACCCGACCCCGCCCTCTTCCTCGAAGCCGCCGGCCGCCTCGGCGCCACCCCCGCACACACCGCGGTGGTGGACGACGCCCTCGTCGGCGTCGAGGCGGGGCACCGAGGGGGTTTCCGCCTGGTGGTGGGGCTCAACCGCGAGGGCGACCCCCGGATGACGGACGCCCTGCGCGCACACGGCGCCCATCTCGTCCTCCCCGACCTCGGTGGACTGTCCGCCGCACTCGGAGGCGACCGCCCGTGAACAGACCCTGGCGCTGGGAGTACCACCGCTACGACCCCGGGACCGAGCGGCTGGTCGAGTCCCTGTGCACCCTCGGCAACGGCCGCTTCGCCACCCGCGGAGCAGCCCCCGAGACCGTCGCCGACACCATCCACTACCCGGCCACCTACCTCGCCGGCTGCTACGACCGCCTCACCTCCTCCGTCGGCGGACGAACGGTCTCCAACGAGGACCTGGTCCGCCTTCCGGACTGGACCGCCCTGCGGTACCGCTGTCTGCCCGAGGGAGCACCGCCCGGCGACTGGCTCACGCCGGATCACCCCACTCTGCGCCACAGCCACGTCGCGCTCGACCTGCGCGCCGGTACGCTCGTCCGCCGCCTGCTGTACGGCGATGCCGAGGGCCGCCGCCTGGGAGTCACCCACACCCGCCTGGTCCACATGGGCGACCCGCATCTCGCGGCCCAGAACACCGCGTTCAGGGCGTACGGCTGGCGCGGCAGGATCGAGGTCGCGTCCGTGCTCGACGGAGACGTCACCAACTCCGGAGTCGAGCGCTACCGGGCCCTGGCCGGACAGCATCTCGCCGAGCACCGGGCCGGGGTGGAAGCGGACGGCACCGCCTGGCTGAGCTGCACCACCACTGCCTCCCGGATACGGATCGGGTTCGCGGTCCGTACGTCGGCACGCCCTCCGGCGCCCGCCGACAGGACGTGCACGGCCACCACCGCCACACAGACGTTCGCCCTGCCGATCGAACGGGCCGCCCCCGTCGTCGTCGTGAAGACCGCCGCCCTGTGCACCTCGCTCGACCGGCCTCTGTCCGACCCCGTACGGCGGAGCATCGAATGCGCCGCGCACGCCCCGGACTTCTCCCCCCTGCTGGCCTCCCACCGGGCGTCCTGGCGGCGCCTCTGGAGCGAAGGGGAGCTGCAGGTACCCGGCGACACCGGAGAGGTGCTGCGCCTGCACACCTTCCACGTGCTGCAGACCCTCTCCCGGCACACCGCGGAGCTCGACGCCGGCGTCCCGGCCCGCGGCCTCCACGGCGAGGCGTACCGGGGACACGTCTTCTGGGACGAGCTGTTCGTGCTGCCCTACCTCACCCGCCACCTCCCCGGGACCGCTCGGGCCCTGCTGATGTACCGGCACCGGCGGCTGGCCGCGGCCCGTGAGGCCGCCCGTCGGGCCGGGGGCAGGGGCGCGATGTTCCCGTGGCAGAGCGGCAGTTCCGGAGTCGAGGAGACCCAGAAGCTGCACCTCAACCCGCACTCCGGCCGCTGGCTGCCGGACCACTCCGACCTCCAGCACCACGTGGGTTCGGCCGTCGCCTGGAACGTGTGGCAATACGGGCAGGCCACCGGCGACATCGGCTTCATGCACGGCCCGGGCGCCGAACTCCTCCTGAACACAGCCCTCTTCTGGGCCGACGCGGCGGCCTGGGACACCGGCCTCGGCCGTTACCGGATCCGCGGCGTCGTCGGCCCGGACGAATACCACGACGCCTACCCGGACGCCGCCGGACCCGGCATCGACGACAACGCCTACACCAACGTCACCGCCGCGTGGGTGCTCGCCCGCGCACTCGACCTGTACGGGGAACTCCCGGCAGCCCGACGCGCCGAGCTCCTCACACACCTCGGCATCGGCCCCGACGACCTCCGTTCCTGGGAGGACGTCTCGCACCGCCTGTACGTGCCGTTCCATCACGGCGTGATCAGCCAGTTCCACGGCTACGGAGACCTCGCCGAGCTCGACTGGGACGGCTACCGCGCCCGCTACCACGACATCCGCCGCCTGGACCGCATCCTGGAGGCCGAGGGCGACACACCCAACCGGTACCAGGCGTCCAAGCAGGCCGACACCCTCATGCTCGGGTACCTCTTCCGCCCCTCGGAACTCGGCGAACTGTTCGGCCGGCTCGGGCACCGCCTCGACGACGAGCTCTGGCGCAGGACAGTGGCCCACTACCTGCGCCGCACCTGCCACGGCTCCACGCTCAGCAGCCTCGTGCACGGCTGGGTCCTCGCCCGGGAGCAGGGCCCGGACGCCTGGCGCTACTGCCAGGAAGCCCTGCTCAGTGACATCACCGACGTCCAGGGCGGCACCACCGGCGAAGGGATCCACCTGGGAGCCATGGGAGGCACCCTCGACCTCGTCGAGCGCGGCATCGTCGGACTCGAGCTCCGCGACGACGGCCTGCACGTCACCCCGGTGGCACTCTCCGAGGTGCCCGCCTCCTCGTTCTCGGTCTGCTACCTCGGACACCCGGACATCCGGATCCGGTTCAAGCCGGGCCGGCTCGGCCTCAGCGTCCCGTCGTCGCTCCTGGCCCCGGTGACCCTGGTGCTGCCCGGCGGCCGTCAGGAACGTGTCGCGGCAGGCCAGGAGCGATGGTTCCGGCTGCCCGAGGGCCGCCACGGCGGGCCGCCCTCCGGCGGCCCGGACGCCGGACAGGGGGAGCGGGGGCCCTGACCGTCTCGCGTGGCGCCGCGTTCCGCGTTCGCACACTGTGGATGTACCAGTCGTCGGAAGGGTGCAATCGGGATGGACAGGCAGCAGGAGGCTCCCCGGATCGTGGTGGGAGTCGACGGGTCCCCCTCGTCCCGGGCCGCACTGCGCTGGGTGCACGAGAGCCTGGTGCGCGGCAACCCGGCCCAGGCCCTGGTGGACGCCGCAGAGGGGGCGGACATGCTGGTCGTGGGCAGCCGTGGTCGCGGTGGCTTCCGCCGGGCCCTGCTCGGTTCGGTGAGCCAGCAGGCGGCGCTCCACGCCCCGTGCCCGACCGTCATCATCCGACCGGACGGGCCCGCCGGGTAGGGCGGCAGGAGGTGGGGCATGAGCGCAGGCGACCGGCCCGCCCCGAGCGGTGTTCCGCGACTGCGGCTGGACGAGCTGCTCGACGAACTCCAGGTGCGGATCGACGAGGTGAGGGGCACGCGCGACCGGCTGAACGGCCTGCTGGAGGCCGTCATGTCGGTCGGCCGGGAACTCGACCTGCCCCAGGTCCTGCAGGGCATCGTCGAAGCCGCCGTCGTACTCGTGGACGCGGAGTACGGGGCCCTCGGCGTGATCGGGACCGACAAGAAGCTGGCCGAGTTCCTTCCCGTGGGCGTCAGCGACGAGCTCCGCGCCCGGATCGGCGACCTGCCCTCCGGCCACGGCATCCTCGGCGAGCTGATCCGCCACCCGGAGCCGCTCCGGCTGTCGGAGTTGTCCGAGCATCCCGCCTCGTACGGCTTCCCGGCCCATCACCCGCCGATGCACTCCTTCCTGGGTGTCCCGATCCGGGTCCGCGAGGAGGTCTTCGGCAACCTCTATCTGACCGAGAAGCACGGCGGAGCCGAGTTCGACGCCGAGGACGAAGCAGTCCTGTCCACCCTCGCCGTCGCGGCCGGCATCGCCGTCGAGAACGCCCGGCTCTTCGAGGAGGTCCGGCTGCGCGAGCGCTGGCTGGAGGCCGGCTCCGACATCACCAGCGCCCTGCTCTCGGGAGCGCCCGAGCACGAGGTTCTCGAGGGCATGCTGGACCGGGCCAAGGACATCACCGGCGCGGACATGGGCGTCTTCTATCTGCTCGGCTCCGCCGGTGAACTGCGCGGCTCGCTCGCCCTCGGGGAGGGAGCCGAGGCGCATCGCGGGATCGTCCTGCCCAGCACCCGGGGCACCCTGGCCGAGGCCGTGCCGGCCCGCGACGGCCTGATCACGGTCCCCGACGTGGCGACCGACGCGCGCGTCACCGTACAGCCGGAGAGGTGGGCGGGGTTCGGTCCTGCGGTGGCCGTGACCGTCGGCACCGAGGAGAAGCTGAGCGGCGTCCTGATCCTGGCCCGGCGCCACGGCCGCCCCGTGTTCGCCAGTGCGGAGGTCGCCGCGCTGCCGGGGTTCGCGGGTCAGGCAGCCCTTGCGCTGGAGCTTGCCGACCGGCGTCGCGACGCCGAGCAGATGAGCCTGCTGGAGGACCACGACCGCATCGCCCGCGACCTGCACGACCTGGCCATCCAGCGTCTCTTCGCCACGGGGATGACACTCCAGAGCGCCCAGCGCTTCGTCGACCACCCCGAGGCGTCCGAACGCCTCTCCCGCGCCGTGGACGACCTCGACGCCACCATCAAGATCATCCGGTCCACCATCTTCGGACTCCGCGAGCACGACACCCCCGGCGAGGCGTCCACGCTGCGTTCCCGCACGGTCCAGGCCCTGGACGAGGCCGCAGCGGCTCTCGGATTCGCCCCGGCCCTGCGCATGGAGGGGCTGATCGACACCGACGTACCGTCGGCCGTCGCGGACGAGGTCCTGGCCGTGGTGGGGGAGTCCCTCACCAATGTCGCCCGCCATGCCCAGGCCACCCGGGCCGAGGTCGCGATCGCCGCCGCCGACGGGACTCTGACCGTCACCGTGACCGACAACGGCATCGGCCTGCCCGAGGGAGGCCGGCGCAGCGGGCTGCGGAACCTGGCCGCACGTGCCGAACGGCTGGGCGGCCGGATGGAGGTCGCGGCACGGGGCGACGGGGAGCGGGGCACGCGCCTGGAATGGCGGGTACCCGTGGTCCCGCCCGTGCGGTGACGGTCGCCGTCCTACCGCTGTGCCGTCCCGGCATCGTGCTCGTGTACGGCATCGTGCTCGTGCACGTGGGCGACGATCACCGCGGCCTGGATCCGTCGCTCCACTCCGAGCTTGCCCAGGAGCCGTGAGATGTGGTTCTTGACCGTCTTCTCGGACAGATAGAGCCGCTTGGCGATCTGCCGGTTGGTGAGGCCGTCGCCGATGAGTTCGAGGACGGCCCGCTCCCGTTCGGACAGGGCCGCCAGGGGGTCGTCCCCCGGTTCCTTCGCCGCTTCGGGGGTGCGCAGGGACCGCATCAGCCGCGCGGTGGTCGCGGGGTCCAGCATGGACTGCCCGGTGGCGACCGTGCGTACGGCGGAGACCAGGTCGGAGCCCTTGATCTGCTTCAGCACGTACCCGGCCGCACCGGCCATGATCGCGTCCAGCAGGGCGTCCTCGTCGTCGAACGAGGTCAGCATCAGACAGGCCAGGCCCGGCATCCGTGCGCGGAGCTCGCGACAGACGGTGATGCCGTCGCCGTCGGGCAGCCGCACGTCGAGTACGGCGACATCCGGGCGAAGGGCCGGACCGCGGGCCAGCGCCTGCGCGACCGTGCCGGCCTCGCCCACGACGCTGATGTCCGGCTCGGCGTCGAGGAGGTCGCGCAGCCCCCGTCGGACGACCTCGTGGTCGTCGAGCAGGAACACCTTGATCGGTGCCTCGGCGGAGACGTTCGGATCGTCGGACATGGCGGCCCCTGGTTCGGTGCGTGCGTGTCCTGCCTTCCGCATTATCCCAGCACGGTGCGCAACGCACCGGGTGGGCGGGACAGCCGGACCACGCACCGGACTCCGGCAGCGGTTCCCTTCCTCAGGCGGTGACGGCTCCGTCCAGTTCGATACGGACGTCCATGACACCCTCGACCGCCCGGAGTACGGAGGTGATCAGCGGAGACTTCCGCTGAACGGCCTCCTGTCGAGTCCGTCTTCGGTCTCGGCCTGCCCGCCGTCCCCGGGCATGGGTCCTGTGGTCCCGTCCGGGGTCCGACCGGCCCATGCCTGTCCCCCGGCTCGCCGGAGATCCTGGCAGCAGATGGCCTGCCCGCCCGACGAAGGACGTCCACGATGAAGAACCACCCGGTCGCTGCGACCGCCGGTCCGCCTGCCGCGGGCATCCCGGGACGGCAGATGGACGAGCTCGGTGCCGACGAGGCGCTGCACCTGCTCGGCACCGTCGAACTGGGCCGGATCGTCTTCACCCGGCACGCATTGCCCGCCGTGCGCCCGGTCAACCACGTGCTCGATGCCGGCGACATCATCGTCCGCGTCCAGGACGGATCGACGCTCGCCGCCCTGCTCTCCGCCGAGGAGGGCACAGCCGTGGTCGTCGCCTACGAGGCCGACGACATCGATCCGGGTGACCACCTGGGGTGGAGCGTGGTCGCCACCGGTTACGCGACCGCGGTCACCGAACCTGGCGAGATCGAGCGGTACGCGCACCTCCTGCAGCCCTGGGCTGCCGGCACCGCATCGGGCGCTGTCCGGATCAGCCCCGACCTCGTCACGGGGTTCCGCCTGCGTGAGGGCAGCGCCTCGTTCGGATCAGGCCGGGCTCGCTGATCCGGCCTGATCCAGGCGAACCCCCGGTCGTCAACGGCTCTACTGCTGAGCGTCGCACGGGGTCTGCGGGACGTCCTTCACGAAGACGATGCCGTCGCTGCCCGCCAGGTGCGCCGGGTCGAGCGGGGCGTAACCGAACCAAGGGGACACACGGGGCGCGGGCAGCGTGTCGCCGAGGGCGGTGGACAGCCGTGCGGGGTCGATGACGCAGCGCTCCTCCGGGAGCGCGTACAGGAGTCCTTCGACGGTGTCCGGCGGCGGCGCGTCCACTCCCTGGTGCCGGATCGTGCCGAGGGCCGTGGCCACGAAGGCGTACTCCTCGCCGAGCCGGGCGCTCACCAGCGCACCGGCGCTCCACCACTCCAACGGCATCCCGCCCATCCGCATCGTGCTCTTCTCCCGCTGGAGATGGGAGTTGTGGGCGTGGACGAGTACCGGGCCCCGGGCGGCGACGGCGAGGAGGTTGTCGGCCATCATCTGGTCCCGCAGGCCCACCAGCCGGGCCAGGCGGGCCGATGAGCCGTCGGCCATCCAGTGGTGGTAGCGCAGCAGGCCGGTCGCCGTGCGCCCGTACAGGCGCGCCCGGTCCCCGTCGTCCCGCGAGGCCGTCGTGATCAGGTGCGGGGTGTGCGCGTCGAGCAGCGCCACCAGATCGTCGGCGAGCAGCCGCAGCTCCTTGGCCTCGGCCGACTGCCCCACGGACCGGGAGGGGTCCCACATCGCGGCGGGATCGGTCCACCGTTCGTCGGCGCCGAGCAGGCGGTCGAGTGTCTCCGCGGTGCAGGGGAGCAGGTCCGCGTCCACCAGGGCCGTGAGGCAGCCGTGGAGTGCGGTGAGGGCCTGCCGGGGGCTTGCGGCGGCGGCAGTCTCCAGCGGGCCGTCGAAACCGGCGAACCGGAGCTGCTCGGACGCGGGCCGGTCGTCGTTGTGGGCGCGCATCCAGCGCACTAGCTCGCGGTTGGCCGCGGAGGCGCCCCAGCCGTGGCTGAAGCCGTGTTCCATGACCGCGTCGAGCGTGCCGGTGCCCGAGGTGACGTAGTCGTCGACGAGCAGGCCCGTCATGCAGTCGCTCTCGATCGCGATCGTCCCGTAGCCCTCCTGCTCGACGAGCTGCCGGAAGAGCTCGTTGCGCAGGTCGAGCAGCGTGTCCTCGCCGTGGGTCGGCTCGCCCAGCGCGAGCATCCGGGGCCGGGCCGGAAGCAGTCGCATGACGGCGGCAGCCTCGACGGCATGGGTGGTTTCCTCGATGTCGGTAGCCATGCCTTGAACGCTATCGTTGAACCTTCGGTGGAAACTTTCGCGCGATATCATCGGCTTCGTGGGACGAAACCTTCAAAGCGGTGTGAGACTCAGGCCGATCGATCTGGCGCGCGGGCACGGTCTGTCCACGCAGGCGGTCAGGAATTACGAGGAGGCCGGCATCCTTCCGGCCGCCGACCGCACGGCCCACGGCTACCGCACCTACACCTCGCTCCACGCCGGGGCCCTGCGCGCGTTTCTCGCGCTGGTGCCCGGTCACGGCCATCGGACGGCGACGGCCATCATGCGGGCGGTGAACGAGGGCGAGGACGACGAGGCGTTCCGCCTGATCGACGAGAGCCACGCCCAGTTGCTCGACGACCGGCGGACCCTCCAGGCCGTGGAGAGCGCCCTCCGTGACCTGGAGCCCAGCACGGCGGCCGAGCCCGGTGCGGGTTCCGGGCGGGCCACGCAGTCCGGGCCCGGTGGCACGTTCATCGGGCCGCTGGCCGGGAAGCTCGGCATCCGGCCCGCGACGCTGCGCGCATGGGAGCGCGCCGGGCTGGTGAGCCCGCGCCGCGACCCGCGGACCGGCTATCGCGTCTACGACGAGGCCGACGTACGGGACGCCCGGCTGGCCCATCAGCTCAGGCGGGGCGGCTACCTGCTGGAGCGGATCGCCCCGCTGATTGCCCAGGTCCGGTCGGCCGGCGGGCTGGAGCCGCTGGACGCCGCCCTGCGCGACTGGCGCGGTCGGCTGTCCGCCCGCGGCCGGGCGATGCTGACGGGGGCCGGGGAGCTGGACGCGTACCTCCACCGGCGGGGATGAGACCGCGGTGGTGCCGGCGGGGCGAGGGCGTCAGGCGACCGGGACCCGGGTGAACCGCCCCGTGATGTGCAGCTCCGACTCGATGGCGGCCACCGTGGCACGGAGCTCCGGGAGGACCTCGGAGACGCACTCCTCGGGCGTGCGCCGGCTGCTGTGCATGGCGACGTTGACTGCCGCCACCACCCGGCCGGCTCCGTCGCGTACGGGTACGGCGACGGCTCGCAGCCCCTCCTCCAGCTCCTCGTCGACCAGGGAGTAGCCCTCGCGTCCCGCCCGCTCCAGGACCGCCGCGAGTTCCCTGTGCCCGGTCACGGTGCGCGAGGTCAGCGGTGCCGGATCGGCCCGGGCCAGCCATGCCGCGCGTTCCCCGTCGGGAAGCCCCGCCAGCAGCACGCGGCCGAGGGAGGCGGGATAGGCGGGCAGACGGGTCCCCACGGTGATGTTGACGTTCATGATGCGGCTGGTCGCGACGCGTGCCGTGTACTGGATCTCGTCCCCCGCGAGCACGGCCAGGGAGGCCGAGTCGTGCACCCGGCGGGTGAGAGCGGCGAGATGGGGCTGCGCGATGGAGGCGAGCGTGGTGCGCGAGAGCGGCGGGAAGCCGAGGTTCAGGACCTGGGGCGTGAGGCGGAAGGCGCGTTCCCGCACGGTCACGTAGCCCAGGTGCTCCAGGGTGATCAGGGCGCGGCGGGCCGTCGCCCTGGCCAGACCGGTGGCCTCGGCGACGGCGGAGAGGGACAGCTCGTCCCGGCCCTCGCCGAACGCGGTGAGGACGGTCAGCCCCCGGGCCAGGGACTCGATGAACTCCCGGCCCAGTTCGCGCTTGGAATCGCCCGTCCAGGAGGCGAGTCCGGACGGCGGCTGCGGCGCGGCGGCCGTGGGGCCGGGTGCGGAGAGCAGCTCGTGCTCCATCGCCCCGACGGTGGCGCGCAGCCGGGGAAGGACGGTGTCGCGCAGGGACTCGGCGCTGTGCCGGCTGGTGTGGCTCACCACGCTGGCCACGCAGGCGATCTTGCCGTCGGTGCCGTGCACCGGGACGGCGAGCGCGACCAGGCCGGGTTCGATCAGCTGGTCGTCGAGGAACCAGCCCTGCTCCCGCGCCCGTTCGGCGTGCCGGGCGAGGTCCTGGCCGGCCGCCGGGTCCTCGCGGGGCGGCACCGCGGGGAACCCGTGGTCCGCCGGATCGGCTGCCCGGCGCTCCCGCCAGCGGGCCCAGTCCCGCTCGTCCCACGCCGTGGCGAAGAGCGGTCCCGGCGCGGTGCGTTCGGCGGGCAGCAGATCGCCGATGCGGAAGCTCAGGGACATGGCGCGACGGCGGGTCGCCTGGTGGATGAAGCGGATGCCGTCCCCGTCGCCCACCGCGAGGGACACCGACTCGTCGAGCGTGTCCGCGAGCGCGTCCGCGTGCGTGCGGAGCAGCGCGGGCAGACGCAGAGCGGACAGATACGCGTTGCCCAGCTCCATGAGCCGGGGCGCGAGGAGGGCGTCGCGGCCGTCGAGGCGTACGTACCCCATGCGCGCGAGGGTCGCGGTGACCCGGTCGACCGTGGAGCGGGCCAGGCCGGTCGAGCGCTCCAGTGCGCTGAGGCTCAGCGTGCCGTCCGCCTCGGTGAGCCGGCGCAGGACCGTGACGCCGCGCACCAGAGGGGTGACGGCTTCGGCGGGCGGCGTGCTGCCGGGCGCGGGTGCGGCGGGCGCCGGTGGGGTGGGTGTCGAGGGCATGGGCTCTCCGTCGCTGGCTTTCGGCCCACCGTAATGAACAGGCGGAGGTGAGGGACGCGGGGGCCCGGAACCGTTGACAGGTAAACGGGCTGCGAGCAGACTCAGCCTACGCTCTCGTGAAATAAATTTCACCCTGCGAACAACAGTAGTCCGCGACGAGGAGAACCCATGCGCACCACCGTCGGAATCATCGGCGGCGGCCCTTCGGGCCTGCTGCTTGCCCGCCTGCTCCACAACGCAGGCATCGACAGCGTGGTCCTGGAGTCCCGCGACCGCTCCTACGTCGAACAGCGCCAGCGCGCCGGGATCCTGGAGCAGGCCACCGTGGACGTCCTGCGCTCGGCCGGAGCGGGGGCGCGCCTGGACCGCGAAGGGCTGGTGCACGACGGCATCGAGCTGCGCTACGACGGCCGCGCCCACCGTGTCGACTTCCCCTCCCTCGCCGATGGCCGCCGGGTGTGGGTCTACGCCCAGACCGAGGTGGTCAAGGACCTGATCGCCCTGCAACTGGCCGAAGGGGGACCGCTGTTCTTCGGGGCCGAGGTCCAGGCGGTGGACGGCGCCGACACCGAGCGGCCGGTGATCCGCTACACCCATGACGGCCGGGAGCAGACCCTGACCTGTGACTACGTCGTCGGCTGCGACGGCTTCCACGGGGTGGCGCGCAACGCGGTGCCGGAACACGTCCGTACGACGTACGAGCGGACCTATCCGTACTCGTGGCTGGGCATCCTGGCCGAAGCCCCGCCCGTCCACGACGAGTTGATCTACGCCCACTCGGAGCGCGGGTTCGCCCTGGCCAGCATGCGCTCCCCGCAGGTCAGCCGCCTCTACCTCCAGGTGCCGAACGGCACCGACCCCGCCGACTGGTCCGACGAACGGATCTGGGACGAGCTGGACGCCCGCTTCGCCCTCGACGCGGACCCCGAGTGGCGACTGAAGCGCGGACCCGTCACCGCCAAGTCCGTTCTGCCGATGCGTAGTTCGGTGACCGAGCCAATGCGGTACGGCCGGGTCTTCCTGGCCGGGGACGCCGCCCACATCGTGCCGCCCACCGGCGCCAAGGGCCTCAACCTCGCCGCAGCCGACGTCATCGTCCTGGCGCGTGCGTTCGAGCACCTGCGGAGCACCGGATCGACGGAGCAGCTCGACACCTACTCCGACACCTGCCTGCGCCGTGTGTGGAGGGCCGAGCACTTCTCGTACTTCATGACGACGACCCTCCACACCGACCCCGAGCAGTCCGGGTTCGACACCAGGCTGCAGCTCTCCCAGCTCGACCGGATCGCCACATCACCGCACGCCGCCGCCGAGCTGGCCGAGAACTACACGGGTCTCCCGCTCGCCTGACCCCGCGCGGACTTCTCTGCCACGCGTCCCAGGGCCTGTCGTCAAACTTCCGTCTGCCGCGAGGGGTACGAGGGCAGTTTGACGACAGGCCCTAGTTCTCCGAGGCGCCCGCGGGTGCCGGCGCCTCGGTGGTGACGGCCTTCCCGCGGGAGCCCGGGACCCGGGTCCCGAAGCGAACCGCGAGGGGTACGAGGGCGATCGCGGTGGCGCCGAGGAGGCCGGCGAGTGCGAACGTGGTGAAGCCCCAGCTCTGGTTGCCGTTCGTGGCGAGTGCGCCGACCAGCCACGGACCGACGACCGCGCCGGTGCGGCCGACGCCGGTCACCAGGCCGAGCCCTGCCGCGCGTTCGCTGTCGCGGTACACGGTGCTGGTGGCGGCGTAGACCATGACCTGGGCGCTGAAGAGCCAGATCCCGGTCACGGCCACCACGACATAGGTGACGCCCAGGGGCAGATGCGACTTGAGCAGCAGCGCGCCGGCCGCCGTCAGAACGAACCAAAGTGCCGAGACACGCACCGCGCCGAAGCGGTCGGCGGTGCGCCCGGCGATCAGCATGCCGACGATGCCGCCCGCGTTGATCACGAGGAGGAAGCTGACGGACGAGCTGAGGCCGTATCCCGAGGCCCGCATCATCGTCGGCAGCCACGTGGACACGCCGTACACGAGCAGCAGTCCGCAGAAGGAGGCCACCCACAGCAGCGGGGTCGCCCACCGGGACTCGGGGCGGAACAGGGCCCGTATCGCGTCGAGACGGCCCTTCGCCCCGGCCGCCGGGGCCGCCACGGGAGTCGGGCGGGTCAGCCCGAAGCGGTCGGCGACGGCCTCGGCCCCGGCGCGGTCACCGCGGGCGAGCAGGACACCGGGCGACTCGGGCAGCAGTTTCAGAAGGAGGGGCACCGCGACCACGGCGGGCAGCACGCCCGCCCAGAAGACCCAGCGCCAGCCGGCGGCGGGCGCCACCGTCAGGCCGAGTCCCGTCGCCGCCATGCCTCCCGCGTGGTACGAGGTCATCAGCAGCCCGGTGGTGAGCGCGGCCCTGCGCGGCGGGGCGAACTCCAGCACCATGGCCAGGCAGAGCGGCATGAGTCCGCCGAGCCCGAGCCCGGCGACGAACCGCCCGGCGCCGAAGACCTCCGGGCTCCCGGCCAGGGCGCAGACCGCCGAACCGGCGGAGAACAGGACGATGCTGGCCACGAGCACGGGCCGTCGGCCCAGCCAGTCGGTGATGTTCCCGGCGGTGAGCGCCCCGATCAGCATGCCGAAGGTGGTCCAGCTGCCGATCGTCCCGGCACTCGCGGGAGTCAGTCCGAGCCCGGGGTCGTCCAGCATGTGCGGCATCACGGCGCCGTAGATGTTCACGTCCATGCCGTCGAAGAACACGGCCAGCCAGCACAGCGCCAGCACCGGCGCGACGGTGCGGAAGGTGTGGGGGTTCCGTCCGTCACCGGGTGGGGCTCCGGGGGTACCGGGCTTGTGGGGAGAAGTCGTCATGGTGTGTCCCTGGGTGGGGGCCTGAGTGCGGGAGTCCTGCTGCACGTGAGTGTGTTCGCCTGGTGAAAATCCATTCACATGATGGCTGGCACGAGTGTCGGGTCGCCACGGACCGGTGTCAATGACCTGGACGCCGTGATTCCGCCTCCCGCGGGAGAGTGATGCGCCGTACCATTACCGGTCCGCCGAGCGGAAGGTGCGAGCCGATGAAGGACGCGGACCCTGGGCTCTTCGGCCCCGAATCGGTCACCTGGCAGATGCACGGAGACCCGATGATGTGGGTCGCCGGAGTACGCGCCCTCTATCTCCAGGCACTCCATCCGCGCGCCGTCCGCGGTGTCATCCAGAACTCGGACTTCCGCAACGACGCCTGGGGCCGGCTCATGCGCACGGCCGGCTTCGTCGGCACCCTCACCTACGGCACCACGGAGGCCGCCGAGAAGGCCGGTGCCCGGGTCCGCAGGATTCACCGCCTGCTCAAGGCGACCGACCCGGCGACCGGCGAGGTCTACGGTGTCGACGAACCGGAACTGCTCCTCTGGGTGCACTGCGCCGAAGTCGACTCCTATGTCCAGGTCGAACGCCGCTCCGGCTTCCCGCTCACCGCCGCACAGGCCGACCGTTACATCGCCGAACAACGCGTGGGCGCACGGCTCGTCGGCCTCGACCCCGAGGACGTCCCCGCCACCACCGCGCAGCTCGCCGCGTACTTCGAACGGGTCGGGCCCGAACTCGCCGCCGGAGCCGAAGCGGCCGAGGTCGACGACTTCCTGCGCAGCCCGCCGGTCCCTGCCCTGCTGGTCCCGGCGCGCGCACTGCTGTGGCGGCGCGTCGCGGCACTCGCCTACCAGTCACTGCCTCCGTACGCCCACGAGCTGTACGGCCGACCGGCCCCGTCCCCGCACACCGTCGACCGCCGTCTGCGCGCCGCCGGAGCCGCGCTGCGCTGCGTCCCCGCCCGGCTGCGCTGGCGACTGCCGCCCCAGCACATTCTGAAAGCGATGGACCGGCTCGGTGCGGACAGTCGCCCGGCCTCGTACAAACTCCGCAGACAGGCCGCCATACTGGACGGGCCGGGGAGGGCGCAGCGGTAGGCGAAGCGACGGGGGCGACAGCAGGCGATGGCGGAGACCAGGCTGATCCAGAGCCGGTACCGGCTGCTCGATCTGATCGGGCGCGGGGGCATGGGCGAGGTGTGGCGGGCCCAGGACGAGTCGCTCGGCCGCCACGTCGCCGTCAAATGCCTCAAACCCATGGGGCCCCAGCACGACCAGTCCTTCACCCGGATCCTGCGCGAGCGCTTCCGCCGCGAGGCCCGGGTGGCCGCCGCGCTCCAGCACCGCGGAGTCACCGTCGTCCACGACTTCGGTGAACACGAGGGCGTCCTCTACCTCGTGATGGAACTCCTCGACGGGCGCAACCTCAGCCAGCTCCTGGAGGACAACAAACAGCACCCGCTGCCCGTGCCGGACGTCGTCGACATCGCGGAGCAGGTCGCCGACGCCCTCGGCTACACCCATCAGCAGGGCATCGTGCACCGGGACCTCAAGCCCGCCAACATCATGCGCCTCGCCGACGGCACAGTGAAGATCTGCGACTTCGGCATAGCGCGGCTGGGCCACGACATCGGCTTCACCTCCAAACTCACCGGCACCGGCATCGCCATGGGCACCCCGCACTACATGTCGCCCGAGCAGATCAGCGGCGGCGACATCGACCACCGCAGCGACCTCTACTCGCTGGGCTGCGTGCTGTACGAGATCGCCACCGGCGTGCCCCCCTTCGACCTGGACGACGCCTGGGCCGTCCTCGTCGGGCACCGCGACACCCGGCCCGAGCCGCTGCGCACCCACCGCGCCGACCTCCCCGGCTTCTTCGACCGGGTCGTCCTCGACCTGCTGGCCAAGACCCCCGAGGAACGCCCCACCGACGCGGGCGACCTGCGGCGGCGCATCATCCGGGGGCGAACGGGCGAACAGCCCCAGGTGTCCGGCCACGTCCGCCTCGCCCCGCCCGTCCTCGTCGCGCACCCCTCCGCCCGTCCGCCCGGACTTCCTTCGTGGACGCGTGACATGACCACGGGTCACAAGGCGACCGGTGCGGTCAGCGCCGGTCTCCCGCTGCCCGACCACTCGGCGGGCCTGACCGGCGAGTGGACGACCGGCACCGACCTGCGCGCCCTCCCCGGCGGCTTCCCCGCCGTCCGCGGCGAGCGGCCCACGCCCTCGCCGGAACTGCTCTCCACCCTCGCCAACCGCCACAGCGCCGGCCTCAACCTGGGCCGCCTGGGCCACTGGGAGGAGGCCGGCGAGGTCCACCGAGCCGTCGCCGCCGAACGCGAACACGCGCTGGGCCCCGACCACCCCGAGACCCTCTCCAGCCGCTACGAGGTCGGGTTCACGCTCAGCCGCACGGGCCGCGCCGGCGACGCCCTGCGGGAGTTCGGCCGCGTCGCCGACGGCCGCGAACGCACCCTCGGCCCCGACCACCCGGAGACCCTCGCCGCCCGCCAGGAGACGGCGTACGTCCTGGGCCAGCTCGGACGGCACTTCGAGGCCCATCAGGTGTACGCGGCCGTGCTCGCCTCCCGCGAACGGACCATGGGGCCCGACCACCCGGACACCCTGCGCTGCCGTCACAACCTCGCGTTCAACCTGAGCCGGCTCGGACGCCTGGAGGACTCGTACCGGATGGCACGCGACGTGGCGTCCGCCCGTGCCCGGCTGCTCGGCACGACGCATCCCGACACGCTCGTCACCCTGTACGAAGTGGCCTACACCCTCGGCCGGCTGGGGCGCTGGGAGGAGGCCCTGCGGACGTACGGCGAGGTCGCGCAGGCCCGCGCCGCGGCGCTGGGCTCCGACCATCCCGACACGCTCTCCGCCCGCTACGAGGTCGGCATCAGCCTCGGCCGGCTGGGGCGCAGCGCGGAGGCGCTGGAGCTCTACCGTGCGCTCGTCGGCGACCGCACCCGGGTCAGCGGGCCGGCCGACGCCGAGACCCTGCGCGCCCGCCACGGACTCGGCGTCAACCTGGGCCGGATGGCCCGCTGGGAGGAAGCCCTCGTCGAATCGCGCGACGTGTGCGCGATCCGCGAGCGGACCCTCGGCCCCGACCACCCCGACACCCTCATCAGCCGGCGCGAGGTCGCCGTCGGCCTCGGCTGGCTCGGCCGCTGGGCCGACGCGCTCACCGTGTACCGCCAGGTCGCCGAGGCCCGTGCCCGGGTACTCGGCGCCGACCACCCCGACGCGCTGGCCAGCCGCAACGACGAGGCGCACTGCCTGGAGCAGCTGGGCCGGGGCGCCGAAGCGGTCGAGCTGTACCGCCGGGTCGCCGCCCTGCGCCAGGCGCGCGGAGCGCCACCCCGATAGGTAGGGGCGCCACCTCTGGTCAGGGGTGATCGTCCCGTGTTACGAAGGTGCATGCCCGAACAAGACGCCCCCGCGCAGCACCGCTACGACGCCGTGATCGTGGGCGGCGGCCACAACGGTCTGGTCGCCGCCGCCTACCTCGCCCGCGCCGGACAGTCCGTCCTCGTCCTGGAACGCCTCGGGACCACCGGGGGAGCGGCCGTCTCGACCCGCCCCTTCGCCGGAGTCGACGCCCGCCTGTCCCGCTACTCGTATCTGGTCTCCCTGCTGCCCCGGAAGATCGTCCAGGACCTGGGCCTCGACTTCGCCGTACGCAAGCGGACCGTCTCCTCGTACACCCCTGCCGTACGCGACGGCAGGCCCACCGGGCTGCTGGTCGGCGGGGACGGCACCCGGGACTCCTTCGCCGCGCTCACCGGCGGAGACCAGGAGTACGCGGCGTGGCAGCGCTTCTACGCCATGACGGGCAGGGTCGCCGAGCGGGTGTTCCCGACGCTCACCGAACCGCTGCCCGCCAAGGACGCGCTGCGCGCCCGGATCGACGACCCGGACGCCTGGCGGATGCTCTTCGAGGAGCCCATCGGCGTCGCGGTCGAGGAGAACTTCACCGATGACCTCGTAAGGGGAGTGGTACTCACGGACGCGTTGATCGGCACCTTCGCCGACGCGCACGACCCGTCCCTGATCCAGAACCGGTGCTTCCTCTACCACGTGATCGGGGGCGGCAGCGGCGACTGGGACGTACCGGTGGGCGGCATGGGCGCGCTCACCGACGCCCTCGCCCGCGCCGCCCGGGAGGCGGGCGCCGAGATCCGTACCGCGCACGAGGTCACCGGCATCGAGACCGACGGGACGCAGGCGGAGGTCACCGTCCGCTCGGCCGGCACGGAGCAGGTGATCGGGGCCCGGCGCGTCCTCGTCAACGCGTCACCGCAGGCCCTCGCCCGCCTCCTCGGCGAAGAGCCGCCCACCCCGGCCGAGGGCGCGCAGCTGAAGGTCAACATGCTGCTCACCCGGCTGCCGCGCCTGCGCGACCACGCCGTCGACCCGAAGCACGCGTTCGCCGGCACGTTCCACATCGCCGAGGGGTACGGACAGCTCGCCGACGCCTACCGGGACGCCTCGCAGGGGCGGCTGCCCGCCGCGCCGCCCTCCGAGATCTACTGCCACTCGCTGACCGACCCGTCGATCCTGGGACCCGGGCTGGCGGCCCGCGGCTACCAGACCCTCACACTGTTCGGTCTGCACGCCCCCGCGCGGCTCTTCACCGCGGACAACGACACGGCACGGGCCGAGCTGCTCAAGGCGACTCTCGCCGAACTCGACGCCCACCTGGACGAGTCCGTCGTGGACTGTCTGGCCCTCGACGAGAACGGCGCACCCTGCATCGAGGCGAAGACGCCGCTCGACCTGGAACAGGAACTGCGGCTGCCCGGTGGCCACATCTTCCACCGGGACCTGGCCTTTCCCTACGCGACCGAATCCACCGGCCGCTGGGGAGTCGAGACCGCGCACGCCAATGTGCTGCTCTGCGGAGCGGGGGCGGTGCGCGGCGGCGGGGTCAGCGGGGTCCCCGGCCACAACGCCGCGATGGCGGCGCTGGGCCGGTGACACCCGCCTGAGTCGACCTAGAGGCCGAACGCCCCGCGCAGGGCCGCCATCTTGCGCGGCAGGTCGTACTCCGCGCCGCCCTCGTGGCCGTTGTACGCGAACACCTCGATCTCGGCGGGCCCCGCATACCGGTGGTAGGCGGCGAACACCGTCGACGACGGGCAGATCTTGTCCATCAGCCCGACCGAGAACCATGCGGGGACGGTCGCCCGCGCCGCGAAGTTGACGCCGTCGAAGTACGACAGGGTCTCCATCGCCTCCTCGACCCGGAAGCGGTTGCCGGAGAGCCAGCGGGCGACCTCCCAGTACGGTCCCGCGTCCGTGATCTGCGAACCGCGCCTGAAGTGGCACAGGAACGGCACGTCGGCGACGGCCGCCGCCAGGTCGTCCCTGAGCCCGGCGACGGCGAGCACGAGCCCGCCGCCCTGACTGCCGCCGAGGACCGCGACCCGTGAGGCGTCGACGGCCTCGTGGGCCTTCGCCGCGTCCACGGCCCGCACCGCGTCGGTGATGAGCCGGCGGTAGTAGTGCCGGTACGGGTCCTCGATCCCGCGGGTGAGGAATCCCGGGGACGACGAGCCGTGGCCTTCCGGATAGATGTCCGGGGTGTCCGCGGTGTTCTTGCCGCCGCCGCCCTGACCCCGGTTGTCCATGATGAGGTGGGCGTACCCGAGCGAGCTCCAGGTCAGCCAGGAGTACGGGATGCCACGGCCGCCGTTGTAGCCGATGTACTGCACGACGGCGGGCAGCGGGCCCGTGCGCACGCGCGGCAGCATCAGCCATGCCTTCACCGGCTGGCCGCCCCACCCGCGGAACGTCACGTCGAAGACGTCGACGGTCGCGAGTCCGGCGTCGTACGGGACGAACCTGGCGTCCAGGTCGTGCAGTGCCGTCTCGGTGAGGGTCTTCTCCCAGAAGGCATCGAAGTCGGCCGGTTCCTCCGGTTCCGGCCGGTACTCGCGCAGCCGCTCCAGGGGCATGTCGAACAGCAAGTGTCTAGCTCCTCTTCAGGGTGAGGTTGAGAGTCGAGCCGAACCGGCCCGCGGTGTCGGCGGTGATCCGGATGCCGTTCGTGACGGGCACGACGCTCACGCCCGGGTCCGCGGAGGCGAGCGTGAAACGGCCCGCCAGCTCGACGGTGACGGCGGACCGCAGCTGCGTCGGATCGGACAGGGAGACCGTCACGGTCTTCCCTTCCGGGCGCACCAGGACCGAGGCCGGCCCGTCGGCCGTCAGCTCCTGCGCCGCACCCGCGGCCCAGAAGTTGGCGGCCAGGAGCCCGTCCGCGCAGCGGCGCACCGCGTGCACGGCGGTGGTCCGCGCCACCAGCTTCACCGGCGGGGCGGCCGACCACAGCCGCGTGCGCTCGGCGGAGGCGGCCGGTGCCTGGAGCCAGAAGTAGTCCGCTCCGGCCGGCGCCGTCCCGTGGTCCTGCCACAGCGTCAGATAGGGGCGGGTGACCGGTGTGTCCGTGCCGTACTTGAGGTTGATCTCCCGCCAGGTCGCGGTGCGGTCCTCGCGGAGACCCTTGAGCGTGACCGTTTCGGGGAAGACGTAGCCTCCGGTACCGGCGAGGTGCAGCCAGCGGACCTTGTCCAGCTGGGCCGACCAGCCCGCACCGGAGGGTGCCGCCGTGCCGTTGACGAGGAGCGCCGCCGCCGGGTCGCGCAGCTTGCGGTTCTCGACGACCGTCTCGGCCGTCCCGGCGTCCGCGGTGATGCCGGAGCCCACGCACGCGATGACGTCGTCCAGGCAGAACCAGCTCTTCAGGGCGCGCAGCGAACTGCCGTACGCCCGCAGCTCCATGCCGTACGCGCCGAGTGTCGTCCCGGGCAGCGCCGCGCCGCCCGCCCAGTCCGCCGTGCTGGTGGTGCGCTGTCCGGCCGCGTCCGCGGGCCGGCCGGCGAGGACGGTGGTGCCGGGCAGCCGCGTCGGGTCGACGGTCGGCCAGTAGTCCTCGCTGTAGTGCCCGAGGTCGTCCGTGTGCAGCAGCACCATGCCGTCGGAGAGGTGCCAGCCGTGCAGGTTCTCGTTCTGGATCGACTCGTAGTTGTAGATCCGGGTGGAGTACGCGGAGATGCCGAGGGCGAACGAGGGGCGGTGGTGCGCCGCCTTGTCCATCCGGGGGTGCTGCTTGTGCGCGACCAGCGGGCCGCGCGCGGGGACCGCGGAGCCGATGACCTGACGTGCGGCGACGAGCGAGGCGAGGTCGGTGACGGCGAGGAAGTCCCGGTAGGTGTCCTCGGCGATCCACTGCTTGACCAGGGCCGTGAAGCGCTCGGCGGTCTCACCGGGGAAGCCCGGGATCAGCCGCAGCACCGCCTCGATGACCGTCTGGGCCGAGGCGTGGCCCTGCTTGCTGGGGCGGGCGATCTCCCGTCCGCACACCGATGCCAGCACATCCCCCCGGGCGAGCAGCGGGTCGAAGCCCTCGTCCACCCAGACGCGTACGTTGTCGAGATCGGGGTCGGTGACCGTCCACTCCGTACCGGCCAGCAGGTTCAGCAGCCGGGAGAGGTTGTTCAGCAGCTCCTTGCCGTAGCCGCCGGTGTACGGGTGCTTGTAGTGCTGGAGGAACGAGCCGTCGGAGTAGAACCCCTCGCCCGTGCCCGCTGCCGCGGCGCTCGCGTCGTTGAAGGCCAGGACACTGTTGGCCCCCGAACCCTCGACGTCCGAAAGAGCGTCACGGACCCGGGCCAGGGCGTCGCCGTCGTCGCGCAGCACCGCGTTGACGGCGACCACGGTGGAGATCCACACCCGGTTGGCGCCGGTGGCGATCTGCCGGTCGGCGCGCCACAGGTTGGGGTCGGGCGTGTAGTGGAGCACGGCCGTCGTGATCCGGGTCAGCCGCTCCGTGCCGAGGGTGTCGTACAGGAGCACCGTGGCGTCGCTGAGCGCGAGGGCCGAGCCGATCTCCCAGTCCCAGTCGTTGTCGAAGCGGGTGTGCCCGGGACCGTAACGGTTCGTCAGCATCCAGTCGATCCCGCCGAGCAGCAGATCGCGCAGGGCGGTGTCGCCGTACTGCGGGGTGCCGGGGACGGCCCACGCGGTCGCGATCGTGGCGAGCCGCTTGAAGGACGTCGTGACGTGGTTGGAGAGCGTGGTGCTGGTCAGGTCGGGGAACAGGCCGCCGGTGGCGGTCGGGTCGAGGCCCTTCGCCGCGGTGGTCGCGGCCCTGCCGATCCGGGCGACGGCCGCGGCGATCCGCTCGTCGGCCAGGTCGAGTCCGGGGCCGCCGGTGAGCAGGGTGTGCCAGCGACCGCGCAGCGCGGCGGCGTCGCCCGCGGAGGCGTGTGCGGTGCCCGCGGAGAGGGACAGGGGCAGGGCGACGGCCGCGCCGAGCGCGGCTGCCGTGGCCAGGACGGTACGCCGGGTGGTGCCTGGGTTCATGATCGGTGCCTTCACAGGAGGTGTCGGCGGTCGACGGCCGCGGCGAGCGCGGCATGACCGGAGGGGTTGGGATGCAGACCGTCGCCGCTGTCGTACGCGGGCAGCATGCGTGAGGGCCGGGAGGTGTCGCGCAGCGCGGCGTCGAAGTCCGCGAGGGCGTCGAAGACCCCGCCGGTGCGCACGACACGGTTGATCTGCTGCCGGACCGTCTCGAGCTCCGGCGTCCAGCGGATCCACCCCTCGAACGGGGCGATGGTGGAGCCGACGATCCGCAGCCCCGCGCCGTGGGCGCGCAGCACCAGTTGGCGGTAGCCGGCCAGGACGAGCGCCGGGTCGGTCTGGCTGGGCGGCTGCTGGAGGTCGTTGATGCCCAGGTGTACGAGGACGGTCCGCAGCCCCGGCAGCGAGAGGACGTCCCGGTCGAAGCGGGCCTGTCCGCCCGGCCCGAACCGGGCGTCGTTCAGCAGCAGCCGGTTGCCGCTGATCCCGAGGTTGGCGACCGCCGAGCCGGGAAGCCGGGCGGCCAGCTGGTCGGGCCAGCGCTGATCGGCGTCGTCCGGGGTGCCCACGCCCTCGGCGATGGAGTCGCCGAGCACGGCGAGCACCGGCCCTGCGGCGCCCGTCGTCTCGACGCCGTTCAGCAGGAACACGGAGGTGGTGCGCACCCCGTCGACCGTGTGCGAGGCGTGCGTGTTGCGGTGGAAGGACAGCGGCCCGGTGGGCCCGGGCAGCCGTGTCTCCACGGTGAGCTTCGCCCGGTCGGGGAGCCGCAGTCCCTCGACGGTGTCGCTGGTCAGCGAGGCGCCCGCGGCCAGCCACGCCTGCGGCAGACCGCCGAAGGTCACGGGCCGCCCGTCGGCCGTGACCGGACCGACGAGGATCGGCACGGCGCCGAACGCGTTCCCGTACCGCAGCCGCACCTGCCCGCCCGCGGTCAGCCGGACGGCCGCCGTGTGGACGCCGTCGGTCAGACCCGCGCTCGCCACCGTGTCGGTGGCCGTCGGCGCGGTCTGGGCGGTTGCCCAGGACGTGGTCCAGCGCGAGGCGGCCGCCCCGGAACGCTCGGCCGCCTGTGCGCCGGGGGCGGCCACGGCCACCGCCGCCACGCCGGCCATTCCCGCCGCCGCCGTCAGAATCCCGCGTCTCGCGGGTCTCCGGCCGTTCACTGCGGGCACGCACCGGTCGGGTCGTACTCGCTCGCGTACGTCCCCACCGCGTTGCCGCCGGTGTTGCCGCTCATCGTGTTGGTGCACACCGGGCCCTGCGGGGTGCGCATGAACTTGATGCCGCCCCCGGCGTTGCCCGTGATGGTGTTGCCGTAGACGCTGGTGTCGATGCCGTCGGTGGCGGTGTCACCGCCGAGCCGGATACCGGCGCCGACGTTGTCGTGCACGGTGTTGTAGCGGAAGATGTTGCCGCTGCCACGCGCGTCGAGCCCGCCCGAGCTGGCGTCCTTCTGGCCGCTGCAGTCGTTGTACTCGACGTAGTTGTTGGTCGAGTTCTCCTTGACGTCGACACACTCGTTGCCCTGGGTGGCGATGGTGTTGTGGTGGATGCGGTTGTTCCGGCTGATGTCGGCCGCCGCGTCCGGGGCCCCGTTGGCGCCCTGCTGTTCGGGCGCCGTACCGAGGTAGATGCCCTCGCCGTTCTTGCCGCCCCCGGCGAACTTGAAGTCGGCGACCCCGCAGTTGGTGATGGTGTTGTCGTTCACCTCGGCGCCGGTGACGAGGTAGCGCAGCCGGAGGCATTCGTCGGCGGCGTTCTTGAGCGTCATGCCCGTGATGTGCAGGGCCCCCACCCCGTTACCGGGAGTCGTGCTCATGACATAAATGAGCTTCAGGCGGTAGCCCGAGACGTCGGTCGACGAGCCGTGCAGCCCGTCCACGGTGAAGCCGCTCAGCGTCGTCGAGTCGTGCTGGACCTGAATGATCCGGGCGTCGCCGGCGCCCTTGACGATCGCGTTCGACGGGCCGGTGAGCGTGACCCCGGCGCGCTTGGTCACCACGTCCTGGCGGTACGTTCCCGCCGCGAGGTTCACCACCGCACCCGTCGGGGCCACGTCCATGGCCTTCTGGATCGTGGCGAACGGGGCACCCGCCGACGTACCGGCGTTGGCGTCGCTGCCGGACGGCGCGACGTAGTACGAGGTGGCCGCCTCGGCCGCGACCGAGGGGACGGGAAAGGCGAGCGGCGCGATGCCCGCGGCCAGCGCGGCGGTGAGAACGGTGAGCGAGTGATGCCTCATGGGGTGTGCCTCCTGGGATCTGCGAAGGACAGAGCGAGCAGTACGGGGATGCTGGGGCCGAGAAGCAGAGGCCCCAGCGGTACGACGAGCGAGAGCAGCACGGCGGAGACCACCGCGCCGAGCAGAGCGGTTCCACGGGCCGCCGATCCGAAGCCCAGCGACAGCGCGCCGAGCGACCAGGAACGGACCGAGCCCTCCGGCGCCAGACCGGCCTGGGCGGCGAGCGCCACATGGTGGATGACGAGCGCGGCGGCGATGCCCACCTGCGCGGCGAGCACCATGAACGTCCACGGCTCGGAACGGCCCAGCAGATGAACGATGTTGGCCGCGAGGACGGCCGACGCGACGGTGGACAGCAGTCCGTGCCGCCACAGCGCCCGCCAGTACCCGGGGAACGCGGAGAGCGCGTTCGTGAAGCAGCGGCTGTCCCCCTCCTCGCGCCACCGCTGGAGGGCATGGCCCATCGCGGCGAGCGCCGGCAGCCAGGTCACCACCCCCAGCGACAGCACCGCGAACGCGGCGCCCGCGGCGGCCGGGTAGGCCACGAACTCCAGCCGCCGCAGGAGCGTCGGCCAGCCGGACGAGAGGGTTGCCTGCATGGTTTCAGCCGACCTTTCCTGTGTACGGCTCCGGGACGTCGAGAAGTACCCGGCCGTTCAGCGCCAGACGTGTGGCCCCCACGACGTAGGGGGCACCGGTCGCGGTGAGCAGCACGGCCGCCGCGTCGGCCTCGACCGTGCCGGTGCGGATACGGCGTGCGACGGGGGACAGCAGCACGGTCTCCTCCCCGTCCTCGAAGGTGACGCCGTGTCCCTCCGAGCAGTCGGCCTGTTCGGCCCGGCACGACGCACCGGGGGTGATCGTGGTGAGGAAGTGGCCTTCGGACGACCGGACCGTCGTCGCACGCAGCGTGTGCAGCGTGCGGGTCAGGCGCAGCTCCGGCGTGCTGGACGTCGGGTTGGCCTCCACCTCGGTGACCCCGGACGACACCGTCCCGCCGGGCGGTGCGAACTGCCGCACCACGGCCACGGCGTTGCCCGAGCGGATCAGCCGGGTGCCGTCCGGCCGTGCCTCGGTCGGCCGGTCGGTCTGGAGCAGGAACGTCCACTCCCGCCCCTCGACCGCCTCGGCGAGATCGAGCAGCACCAGCCGCCCGGCCGGGGTGAACACCAGGGAACGGTCGAGGCGCCGGACCCCCAGACCCTCCTCGTACATCGCGGCGATCTCCGCGGTGGAGTGCGCCCACCCGCTCCCGGCGTCCACCAGCACATCGCGCTGGCGGGCCTGCCGCTCGAACGGGATGTCCTTGTAGACGTGGTAGCGGTCCTCGTCGGCGTACCCCTGGCCGTCCACCAGGAGCAGATTGTGGTGGGAGGCCCGCTTGCGGTTGCTGTAGCCCTCGTCGACCGCGAGGAACGCGCCCTGCGAGACCAGCACGAAGGAACCCGAATCCGGGTGGTGGTGACCCTGGTTCAGGGTCTCCCAGCCCAGCTCCGCGCGGTGCTTCTCCGCGGTCTCCCACGCCTTGTGACCGCCGCCGGGACTCGCCTTGAACGAGACGAGCGTGGCGTCCGCGTCCCAGCCGGTCCTGGCCGCGAGCAGCCCCAGATCCGGGAAGAACGCCCGGGTCTCGGTGGGCCGCACGGCCTGCACCGCCGGGTCGTACCAGAGGTACTCCAGATACGCCTCCGGCAGGATTCCCGGCCGCACACCGCTCTCGGCCGCTTCCTGCCAGAGCAGTTCGCCCGAGGCCAGATCACCCATCCACTGGGCCTCGCCGATGCCGTACTGCGCGGCCAGACGGTAGTAGAGCCCGGCACTGTGGCCGCTGCGCCGGTCGTGACAGTCGCCGTGGTCGATGTTGAAGGCGAAGCCAGGAGCCGTCTGGTGGAGCCGGTAGCGGAAGGTCCGGGAGAGGAAACCGCCCCGCCCCCACCAGTCGATGCCCTCGGCCTCCTGGAGGAGGTCCAGGTGGGCCGCCAGGAACGGGACCCCGTAGCGCCAGTACACGACGCCCTCGGCGTGCGAGCCGTCCTCGGGCATCAGGTCCAGGACCCGGCCGAGGTTGTCCTTGGCACGCTCGGTCCACTCCTCCTTGCCCAGCACGTAACCGGCCGTCGCCAGACCCGCGTAACAGATCCAGTTGTGGTTCTGCCAGTACGAGGACGACCACCAGCGGCCCTCGCTCGCCACCGCGAACTCGTACATCCGCCGGCCCTGGAGCAGCAGCTTGTACCGCAGCAGCGCCCGCAGCCCGTCCGGCAGGTCGTCGCCGATCCACCGGTGGACGAGCGACAGATGGTGCAGCAGCCAGCCCGCGTCCAGATCGTGGTCGGGCATATGGGCCTTGCCCCAGTGCGGCAGCCTGACCGCCGCCTCGATCCAGCGGATGCTCTCCGTCAGATGGGCCCGGTCGCCGCCGACCCGGTAGGCGAGCGCCGGGTTGGAGGCCGCCGGACCCAGCCAGGTGATGCTGGCCAGGGGGTGGGTACGGGGAGGGGTCAGCCCGTGATGACGGGCCGCCTCCTCGTACAGCCGGGTCTCCTGGGCGGGGCGCGCTCCGGGTGGCGGGGTCGCCGACAGCAGCAAGGGTCAGCCCTCCGTCCTGAATCGTGCCGCGGTGCCGTCCGCCAGCTGCACCGTCAGCTCCTCGCCGTCCAGCCGTACCGCGCTCACCGCCGGTCCCGCGGACGCCGCCTGGTAGACCGAGGCGAAGATGACCCGATCGGCGTCGGCGTTGAAGTCGACCCGGGTCCGCGTCCGCTGGGGGTCGTCGGCCGGTCCCGGGCCCGGTGCCGTCACCGGACGCACCGGCACGCCGCTCGTGTGCGTGTGCCAGCCGTGCAGGGTCTCCTCGCCGTACCAGGTGGTGCGCACCGGACCCTCGGCCTGTAGCTGGACATCCAGCGCGGTGCCGGGGCGCAGCTGCGCCGTGACACGGCGGGACTCCTGCCCCGTCACCGTCAGCAGGTCCACCAGATAGCAGCTACCGAGGGCGATGCGCCGGACCGCCCGCACCCCTTCGTACGCCGTTGTCACCTCGGCGGTCACCGAGCCGGCGTCCGAGGCGAGCAGCGTGCCCGTGCACTCGGCCTGTTCGGCGCCGTCCACCCGGAACGTCGGGTGGGCGAGGGTCGAGGCGTACAGATCTCGGAACTCCGCGTGCGCGTAGGGCACCTGGCCCGGATCGGGCTGCCACGGGGTGGTGTCCCCGTACAGGTACAGCGACAGCTTGTCCCGATGGCCGTGCGAGCCGCCGTGCGGACCGAAGTCCAGCAGGGCGTGGATGCCCGCGCCGCGCAGCACGCCGTATCCGGCCTGCGCGAACACCGTGACCGGGGCGGGGGACGGACGTCCGTCGCGGGGCGGGCCGGCGAACCAGCCGCCCAGCTCGCCGTCGAGCCCGTCGTCCGCCGCACCGAGCTCGGCACGGGCCCGTGCCGCCACCGCTTCCAGCGCCGGTGCGGGCACCAACTGCTGTGCGAGTGCCACCAGTTCCAGCCACTCCAGGGCCAGCGGGTCACGCAGATACGGCCCGTCGTGGAGCGCGGGCAGGATGCCGCCCGGCGTCGCGATCGTCGCCAGGACGTCCGTCATCCCGGCCAGCACGTCCACCACGTCGGACGGGATGTCCGCCGGGTCGGTGGAGCGCAGCGCGAGCAGCGCGGCCCGCAGTACGAACCCGTGGTAGTAGGTGCTGCCTTCCCACTCCCAGCCGTCCTCGGCCACCGCGACCCGCAGATGCGCGTACAGCCCGTGGTCGCCCTCCAGCCACCGCTCGCCGCCGTCCCAGTCCCGGCCGCGGACGGCCGAGGCCGCCCGGCTCGCCGCGACACCGGCCGCGTTGAGCCACGCGGTGTAGTTCGACGCGAGCTGGCCCTTACCGGTCAGCACGTCGCGGGCGTCCAGTGCCGCCCGCTCCAGCTCGTCCAGCAGCGGAAGGACCGCGTGCAGTTCGTCCGTGCCCTTCTCGGCGAGCGTGATCACCGTGTGCCCGATGTTCACCGCCCAGATGGCGTCGGTCAGTGCCTGGTGGAAGAGCCGGCCACGCAGCATCCAGGTCTGCGCCTCGCCGTGCCGTCCGGTGGCGAGTTCCGCGTACAGACCGGCGTACTCGACGAGCCGCGCGACCGTCTCCACGCGCTCGCCCCGGTGGGCGAGCACCCGGAGGTGCCGCGCCCACGCCTGGTGCGACAGCACCAGCCAGGCGCCGCGCACCGCCTCGTCGTCCACCCGGCAGCCGTGCGCGCACCGCGCACCGCCGTCCGGGAAGACCCCGGCGAGCAGGTCGCCGTGGTCGAGCTCCACCCCGTGCGCGGGGCAGACGTACGCGTGCCACCAGCCGCCGCGCTCGCGCGCGATCCGCCTCAACGCGGCCATACGCCACCGTCGATGTCGACCGTGGTGGCCGTGAGGAATCCGGACGCCGGCGAGGCCAGGTGGACGACCGCGGACGCGACGTCCTCGGGGGTGCCGGCCCGGCCGACCGGGATGCCGGCCTCCATGGACTGCTGTGCCTCGGGCGCCGTGAACGTGTCGTGGAAGGCGGTGCCCTTGATGAAGCCCGGAGCGACCGCGTTGACAGTGACGCCCGTGCCGGCCAGCTCCTTCGCGAGGCCCTTGGTGAAACCGCGGATGCCGGCCTTGGCGGCGGCGTACGCGACCGAGCCGGGGCCGCCGCCGTTGTGCGCGGCGAGCGAGGACATCGTGATGATGCGGCCGGCGGCCGACTTCGTGAGGTGGGGGAGCGCGGCCCGCACCGTACGGAAGGCCGAGGTCAGGTTGACGGAGACGACCTGCTCGAAGTGGTCGTCGCTCATCTCGGCGATCTTCGCGCGGCCGATCAGATGACCGGCGTTGCAGACGAGGACGTCCAGGCCGCCGAGGAAGCCGGCCGCCTCCTCGACGAGGCGGTCCACGTCGGAGGTCACCGTCACGTCGGCCTTGAACGCCTTCGCCCTGCGGCCCAGTGCCTCGATCGCGGAGACCGTCTGCGCGGCCTCGTCGGCGGAGGAGTGGTAGTGGACGGCGACATCGGCGCCGGCCTCGGCAAGGGCGACGGCGATGGCACGGCCGATGCCGTGGCCCGCCCCCGTCACCAGTGCGCGGGAGCCGTTGAGATCAGCAGACATGGGTGAAGCCCTTTCGATCATTAAATGTGCCGGTCGCAGGAGGACCGGCACCGGTCACTTGAGACCGGCGGTTGCGAAGCCCTGCACGAAGTAGCGCTGTCCGATGAGGAAGAGCAGCACCATCGGCAGGGTGGCCAGCGTGGTGCCGGCCATCAGGAAGTGCCATTGGGTGCCGTTCTCCGTCTTGAAGACGGAGAGCCCCACCTGGATCACCCGCAGACTGTCGGTGCGGGTCACCAGCAACGGCCAGAGGAAGTTGTTCCACGAGGACTCGAAGGTCAGCAGCGCCACCGTGGTGAGCGCGGGCTTGACCTGCGGCGTCATGATCCGGGCGTAGATGCGGAACTCGCCCAGCCCGTCGAGTCGCGCGGCTTCCTCCAGTTCCACCGGCAGGTCCAGATAGAACTGCCGGAAGAGGAAGACCGCGAACGGGGTGACCGCGCCCGGGATGATGAGCGCCCACCAGGTGTCCAGCCACCCGCTGCCGCCCTGGCCGAGGATGTCGTTCCCGCCGGCCAGCGGCATGAAGCGGACGATCAGGAACTCCGGCAGCACCTTGGTGTACGTCGGGATCATCAGCGCCGCGATGAAGAGGTAGAAGATCACCTCGCTGCCGCGGAACTTGATCCGTGCCAGCGCGTAACCCGCCATCGACGCCACGAGCACGTTGAGCACCGTGTGGCTGATCGCGATGATGAAGCTGTTGCGGGCGTACGTCGCGAACGGCGCCGCCTTCAGGGCGTCGAGATAGTTCCCGAACTCCCAGTGCTCCGGCAGCAGTCCGGCGTCCTGCGAGGCGATCTCCACCGGCGTCTTGAGCGAGGTGAGCACCATCCAGACGAACGGCACCACCATCAGCAGGGAGATCACGGAGAGCGTCACATAGAGCGCGATCCGTCCGATGGAGACGGGCTTGCGCCGTGCGTGGATCTCAGCTGTGGCCACGGGTGCCTCCCATGATCCGCCGGTTCACCAGGGTGAAGCCCATCAGCAGTACGAACAGCACCAGTGACTGCGCACAGGCGTACCCGACGCGGAACTCCCGGAAGGCGGACTTGTAGATCTCGTACGTCATCATCGTGGTGCTGTTGGCCGGGCCGCCGTCGGTGAGGATGTAGATCTGGTCGAACGACTGGAACGCGCTGATCATCGAGGTGATGAGCACGAAGAACGTGGCGGGCTTCAGCAGGGGCAGCGTGATCGAGAAGAACTGCCGCACCTTGGACGCGCCGTCCACGGACGCCGCTTCGTACAGTTCCTTCGGCAGGGACTGCAGCGCGGCCAGATAGATGAGCATCTTCATGCCGATGCCCTGCCAGACGCCGACCAGGATCACCGAGGGCATCGCCCAGGTGGTCGAGGAGAGCCAGGCGGGACCGTCGATGCCGAGGAACGACAACAGCGCGTTGAGCAGCCCGTTGCCGGGGTTGTAGATCCACAGCCAGACGAGGGCGATCGCGACGGTCGCCGTGACCTGCGGCAGGAACACCGCGGTACGGAAGATGCCGCGCGCCTTCAGGCCGGTGTGCAGGGCCAGTGCCAGCAGCAGTCCCAGCAGCATGCCGAACGGCACGGTGAAGAAGGTGTAGATGATGGTGTTGACGATGGACTTGCGGAAGACCGCGTCGTCCAGCATGTCCCGGAAGTTGTCCAGGCCCACGAACTGCGGCGCCGTCAGCACGTCGTACTTCGTGAAGGCCAGGGCCACCGAGGCCACGACCGGCAGACCGATCCACAGCGAGGCGTGCAGCAGCGCGGGCGCCACCATGAGCATGCCTGCCCGGCGCCTGCGCCGGCCCGGACCCATGGGGGTCCGGCCCGTGCGTTTCGGCGCCGCTTTCTCAGGGAGTGAAGGAGGCCGCGCGGGCCGTGCCTTCACCACGGATGTCGCTCCCACAGGTACGGGTCCTTACATCCGGCCGATCGCGGCCTCGGCGAGGCGGCCGAGCTCCGCGATGGCGTCCTTGGCCGACTGGTTGCCCACGATCGCGGGCTCCAGCGTCGGCTTGATCTTTTCGCGGATCTCCATCCAGGCCGCGGTGCCGCCCTCGGAGACGGCGTGCTCCAGGCTCTGCAGCGAGAGATCGACGAACTGGTTCTCCTTCACGTAGCCCGTGTCGTTGAGGTCCCGCAGGCCGGGGACCGAACCGCGCTGCTCGGCCGCACCGAGGATCGACTCGGGGGTCGCGAGGTACTCGACGAGCGCGAGGGCCGCCGCGGGGTGCTTGGAGCTTGCGGAGCGGGAGACGAGCGTGCCGCCCTGGAGCATCGCCGGCCGGCGGTTGGCGAGGATGAACGCACCCAGCTTGTCGCCCTCGATCAGCTCCGGGTTCTGCTCGGAGACCTGCTTCCAGAGGGCGCTGGTCGACATCATCATCGACGCCTTGCCGGTCTGGACGTTCGACGGCGAGCCGGCGTCCGTCTTCTTGGAGTAGTCGGCCGAACCGTCCTTGACCAGGTCCTTGAAGAACTGGAGCGCCTCGACCCCGCGGGAGTCGGTGAACAGCACCTTCTTGCCGTCCTCGCTGAACAGCTGACCGCCGTTGGCGAAGAGGAAGGTCTCCCAGCACTGGCGCAGGTCGATGGAGAACGGGTCGAAACCGACCCGGCCGTCCTTCGTCAGCTGCTTCGCGACCGCGCGCAGTTCGGCCCAGGTGGCCGGGGTCTTCTTGATGCCGGCCTCGGCGAAGTGGTCCTTGCGGTAGACCACGATGCGGGTGTCGAGGACGACGGGCAGGGCGTACAGCTTGCCGTCGTGCCGCGACGGGTCGAGCACCCGCTCCTCGTAGTCGTGCGCGGTGGCCAGCTTCTCCGGGAGCTCGGCGATCGCCTTCTTGGCGGCGAACGGGGGTATCCAGCCGACACCCATCATGAGCACGTCGGGCAGCAGCCCGCCCGCGAGGCCCGTGGTGATCTTCTCGTTGAGCTGGGCGTACGTGGTGTAGTCCACGTTCACCTTGACGTCCGGATACTTCTTCCGGAACCCGCCGAGGATCTTCTCCTCCAGCAGGGTCTTGCCGTCCGAGCCTTCGAAGATCGGGGTGAGCAGCGTGATCTCGCCCTCGGCCGGACCGTCGGCAGATCCGGACGTGGTGGAGCCGGTGCCGCAACCCGTGAGGGCGGCAGCGGTGCCGGCGCCGATGACAGCGAGCACCGATCGTCTGTTCAGTTCCATGGGACACCCCTTTTGAGGTGGAGGCAGTGGATCGATCCAGTCATGTCACCCCAGGTATGGCTGGGAAGCGCTGGTAAATCGATGCACTGATGCTAAGAACGCCGTGAGAGTGACGTCAACAGCTGATGCACAAGAATTTTCAGGGATGTTAACGGGTGTACCGGTGGAGTGAGTTCAGTAAATCGGTACACTAGAGTCGTAGTGCGTTCCGAACCGGAGGTGGCATGAGCGGGGTAACGATCCATCAGGTCGCGGCGGCGGCAGGGGTATCCGCCAGCACGGTCTCCAACGTCCTCAACGGGCGTACCGACCGTATGCAAGCGGCCACCCTGGCCCGCGTCGAACAGGCCATTGAACAGCTCAGCTACCGGCCGAACCGGGCGGCACGGATGCTGCGCACCGGCCGGATCAAGGTCATCGGTCTCATCGTGCCGTCCGTGGCGAACCCCTTCTGGGGCTCCCTCGCCCGCGAGCTGGAGGCGATCGCGCTCGCCGAGGGCTATCACGTGCTGCTCTGCAACAGTGAGCGCGACCCGGCCCGCGAGCTCAAGTACGGCGAGGAACTGCTCGCGGACGGGGTGAGCGGAGTGGTGCTCTGCTCCTCACTGCCCTCGCTCGACCACGTGGCGCCGCTGCTCAGCCGCGGCCTGAAGATGGTCGCCTTCGACCGCACGGCGCAGGCAGGGGACCCGCCGTCGCTGGCCAGCATCAGCGTGGACAACGCGATGGGCGCCGAGCTCGCCACGCGTCATCTCATCGAACTCGGCCATCGGAGGCTGGCGTTCGTCTCGGGTTCCGTCAACAGCGTCAACCGGCGCGAGCGCCTGCGCGGCTTCCGGGCGGCGCTGGAGTCGGCGGGTCTCGACCCGGCCGACGCGATCGTCTGGCCGGGCGCCGATACGACCGAGTTCGGTGACAAGGACGCCGCCGAGCTGGGACGCAGAGCCGCCCGGGAGCTCCTCTCCCGGCCCCGGCCACCCACCGCGTTCGTCGCGATCAACGACATGTGCGCGATCGGTATCTGCCGGGGCGCCAAGGACGCCGGGCGCACCGCCGGGCAGGACGTCTCGGTGGTGGGCTTCGACGACATCCTGCTCGCCGATCTCTTCGAACCGCCGCTCACCACGGTCCGCCAGCCGCTGACGGAGATGGCGGCGGAGACCTTCCAGCAGTTGCGCGCGCGGATCGACTCGGCGCCCGTGGCCGGACGTTCCCTGCTGATCCGCCCCCGCCTGGTGGTACGGGAGTCGACGGCGCCGGCACCGGTGACGGTACCGGCGCAGACGCCCGAGCCGGTGGCGTGAGGGCGCGGGCCCGCAGGCAGGGCCCGCATCCCCGTCGCCGGGCGGGGCCCGGTCGTGCCCCGCTCCCTGATCCGGCCTGATCCAAACGAAAGACCCTAGTCGGCCGACGCCGTCCATCCCACGGCTTCGATGCGCCGCGCGTCGCTCGGTCGCGCCTCGTTGAATAGCGTGCGCTCACCGTCCTCGACCCGGACGGAGTCCACGTACACACCGCGCCCCACGTACAGACGGTCCGTGGCGTACCGCCAGCGCAGCCGCACCTCCGTCCCGCGCCAGGACGCCAGGTCCGCGTCGAGCCGGTGCCAGACCCGGCCCGACCACCCGGAGACGGTGCCCGTCGGGTGCGGTTCGGGAGCCGATCCGTGCTCCCCGCCCAGGCCTTGCGTCGTGAACGGCACCGGCTGCCAGCTCGTCCCCGCGTCCGCCGACGCCTCCAGGTACAGCCCGTCGGAGCCGGGCTCGGTGTCCCACCACAGCGCGCAGCTCAGCCGGACCCGTTCCGAAACCGGCCGCAGCGCGGGCAGGGACAGCGTGGCGGTCGTGGTGCTCGCCATTCCCGAGAACCAGGCCGTGCGTCCCGCGGCGGGGGACACGGCGACGGCCCGCGCCATCTGGTTGGCGGTGGCCACCCGGGGCGCGCTTCCCGACCGCCAGCTGCGCACCGGGTGGACCGAGTTGCCGAGGACGATGAGGAAGGAGTCCGTCGTCGGGTCCAGGACCAGGCTGGTCCCCGTGAAGCCGGTGTGCCCCGCACTGCGCGGTGTGGCCATCGCGCCCATGTACCAGTGCTGGTAGAGCTCGAAGCCGAGACCGTGCTCGTCCCCCGGGAACGCGGTGTTGAAGTCGGTGAACAGCAGTTCCACCGAGTCCTCGGACAGGATGCGGGACCTGCCGTAGACGCCGCCGTTGAGGAGCGTACGGGCGAGGATCGCCAGGTCCCAGGCGCAGGAGAAGACGCCCGCGTGACCCGCGATCCCGTCGAGGCTGAACGCGTTCTCGTCGTGGACCTCGCCCCATACGAGTCCGCGGTCCAGACCGGACCAGGGCAGCCTGGCGTCCTCGGTAGCGGCGATCTTCGGCTTCCAGGAGGCGGGCGGGTTGTACCGGGTGCGGTGCATCCCGAGCGGAGCGGTGATCTCCTCGCGGAGCAGGACGTCCTGGGTGCGGCCGGTGAGCTTCTCCAGGACCAGCTGGAGCGAGATCAGGTTGAGGTCGGAGTAGAGGTACGCGGTACCCGGCGCACTGGCCGGTACCTCCTTCCACAGCAGCTGGAGCTTTCCTTCCCGGGTCGGCTCCTTGTAGAGCGGGATCCAGGCGCGGAAGCCCGAGGTGTGCGTGAGCAGCTGACGGATCGTGACGTCCTGTTTGCCGCCGCCCGCGAAGTCGGGAAGGTACGAGGCGACGGTCGCCTCCAGCTCCAGCGCGCCCCGCTCGATCTGCTGCACCGCCAGGATCGAGGTGAACAGCTTCGAGACCGACGCCAGGTCGAAGACGGTGTCCTCGGCCATCGGGATCTGCTGGTCCGCCGGGAACTCCACCCCGCTGTCGGTCTTCTCGTCGTACGCGGCGTAGCGCACCGCCTTGCCGATCGGACGGTGCAGCGCCACCGTCCCGCCCCGTCCGGCGAGCAGCACCGCGCCCGCGTACCAGGGGTGCTTGGGGGAGTCGGCGAGGTAGGTCTCGGCATCGGCGACGAGCTGGTCCAGCGGTTCCTGCAGCAGTCCGGCGCGCGCGGCGGAACCGCGTCGCAGCGTGGGGTACCCCGAACCTGATCCCATGCCCGTACCGGCCTCCGCCCGTGGGTCCGACGCCAGTACGCCGGACGCTCCCGCGTTCCGCTGCGCGCCGACCGCCGTCCCCGCGAAGGGGATCGGGGCGAGGGCGAGCGCGCCGCCCAGTGCCAGTATCCCGCCGCCCAGCCTCCTGCGGCTGATTCCCGCGTCCGTCGCTTCCCTCGCGTCCTCGGTCATCCGGAACCCCTCTCCCACCCTGTAGATGCACCTGCGTGAAAGTAACTTTCTCAATCTCGTCCGGCAGTGAAACTTCCTGCCGCCGCAGAGATTACTGTCACCTCCGGCGCCCCGTACGCCCCTGGCGGAACAAAGAATCTGACATGGCGTCAGAAAAGCTCTTCCCTCGCCCGCTCCGCTGCGGCATCCTGCCGCCCATGGAGACGGAGCTGAGCAGGAATCTGGGGATCGAGCACGCCATCTTCGGCTTCACGCCGTTCCCCGCAGTGGCCGCGGCCATCAGCAGAGCGGGCGGACTCGGTGTACTCGGAGCGGTGCGTTACACCGCCCCCGACGACCTGGCGCGCGACCTCGACTGGATGACGGCCCATGTGGACGGCAAGCCGTACGGCCTCGACGTCGTCATGCCGGCCAAGAAGGTGGAGGGGGTGACGGAGGCCGATGTCGAGGCGATGATCCCGGAGGGGCACCGCCGGTTCGTCCAGGAGACCCTGGCCAAACACGGGGTACCCGAACTGGCCGAGGGCGAGGCGTCGGGGTGGCGCATCACCGGCTGGATGGAGGAAGTGGCCCGCAACCAGCTCGACGTGGCGTTCGACTACCCGATCAAACTCCTCGCCAACGCCCTCGGCTCCCCGCCCGCCGACGTCATCGCCCGCGCCCACGCGCACGACATCCTGGTAGCCGCTCTCGCCGGGAGCGCCAAGCACGCCCGGCGCCACGCCGAGGCGGGCATCGACATCGTCGTCGCCCAGGGATACGAAGCGGGCGGCCACACCGGCGAGATCGCCTCCATGGTGCTGGTCCCCGAGGTCGTCGATGCCGTCGGCCCCCTTCCCGTGCTCGCCGCGGGGGGCATCGGCGGCGGCGAACAGATCGCCGCCGGACTCGCCCTCGGCGCCCAGGGCGTCTGGCTCGGCTCCCTCTGGCTCACCACCGAGGAAGCCGACCTCCACTCCCGCGCACTGACCCGGAAGCTCCTCGAAGCGGGCTCCGGCGACACCGTCCGCTCCCGCGCGCTGACCGGGAAGCCCGCGCGTCAGCTGCGCACCGAATGGACCGATGCCTGGGACGACCAGGCGGGACCCGGCACCCTGCCCATGCCGCTCCAGGGCCTCCTCGTCGCGGACGCCGTGTCGAGAATCCAGAAGTACGAGGTCGGGTCCCTGCTCGGCACACCGGTCGGCCAGATCGTCGGATCGATGAACACCGAACGGAGTGTGCAGGCGGTTTTCGACGACCTGACCCGCGGCTTCGAACGCGCCGTGGACCGCATCAACCGCATCGCAGGACGGAGCGACCGGTGAACCAGCCACCCAACGGCTTCTGGGCCCAGGCCACCGCCGATCCGGACCGTACGGTCCTCGTCGCACCCGACGGCGAGGAATGGACGGCGGGCCGGCTGCACGCCGCGGCCAACCGTATGGTCCACGGACTGCGCGCCGCGGGCATGCGCCGGGGCGACGCGTTCGCCGTCGTCCTGCCCAACGGCGCCGAGTTCTTCGCCGCCTACCTGGCCGCCACCCAGGCCGGCTTCTACCTCGTCCCGGTCAACCACCACCTCGTCGGCCCGGAGATCGCCTGGATCGTCTCCGACTCCGGCGCGAAGGTGCTGATCGCCCACGAGCGCTTCGCCGAGGCCGCCACCGCCGCGGCCGACGAGGCGCGACTCCCCGCGAGCCACCGCTTCGCCGTCGGCGGGGCGGAAGGATTCCGCCCGTACGAGGAACTGCTCGACGGACAGCCGGACAGTCCGCCCGGGGACCGCACCCTGGGCTGGGTCATGAACTACACCTCGGGCACCACGGGCCGGCCGCGCGGGATCCGCAGGCCGCTGTCCGGCAGGCTCCCCGAGGAGAGTCACCTCGGCGGTTTCCTCGGAATCTTCGGCATCAGGCCCTTCGACGGCAACGTCCACCTGGTCTGCTCGCCGCTCTACCACACGGCCGTACTCCAGTTCGCGGGCGCTTCCCTGCACATCGGCCACCCGCTCGTCCTGATGGACAAGTGGGCCCCGGAAGAGATGCTGCGGGCCATCGACGTACACCGCTGTACCCACACCCACATGGTCCCGACCCAGTTCCACCGCCTGCTCGCGCTTCCCACCGAGGTGAGGGAGCGGTACGACGTGTCGGCCATGCGGCACGCCATCCACGGGGCCGCCCCCTGCCCGGACCACGTAAAGCGCGCCATGATCGACTGGTGGGGACGGTGCGTGGAGGAGTACTACGCGGCGAGCGAGGGCGGCGGCGCGTTCGCCACGGCGGACGAGTGGCTGAAGAAGCCCGGCACCGTGGGAAGGGCCTGGCCCATCAGCGAACTCGCCGTCTTCGACGACGAGGGCAACCGCCTCGCGGCCGGTGAACTCGGCACCGTGTACATGAAGATGAGCACGGGCGGCTTCAGCTACCACAAGGACGAGAGCAAGACGGCGAAGAACCGCATCGGCGACTTCTTCACCGTGGGGGACCTCGGCATCCTCGACGAGGACGGCTACCTCTTCCTCCGCGACCGCAAGATCGACATGATCATTTCGGGCGGCGTCAACATCTACCCGGCCGAGATCGAGGCCGCCCTCCTCACCCACCCCGCGGTCGCCGACGCGGCGGCCTTCGGCATCCCGCACGCCGACTGGGGCGAGGAGGTCAAGGCGGTCGTCGAACCGGCCGAGGGACGGGAGCCCGGCGACGGACTCGCCGCCGAGATCCTCGGCCACTGCGCGGAACGGCTCGCCGGGTACAAGCGCCCCAAGAGCGTCGACTTCGTCGCCGCGATGCCCCGCGACCCCAACGGCAAGCTCTACAAGCGTCGCCTGCGCGAGCCGTACTGGGAGGGACACACCCGCGCGATGTGACCCCTCGTCAGTCCGCCTGCGGATGCCCGCCCGGTCCGCCCAGCGGGCCGCCGTCGCCGAAGGCCAGCGCCGCGAAGCGTTCGCCGATGCGGCGGTGGCTTGCGGCGTCCGGGTGGAGCTGGTCGGGCAGCGGCAGCTCCGCGAAGTCCGCCTCCCCGTAGAGCTCGCGGCCGTCGAGGTAGTACAGGTTCGGGTCGTCGGCCGCCCGCTGCTTCAGGATGCGGGAGAGTTCGTCCCGGATGACGTTGAGCGTCAGCTTTCCGGCGGCCGTTTCCGCTGGGTCGCCCGCGGCGACGAACCGGAGCCTGCCCTCGCCGATGTCGCTGAAGTCCGGAGCGCAGGGGCCCGGAGTGTCCTCGTGGATGGGACACAGGATGGGCGAGACGACCAGCAGCGGCGCGGTGGGATGCCCCTCGCGGATCGTGTCGAGGAAGCCGTGGACCGCCGGAGTGAAGGCGCGCAGGCGCATCAGGTCCCTGTTGACCAGGTTGATGCCGATCTTGACGCTGAGCAGGTCGGCGGGGGTGTCCCGCAGGGCGCGGGCGGTGAACGGGTCGAGCAGGGCGTTGCCGCTCAGACCGAGGTTGATCAGTTCCACGTCGCCGAGCGAGGCGGCCAGCGCCGGCCAGGTCGTGGTGGGGCTCGCCGCGTCGGAACCGTGGCTGATCGAACTGCCGTGGTGGAGCCACACCGTGCGGCCCTCCAGCGGAACGGCCTCCACGGGGGCGTCGGTGCGCAGCTCGATCAGCTCGGTGATCTCGTTCCAGGGCAGCCAGATCTCGACGACCTTCGACCGCCCGGGCAGACCGTCGAAACGGATGGTGCCGACCGGTCCGGCCTGGGCCTCCATGGCACCGGTGGCCATGTCCACCAGCAGGACGTTGCCGCCGGTCGCGTCGGTCCGCCCGGCCGGGCGGCCGTCGACGAGCAGGTCGTACACCCCGTCCGGGCGGGGCGGCGCGCCCCGGTAGGCCATCTTCGTACGGAGCGTGTCCAGTTCGACGACGGTGGCGCGGGTGCGGAACACCACCCGGACACCGGAGGGCTGGGACTCCGCCATGGCCACCTGGCCGTCGGGGAACTGTGCGCGGGCCCAGGCCGGCAACCGGTGCGGCAGGACACCGCGCTCGGTGTGTTCCAGATCGATCGCGCCGCGCAGGAGACCGGCGGTGACGGGCGTGGTGACGTACTCCCTCGCCCCGGGCGAGGTGGATCCGGGGGCGGGGTCGTGCTGAGAGCTCATGACGTCAGGCTGGACGAGCGGACAGCCGGTCCGCAAGTGAATTCGCCCGCGCGCGGCGAGCGGCGCGGGACCCGGGGGCCTGCCCGTCGGTCCGGAACCGGACAGGCCCCCACCAACGGCGAACGGCTACCGGCCCTCGCGCACCCGCAGCACCCGCAGTTCCGGTGAGCGGGCGATGTCCTTCTCGCAGAAGCGCGACGTCACCCAGCGCTCACCGGAGAACAGCTCCGTCTGGTCGCTGTAGTGCGGCGACCGGGCGTTCGAGGACTGGGAGTACGTGAGCAGGGTGCGCGCCACCGGGCACGCGCTGCCGTCCCAGCCGACCGCCTGGATGTAGCTGGAGCCGGCCGACACCTCGGTGTAGCCACCGGCCGCCGCGTTCCACACGGGCTCGGTCTTGTTCCAGATGCCCAGCGACTCCGTACCGCCGCCGACCGGCACGCGCTTGCCGTTCCGTACGACGAACTGGTGCCCGCCGAGCGGCGCGTCCAGAGCGATTCCGGCGGCCCGCAGCTCCTTCACCGTGTCGGCGAGCGCCGCGGTGACGCCCGGAGCCGAGGTGTTGAGGGTGTGCGGTGTGCGGACCGGGTCACCGGGGGAGAAGGGCACCTTCCAGAGCTGGGCCGCGGGCACCGCCGCGGCCTTGCGCCAGAGGCGGTCGAACAGCAGCGCGCCCCGGCTGTCGGTGTTCACGCTCCGGTCCCAGTCCCGCAGGACGGGGCAGGCGGCCGAGACGTCGACGGGTGTCCCGTCGCTGCCCGTCGCCACCCCGCCCGGCAGCGCCGCACAGGCGTCCGCCAGGTCGGCGGCGACCAGATCACCGGCGGGCGCCCGGTTCGCGAACTGCTGGCGTTGGAGGTCCGCCACCGTCAGCCGCCCCTTCTCCGCCATGGCCGTCACGTCCTCGACCGCCCCACGCGTCCGCATGGACCGCGTCGTGCCGATCGTGCCGAAGACCCGCTCGTAGCCGGTCAGCGGCTGCGCGGCGTGCGTCAGCCACGCGCTGTCGTTGGAGTTCTCGACGTACGAGGTGTCCTTCAGCGTCGGCATGCGCCCCGGGCCGAAGATGCCGGCCTGCACGGCGTCCGGATCGGAGCCGAGCGCGCAGTCGCTCCTCGACCCGTCGAGCACCGCGAGTCCCGACGAGGGGTAGGTGGCCCTGCCCAGGGCGGTGGAGCAGCGCTGCGCCAGGTCGTCGGTGATCCGCGGAAGCACCTGCGACTGGGAGAAGAAGGAGTGCCCGGAGGAGTCCGCGGCCACCGTGTTGACCCAGGGCAGTCCCTGCGTACGGTGCAACGCGGCCTCGATGCCGGCGGTGCTGCGCGCCCTGCTGAAGCCGAGCGCCGTGTCCGACGCGCGCATGTTCGTCGCGTTCGGGTCGTTGAGCGCGTACGCGGTCGTCGTCGTCCACGGCAGCGGCAGCCCCGCGCCGAGCGAGGTGACGACCGGCCCGTACCGGGTCCACCACTGGGTGCGGGTCACCGGGGATCCGTCCTTCACCGGCACCGTGACCGTGCGCTTCGTCATCCGCTCGGATGTGCCGTCCACCAGATAGGCGGTCGGGTCCGTCGGATCGAGGGTCAGCTGATGCAGATTGAGGGTGACGCCCGTCGCGACGGTGTGGCTCCACGCGATGTGCGCGTTGTGCCCGATCGAGACGGTCGACGAACCCAGCAACGAGCCGCCCGCCACGTTCAGCTCGCCGGGGATCGTCTGCTGGGACTGCCAGAACCGGCGCCCGCCCTGCCACGGGTAGTGCGGATTGCCCAGCAGCAGCCCGCGTCCGTTCGCCGTCGTCGCGCCGTTGAAGGCCACGGCGTTGGAGCCCATGTCCGCGTTCTGCGTGGAGAGCAGACGCTCCGCGGCGTCCGCCGCCTCACCGGGCGTCACACCGGGCGGGGCGGGTGCGGCGGAGGGCGGCAGGGCCGCCGTTATCCCGTCGATGCCGCGCCCCTGGCCGCCGAGCACCGCCAGCGCGAACGCCCGTACGGCTACGTCGAGTTCGGTGACCGGTCGCACCCAGGAGGCCCCCCGGCAGGCCGGATCCGTGATCCGGTTCTGCTCGATCCACGCGTTGTACCCGGCCGCCCAGCCGCGCATCAGCTCCTTCGCGGCACGGCTCGGCCCCTGCGGAGCGGGCAGCTTCAGCAGCTTCTCCACGGTGCCGCTGTCCCGTACCCCGCGGAAGTACAGGTCGCTGGAGAGGTTCTTCGTCGCGGAGGACAGCGAGCCGTCGGGCGCCGCGTCCGTGCCGAACTGCGCCGAGCGCTCGCCGCGCACCGTGAGGAACCCGTCGGCCAGCGTGCACACCTGGTCGGCCGCCTGCGCCCAGCCGGTGCCGAAGCCCAGATTCGCGTAGTCCTTCGCCACGATGTGCGGGATGCCGTACTCGGTGTAGCGGATGACGGCGGACAGCCCGCCGCCCGACGGATGCCGGCTCTGCGAGGCGCCGGCCGCGGCCGGCGGCAGCGAGGCCGAGACGGTCAACAGGGCGAGACCGGAGACCGCGAGAAGTCTCAGACGATTACGGAGGGGCAAAGGGTCCTCCCAACTGTGCGGGTGAGAAAGGAGATTGCCCGGGTCCTCCGGGCAGCCACGCGCCACTCAGCCAGCACACCCATGTACCTGTCAACCGTCTGGTCGGTATCCCGGGTACTTGACCACCGGAGCAGGGCCGCCCAGGATCACGCCATGACAGGTGTACGCAGCAGCACAGTCGACGGCGTCGTGACCCGCAGTGCACGGCGCACCCCCGAACGCACCGCCGTGCGGTACGCGGACCGGAGCTGGACCTACGCGGAACTGGACGCCGCGATCAGTACCGCCGCCGCCGTCCTGACCGGCGAGCACGGACTGCGCCCCGGCGACCGGGTCGCCGCGTACGCGCACAACTCCGACGCCTATCTGATCGGCTACCTCGCCTGCGCACGGGCCGGACTCGTCCACGTCCCCGTCAACCAGAACCTCACCGGCGACGATCTGACGTACATCCTCGACCAGTCCGGCAGTTCCCTGGTCCTGACCGACCCCGGGCTCGCCGGGCGGCTCCCCGCCACCCGCCCCGTACGCGCGCTGCGCGACGCACCGGACTCGCTCCTGGACCTGCTGGGGACGCCCCGCCCCTTCACGCCGGAGCGCGAGCCGGGCGCCGACGACCTGGTCCAGCTGCTGTACACCTCCGGCACCACCGCCCTGCCCAAGGGCGCGATGATGACGCACGGCGCGCTGGTCCACGAGTACGTCAGCGCCGTCACCGCCCTCGGACTCGCCGCCACCGACCGGCCGGTGCACTCGTTGCCGCTCTACCACTCGGCCCAGATGCATGTGTTCCTGCTGCCGTATCTCGCGGTCGGCGCCGAGAACACCATCCTCGACGGCCCGGACGCGGGCCGGATCTTCGATCTGGTCGAGGCCGGCCGCGCGGACAGCCTCTTCGCCCCGCCGACCGTCTGGATCGGCCTCGCCAACCATCCGGACTTCGCCACCCGCGACCTCCGCGCGCTCCGCAAGGCGTACTACGGGGCGTCGATCATGCCGGTGCCCGTCCTGGAACGTCTCAGGGAACGGCTGCCGGACCTCGCCTTCTACAACTGCTTCGGTCAGAGCGAGATCGGCCCGCTCGCCACCGTCCTCGGCCCCGACGAGCACGAGGGCCGCATGGACTCCTGCGGAAGGCCGGTGCTCTTCGTCGAGGCACGCGTGGTCGACGAGGACGGCAAGGAGGTCCCCGACGGGACGGCGGGCGAGGTCGTCTACCGCTCCCCGCAGCTGTGCCAGGGCTACTGGGACAAGCCGGAGGAGACCGCGGAGGCGTTCCGTGACGGCTGGTTCCACTCCGGCGACCTCGCCGTGCGCGACGCGGAGGGCTTCTACACCGTCGTCGACCGGGTGAAGGACGTCATCAACTCCGGTGGTGTGCTGGTCGCGTCCCGCCAGGTCGAGGACGCGCTCTACACCCATCCCGCGGTCGCCGAGACCGCGGTCGTCGGACTGCCCGACGAGCGCTGGATCGAGGCCGTCACCGCCGTCGTCGTCCTGCGCTGCGCGGCGACCGAGGGTGAACTGATCGAGCACGCCCGCGAGAAGCTCGCCCACTTCAAGGCCCCGAAGAGGGTCCTGTTCGTGGACGAACTCCCGCGCAACGCCAGCGGGAAGATCCTCAAGCGTGAGCTGCGGGACCGGTTCGCCGGAGGCGTGTCCTGACGTTCGGGCCGGTCGCCGGGCCGGCCGGGGATGCGCACCCCGGCCGGCCCGGCCCGCGTCAGTACAAGGAGACCTTGTACTTGGCGAGCGCTTCGGGCACGGGCTGGTAGAACGTCGTACCGCCGACGGAGCAGTTGCCGCTGCCGCCGGAGGTGATACCGAGGGCCTTGGTGCCGTCGTACAGCGCGCCACCGGAGTCCCCCGGCTCGGCGCAGACGTTGGTCTGGATCATTCCGCGGACGGTGCCGCCGCCGCTGTAGTGGACGGTGGCGTCGAGCGCGGTGACGGATCCGCTCCTGGTGCCTGTGGTGGAGCCGCTGCGCTTGACCGCCTCGCCCACGTAGGCGTTGGCCGCGGTGTAGCCGCCGGGGTGGCTGAGCGAGGCGTTGTCGTAGCGGACCAGCGCGTAGTCGTTGCCGGGGAAGCTGGAGCCGGTGGTGGCGCCGATCAGGGTGCTCTGGGCGGAGTTGGTGTACCACGTGTTGGCCACGTTGCCGCAGTGGCCGGCGGTGAGGAAGTAGTACGTACCGCCGCTGACGACGTTGAAGCCGAGCGAACAGCGGTAGCCGCTGCCGTAGATGGCGTCGCCCGGGCCCAGGAGCTGGGTGAACTTCCCGGCGGTGCGCTCGATCCGCAGCGCGCCCGCGTCGGCGCCCGCCGCCTTCTTGATCTTCGCGATGCCGGCCTCGGACACGGTGCTGTCGGCCGTCACGACGACCTTGCCCGTGGCCTTGTCCACGTGCCACGCGGTGCCACCGACGTCGGCGTTGAGTACGGCCTGGTCGACCTGGGCGAGGGTGGCGCTGGTGGTCCGCGGGGCAGCCGCCTCCGCGGTCGGCAGCGTCAGTGCGGTGGCCGCGAGCAGACCGGTGGCGACGGCGGCCAGGCCGGTTCGTCTCGCGATGCCGGTGCGGGCACTGGAGTGCAGGATCCTCACGTGATCTCCTTCTGGGAGCATCTGGGCCCGATGGGTGGTGGGCCCTGGTGTGTTCCTGACAAGAGCTGCGAGTGAGTATGGATACGCGGCCGTGCGTGCACAAGACGGCGGGCGAGGTGGAAGTGACGAACGGTTGCCCGCGGTCGCTCACCGCATGGCGTCCCTGAGGTCCACGATCCGCTTCAGCTTGCCCACGGACCGCTCCAGCGTCTCGGGGTCGACGATCTCCACCGCGACGGACACACCGACCCCGTCCTTCACGGCCGCCGCGATGGACGCGGCGGCGGCCGTGCGCTGCTCGGGTGTCGCTTCCGGCCGCGCCTCCGCGCGGACGGTCAGCGCGTCGAGCCGGCCCTCACGGGTCAGCCGCAGCTGGAAGTGCGGAGCCGCCGAGGGCGTGCGCAGCACGATCTCCTCGATCTGGGTCGGGAAGAGGTTCACTCCGCGCAGGATCACCATGTCGTCGCTGCGCCCGGTGACCTTCTCCATGCGCCGGAAGACCCGCGCGGTCCCCGGCAGCAGGCGGGTCAGATCCCGGGTCCGGTACCGGATCACGGGCATGGCCTCCTTGGTGAGCGAGGTGAAGACCAGCTCGCCCTCCTCGCCGTCCGGCAGGACCTCACCGGTGAACGGGTCCACGACCTCCGGATAGAAGTGGTCCTCCCAGATGTGCAGCCCGTCCTTGGTCTCCACGCACTCCTGCGCGACCCCGGGGCCCATCACCTCGGACAGCCCGTATATGTCGACCGCGTCGATCGCGAAGCGCTCCTCGATCTCGCGGCGCATCGCCTCGGTCCACGGCTCGGCGCCGAAGATGCCGACCTTCAGCGAGGTGGTGCGCGGATCGACGCCCTGGCGCTCGAACTCGTCGAGGAGCGTCAGCATGTAGGAGGGCGTGATCATGATGATCTCGGGCCGGAAGTCCTGGATCAGCTGTACCTGGCGGGCGGTCATCCCGCCGGACGCGGGGATCACCGTGCAGCCGAGCCGCTCCGCCCCGTAGTGCGCGCCGAGGCCGCCGGTGAACAGCCCGTATCCGTACGCCACATGGACCTTGTGGCCCGGCCGGCCCCCGGCGGCCCGGATCGAACGGGCGACGACGTCCGCCCAGGTGTCCAGATCCCGGTCGGTGTACCCGACGACCGTGGGCCGCCCGGTGGTCCCGCTGGAGGCGTGGATGCGCCGCACCTGCTCCTCCGGCACGGCGAACATCCCGAAGGGATAGTTCTCGCGCAGATCGGCCTTGGCGGTGAAGGGGAAGCGGGCGAGGTCGGCGAGCGTCCGGCAGTCCTCGGGCCGGATCCCGGCCTTGTCGAAGGCGGCCCGGTAGAAGGCGACGTTGTCGTACGCATGCCGCAGCGTGGCGCGGAGCCGCTCCAGCTGCAACGCCTCCAGCTCGTCGCGGCCGAGTCGTTCCGAGGCGTCCAGCAGTGCCGACATGCTCATATTCCTCTCCCGAACGGACGACCGATCATTCGGTCGATCCCCTGGGAGCAGTAATTCAGGCCACCCCGGTGGATGGCAAGGGGGGTGACGCGGTCGAGCTGTGCCGGGGCGCCGGAAACCGGGCTCCGTGAGGCCGGGCCGGGGGAGCGGGGCACGGGAGCGGCGCCGCCGCTGCGGGGCGGCCACCGCCCCGCCTGATTCGCTACGGGCAGACGTGCCTGGACAGCGCGTCCGGAACCGCGCATTTCGCCCGGCCCGGCGCCCCGGCCGGCTGCGCGCGCGTGGCCTGCCTGTTTGGATGGCACGCATGCCGATCTTCCGTGCGTACGACGGGACCGAACTCGCCTACCACCTCGTGGGGGAGGGCGGCCCGGAGGCGTGCCCGCTCGTCTGCCTGCCCGGTGGACCCATGCGGGCCAGCGCCTGCCTCGGGGACCTCGGCGGACTGGCGGCCACCCGGCGGCTCGTCCTGCTCGATCTGCGTGGCACCGGTGACTCCCCGGCCCCGGCCGACCCGGAGACGTACCGCTGCGACCGCCTCGTCGACGACGTCGAGGCCCTGCGGGAACACCTCGGCCACGAGCGGATCGATCTGCTCGGGCACTGCGCCTCGGGAGACCTGGCGGTGCTCTACGCGGCCCGGTACCCGCACCGCCTGCGCACCCTCACGCTCGTCACACCCGGAACCCGAGCCGTCGGCGTCGAGGTGACCGAGCAGGACCGGCGCGAGGCGGCCGAGCTGCGCGGTCACGAGCCCTGGTACGCGGCGGCACGGGCGGCGCTCGACGAGACCGCGGCCGGACGCGCGGTGGACGACGTGCGCTCCGCCGTCGAACCGTTCGCGTACGGACGGTGGGACGAGGCGGCCCGGGCCCACGCGGCTTCGGCCGCCGGGCAGACCGGCCACGAGGCGCAGCGGCACTTCTACGGCGCGGGCGCCCTCGATCCGGCGCGCACGGTCGCCGCGTTGCGGGACCTGACCGTTCCGGTGCTCGTTCTCGCGGGGGAGTACGACGGGGGGCCGAGCCCCGACCGGGCCACGGAACTCGCCGCCCTCTTTCCGCGCGGCGAGTTCGTCGTGCAGCGGGGTGCCGGGCACTACCCCTGGGTCGACGACCCGGGCGCCTTCGTCCGCACCGTCACCGCCTTCCTCGACCCGGACGTGCACAGCGTGCAGGCCGGGGGCATCCGGCTCGCCTACCGCGTCCTGGGCGAACCGGCCGCCCCGCCCGTCGTGCTCGTCCACGGCCGGGGCGGAAGCAGCCGCGACTGGACGCTCGTCGCCGAGCGGCTCGCCGAGGAGCACCGGGTGTACGCCCTGGACTTCCGCGGACACGGCCTCAGCGACTGGCCGGGCCGGTACTCCTTCGAGCTCTTCCGCGACGACCTCCACGCGTTCCTGGAGGCCCGCAATCTCTCCGGCGCCACCGTCGTCGGACACTCGATGGGCGGCGTCGCGGCCTGTCTGCTCGCCGAGCGGGAGCCGGGACTGATCGGCAGACTCGTCCTGGAGGACGCCCCGCTGCTCCTCCCGCTGGACCCGCCCCGGCCCCCCGCCGAACGGCCCGACGGGCAGCTCGACTTCGACTGGCCGGTCGTGCCGTCCATCGACGCCCAGCTCAACGACCCCGATCCCGCCGGACGTGAACGTCTCGCCGAGATCACCGCGCCGACGCTCGTCATCGGCGGCGGTGCGCGCAGTCATGTCGACCAGGAACAGCTCGCCTGGATGGCGGAGCGGATACCCGGCAGCACCTTCGTGACCATCGATGTGGGACACCTCGTGCACGAGGCGGGACCGGAGGAGTTCGTCGCGGCGCTGAGATCCTTCGGCACGGTGTGAAACGGCGTCCCGCGCCCGGCCCGTCAGGCCTGAGCCGCGACCGCCTTGGCCCACCGGTAGTCCGCCTTGCCGCTCGGTGACCGCCGGATGCGGTCGGCGAGCACGACACTGCGCGGAATCTTGTATCCGGCCAGCCGGGTGCGGCAGTGCGTCTGTACGGCTTCCAGGTCCAACGGACCCGCTCCGTCGCGCAGTTGCAGAACCGCCGCGACGCGATTGCCCCACCGGGCGTCCGGGACTCCGGCGACCAGCGCGTCGTACACGTCCGGATGGGCCTTGAGCGCCTGCTCGACCTCCTCCGGATAGACCTTCTCGCCACCGGTGTTGATGCACTGCGAACCGCGCCCGAGGACGGTGACGATGCCGTCGTCGTCGACGGTCGCCATGTCACCGAGCAGTACCCACCGTTCCTCCCCCTTCCGGAAGAAGGTCTCGGCGGTCTTGGCGGGATCGTTGTAGTAGCCGAGCGGCACATGGCCGCGCTGGGCGATCCGCCCCGGCTCACCGGGTGCCACCGGCTCGTACGTCGCCGGATCGACCACGGCGGTACGGGAGTTGACCTGGACCCGGAAGCCCTTCTCCGGTCCCGAGTCGGCCGTCGCGGTGCCGTTGAAACCGGACTCCGAGGAGCCGAAGTTGTTGAGCAGCATCACCGTCGGCACAAGGGCCTGGAACTCCGCGCGGACCGAGTCCGACATGATCGCGCCCGAACTGGAGACGGAGAACATCGACGAGCAGTCGACACCCTTCAGGGGCCCCTTGAGCGCGTCGATCAGCGGGCGCAGCATCGCGTCGCCGACCAGGGACACGCTCGTGACCTTCTCCTTCTCGATCGTCCGCAGCACCTCTTCCGGGACGAACCTGCGGTGCACGACGACGCGCTGGCCGAAGTTGAAACCGATGAACGCGGTGAGCGTGGACGTGCCGTGCATCAACGGGGGCGTGGGGAAGAAGGTGATGCCCTCGCCGCCCGCGGCCACCCGCTCGGCCAGCTCCTGGGGGGTCTTCACCGGCTCGCCCGTGGGAGCGCCACCACCCAGCCCGGAGAAGAACAGATCCTCCTGGCGCCACATCACGCCCTTCGGCATGCCGGTGGTCCCGCCGGTGTAGATGATGAACTGGTCGTCGGCCGAGCGCGGTGCGAACCCGCGGTCCGGCGAGCCGGCCGCCTCCGCCTCGGTGAACGGCACGGCGTCGACGGTGCCCGGAGCGTCCGCCGCAAAAGCGCCGACGCGCAGGAGGTGGCGCAGCTTCGTGGCCTGCGGGGCGGCGGCCGTCACCCGCTCGTCGAACTCGGCGTCGAAGACCAGCGCCGCCAGATCCGCGTCCCGGTAGAGGTAGACCAACTCCTCTTCCACGTATCGGTAGTTGACGTTCACTGGCACGATGCGGGCCTTGAGGCAGGCCAGCACGGTCTGGAGGTACTCGATGCCGTTGTAGAGATGCAGGCCCAGATGTTCGCCGGGGCGGATGCCCGCGTCGATCAGATGGTGGGCGATCCGATTGGCCGCCGCGTCCAACTGGGCGTAACTGAGGCGACGTTCGGCGCCGGTGCCGGGGTGGTCGACGTAGACGAGCGCCTCACGGTCCGGGACGGCGTCCACGACCGACTCGAACAGGTCGGCAAGGTTGTACTCCACCGTTCCTCCTGACCCCGGGGTGACTGACGACTCGGCGGTCATTAGAGCGCCGACCGGCGCAAGTGGGAAGAGGGGGCGTAGAAGTAATCTGACTGACTGTCAGAAAACTATTGAACTGCGGCCCCTCCTACTGCAACCTGTTCTAGGTCTTGAGACGGGAGGCAGGCAATGGGCGGTACGGAACACCTGACCGTGCGGCGCGAGGGCGCCACGCTGGTACTCACCCTGAACAGGCCGGAGGCGAAGAACGCACTCTCGCTGCCGATGCTGGTGGGGCTGTACGACGGCTGGCTCGCGGCGGACGAGGACGACACGATCCGCTCCGTCGTCCTCACCGGTGCGGGCGGCTCCTTCTGCGCCGGCATGGACCTCAAGGCCCTCGCGGGCAAGGGAATGGAGGGCGAGCAGTACCGGGACCGGATGAAGGCCGACCCCGATCTGCACTGGAAGGCGATGCTGCGCCACCACCGCCCGCGCAAACCCGTCATCGCCGCCGTCGAGGGCCACTGTGTCGCGGGCGGCACCGAGATCCTCCAGGGAACCGACATCCGCATCGCCGGAGCGGGCGCCACCTTCGGCCTCTTCGAGGTCCGGCGCGGGCTCTTCCCCATCGGCGGCTCCACTGTGCGCCTGCCCCGCCAGATCGCGCGCACCCACGCGCTCGAAATGCTCCTCACCGGCCGCCCGTACAGCGCGGCGGAAGCCGCCGGCATCGGCCTGATCGGCCGGGTCGTGCCGGACGGCACCGCCCTGGAGCAGGCACTCCTCGTCGCCGAGCAGATCAACGCCTGCGGACCCCTCGCGGTCGAGGCGGTCAAGGCGTCGGTGTACGAGACCGCGGAGATGACCGAGAGCGAGGGCCTGGCCGCCGAACTCAAGCGGGGCTGGCCGGTCTTCGCCACCGACGACGCCAAGGAAGGCGCCCGCGCCTTCGCCGAGAAGCGCCCGCCCGTCTACCGGCGCTCCTGAGCCAAGGAGACAACCGTGCCCGAAGTCCTCAGCGCACCGCTGGTGGTCGAATTCCCCTTCACCCGATCCCTGGGCCCCGTCCAGAGCGCCTTCCTCACCGGACTGCGCGAACGCACCGTCCTCGGTGTGCGCACCGGCCGGGGAAAGGTCCTCGTCCCACCCGTCGAGTACGACCCCGTCACCGCCGAGGAGATCGGCGAGCTCGTCGAGGTCGCGGCCACCGGCACGGTCACCACCTGGGCCTGGAACCCCGAACCGCGCCGCGACCAGCCGCTCGGCACCCCCTTCGCCTGGGTGCTCGTCCGGCTCGACGGCGCCGATACGGCGCTGCTCCACGTCCTCGACGCGCCCGGCCCCGAAGCGGTCCGTACCGGCATGCGCGTCCGCATCCGCTGGGCACCGGAACGCACCGGCGCGATCACGGACATCGCCTGCTTCGAGCCGTACGACGGCGTGAGCGGAACCGGGCGGCCCACTCCGCACAGCGGCGAGTTCGCCGACCCCGTCACCGGAATCGTCGCACCGGCCCGTCTCGACTACACGTACTTCCCCGGCCGCGCGCAGAGCGCCTACCTGGAGGCGCTGGCCGGACAGCGCGTCGTCGGTGAACGCTGCCCCGCCTGCCGGAAGGTCTACGTCCCGCCCCGCGGCGCCTGCCCGACCTGCGGAGTCGCCACCGACGAACGGGTCGAGGTGGGGCCGCGCGGCACCGTCACCACGTTCTGCATCGTCAACATCAAGGCGAAGAACGCCGCCATCGACGTGCCCTACGTCTACGCCCACGTCGCCCTCGACGGCGCCGACCTCGCCCTGCACGCACGGATCGGGGGCATCCCCTACGACCAGGTGCGCATGGGGCTGCGCGTCGAACCCGTCTGGACCCCGGGCAGCCGCCACCCCGACCACTACCGGCCCACCGGCGAACCCGACGCCGACTACGACGCGTACAAGGAGCTGCTGTAGATGCGAGACGTGGCGATCGTCGCCTTCGCGCAGACCGACCACCGGCGGCGCACCGACGAACTCTCCGAGGTCGAGATGCTGATGCCCGTCCTGCATCAGGTCCTCGACGCGACCGGGCTGAAGGCGAGCAGCATCGGCTTCACCTGCTCCGGTTCCACCGACTACCTCGCCGGCCGCGCGTTCTCCTTCACGATGGCCCTCGACGGCGTCGGCGCCCACCCGCCGATCTCCGAGTCGCACGTCGAGATGGACGGTGCCTGGGCCCTCTACGAGGCATGGGTGAAGATCCGCACGGGCGCGGCGGACACCGCGCTCGTGTACGCCTACGGCAAGTCCTCGCCCGGGGAGGTCCGCGACGTCCTCACCCGCCAGCTCGACCCGTACTACGTCGCCCCGCTCTGGCCCGACTCCGTCGCGCTCGCCGCCCTCCAGGCACAGGCGCTCATCGACAAGGGAGTCACCGGCGAACCGGAGCTGGCCGGGATCGCCGCCCGCAGCCGCACCGCCGCGACGGCCAACCCGCACGCCCAGCTCACCGGCACGGTCCCGGCCGGCGACTACCTCGTACAACCCCTGCGTACCGGGGACTGCCCGCCCATCGGCGACGGCGCCGCCGCCGTGATCCTCGCCGCGGGGGACACCGCCCGTGCCCTGTGCTCCCGGCCCGCCTGGATCCGCGGGATCGACCACCGCATCGAGGCCCACTCCCTGGGCGTCCGCGACCTGACCGACTCACCGTCCGCACGGCTCGCGGCCGAACGCGCCGGAGCCTTCGAACGGCCCGTGGACACAGCGGAGTTGCACGCCCCCTTCACCTCCCAGGAAGTCGTGCTGCGCAGGGCGCTCGGACTGGGCGACGACGTCGTCGTGAATCCCTCCGGCGGCGCGCTCGCCGCCAACCCCGTCATGGCCACCGGCCTCATCCGGCTCGGCGAGGCCGCCGCACGCATCCACCGCGGCGAGTCCGACCGGGCCCTCGCCCACGCGACCTCGGGCCCCTGCCTGCAGCAGAACCTGGTCGCCGTACTGGAAGGGGAGAGCGCCCATGTCTGAGGAACCCGTAGCCGTCGTCGGCATCGGCCAGACCAAGCACGTCTCCGCCCGGCACGACGTCTCCATCGCCGGACTGGTCCGCGAGGCCGCCGTGCGCGCGCTGGAGGACGCGGGGCTGGGCTGGGCGGACATCGACGCCGTGGTCATCGGCAAGGCCCCCGACTTCTTCGAGGGCGTCATGATGCCGGAGCTCTACCTCGCCGACGCCCTCGGCGCCGTCGGCAAACCCATGCTCCGCGTCCACACCGCGGGATCGGTCGGCGGCTCGACGGCGCTCGTCGCGGCCAACCTCGTCGCCGCCCGTGTCCACCGCACCGTCCTCACCCTCGCCTTCGAGAAACAGTCCGAATCGAACGCCATGTGGGGCCTCTCGCTGCCCGTCCCCTTCCAGCAGCCGCTGCTGGCCGGCGCGGGCGGCTTCTTCGCACCGCACGTCCGCGCGTACATGCGCAGGACCGGGGCGCCCGACACGGTCGGCTCCCTCGTCGCGTACAAGGACCGGCGCAACGCGCTGCTCAACCCGTACGCGCACATCCGTGATCCGGACATCACCCTGGCGAAGGTCCAGGCCGCACCCATGCTCTGGGACCCGATCCGCTACTCCGAGACGTGCCCCTCGTCCGACGGCGCCTGCGCCATGATCCTCACCGACCGGACCGGCGCGGCCCGGTCGCCCCGGCCCCCCGCCTGGGTGCACGGCGGAGCGATGCGCAGCGAACCGACCCTGTTCGCCGGAAAGGACTTCGTCTCGCCGCAGGCCGGCCGCGACTGTGCGGCCGACGTCTACCGGCAGGCGGGCATCACCGACCCGCGCCGTGAGATCGACGCCGTCGAGATGTACGTCCCGTTCTCCTGGTACGAGCCGATGTGGCTGGAGAACCTCGGCTTCGCGGCCGAGGGCGAGGGCTGGAAACTCACCGAGTCCGGGGTCACCGAGCTCGACGGCGACCTGCCGGTCAACCCTTCCGGCGGGGTCCTCTCCACCAACCCGATCGGAGCCTCCGGCATGATCCGCTTCGCGGAGGCCGCCCTTCAGGTGCGCGGCCTGGCGGGCGAGCACCAGGTGGACGGGGCGCGGAAGGCACTCGGTCACGCGTACGGCGGAGGGGCGCAGTTCTTCGCGATGTGGCTCGTCGGCTCGCAGCCCCCGGAGAGCTGAGCGGCGCCCGCCCGGGCGGCAGCTTCTAACGGTTGGGGTCGACGCTATCGTTAGAGGCATGCCCGATACCCGTCCCGACACCCGGCTCGCCCTCGATCTCGCCCTCACCATCCGCCACGACGGACAGGGCGGCGTCGCCGACGACCTGGACACCACGGCGGGACTCGCCCGGTGGGTGCGGGAGCACCCCGATGCCCTGGGCGGGATCCCCGGTGACGACTGGCAGGCCGACGAGGCCGGCCTCGCGGCCGTCCGCTCCCTGCGCGCGGCCGTCCGCGCGCTCTTCGCGTACGCGGTGCGCCCCGGAGAACCGAGCCCTGCCGACGCCCGGCGGCTGCTGCCCGTCGCCGAGGCACTGGAACGGCTCAACGCCGCCGCCGCGGCCGTCCCCACCGTGACGGTCCTGGCGTGGCCGGAAGGCGGCGAACCGAGCGCCGCGGACCGTCCCGCCACCGCCGCGGGCACCGGGCCCGAGGCCCTGGTCGCCACGCTCGCCCGCGCGGCGATCGGCTTCCTCGCCGGGCCGGACCGGAGCGCCCTGCGCGCCTGCCACGCGCCGAGGTGCGTGCGCTACTTCCTCAAGGAGCACCCCCGACAGGAGTGGTGCAAACCGGCCTGCGGCAATCGCGCCCGGGTGGCCCGCCACCACGAGCGGCACCGCGTGCCGCAGACGTAGCCTGGCGCCCATGACTGGCGAGCGCGATCTGCGGACCCTGCTGAAGAGCATGCGACCCGAGCTCGACCCGGGGCGTTACGTGTTCACCACGGTGCCGGACGGCGTGGTGCCCGCAGGCACCTCGCCCGTGGTCACGGTGCGGGAGCGCGAGGGGCTGACCCTGGTCCTGCCGGAGGCGGAAGCCGACGCGGCGGGTCTGGCGCACGACTACGTGGCCGGCCGGATCACCCTCCGGGTCCACTCGGCGCTGGACGCCGTCGGCCTGACCGCTGCCGTGGCCCTCGCCCTGACGGACGCCGGTCTGAGCTGCAACGTGGTCGCCGGCTACCACCACGACCACGTGTTCGTCCCCCACGGGCGGGCGGCCGAGGCCCTGGGCGTGCTGGAGCGACTGGCCGCCGAGTCCGCCTGACCGGTGCGAGGTGCGGCCCGTCCCGCCCGCCGTCACCCGAAAGCGCCGGTCACGGCCGCCCGGCGCCCGGGCCCGGCTCCGCAACGTGAGCCGGGACACGTAACATGTCCGCATGTCCTTCCTCCGCCGCCGTAGCGCCGCCACACCCGCGGGCCCGGACTTCGACGTCCTGGCCATGGATCCGGGGGACTGGCCCGGTAACCTCGGCGCCGGTCTGCTTCCTGCCCCCGACGGCACCTGTCAGGGCGTGTTTCTGCGGTACGACCTGTTCGGCGGGCGCGGCCCGGCGATGATCATCGGCAATCTGCCCGAGGGCTCGCCCGCCCGCGAGACCGAAGAGGGCCAGGTCCCCTTCGAGGTCGCCCAGCTGCTGCTCGCGCTGGAGAACGACGAGCCGGTCGAGGTGACCGGTACCGAGGACTCCCCGGTCATGCAGGGCGACAACCTGCTGATCGTCAGGCGCGTCAAGCTCTCCGAGAGCCGTATCTCCTGCGTCCAGTTCGACCGCAGCGACGGCGTCCTGGTCACCATCGCCAGCTGGGACCGGCCGATCACCGACGATCTGTACGCACTGCTGAAGCCCCTCCCCGCGGAGCTCTTCCAGCAGGGCTGAAACGTCCCTGCCGGGGCCCCGTCCCTTTTCGCTTCCGTCCAAGCCCAAGCCGCCTCCGTCCAAGAGGCGGCTTTGTCATGCGTCTTGTCAGGACAGTCATCGGACTTTTAGCGTCGGGCGCATGACATCCGGGATCACGCGACGCACGACAGTGAAGTCAGCAATCGGTGTAACGAGCGCCCTGGCATTGGGAATTCCGGCAAATGCCGGGACCGCCGCAGCCGCCGTCACATCCGATGAATCCGTGGGAGCGGCCGAGGCAGCCGAGGCATCAGCACTCCTGCTCCAGTACCGCACCCCCGCCGCCGACTGGGAACGCGGCTCGCTGCCCATCGGCAGCGGAGCGCTCGGCGCGAGCGTGTTCGGCACCCTGGCGTCCGAGCGGCTCACGCTCAACGAGAAGACCCTGTGGACGGGCGGTCCGGGCTCCGTCCAGGGGTACGACTTCGGCAACTGGACCACACCGCGACCCGATGCCCTCTCCGGCGTCCAGCAGCGACTCGACGAGGAGGGCGCCCTCGGCCCGGACACCGTGGCCGACGCCCTCGGCCAGGCCCGCCGCGGCTACGGCGCCTACCAGGTCCTCGGCGACCTCCACATCGACCTGGTGGACGCACCGGCCGCCCCCGACGACTCCTACCGCCGCACCCTCGACCTGCCGACCGCGCTGGCCACCGTCACGTACACGCACCACGACGTCCGGCACAGCAGGGAGTACTTCGCCTCGCATCCCGACGGCGTGATCGTCGGCCGGCTCGCCGCGGACCGGCCGGGGCAGGTCTCCTTCACCCTGCGGCACACCTCGCCGCGCAGCGACTTCACCGCATCCGCCACCGCGGACCGGCTCACCGTCAGGGGCGCGCTCAAGGACAACGGGCTGCGATTCGAGGCCCAGATCCGGGTGCGCACCAAGGGCGGCAGCGTCACGGCGGGGGCCGACGGAACCCTCACCGTCCGGGACGCCGACAGCGCCTTCTTCGTCCTCGCCGCGGGAACCGACTACGCCGACGTCCACCCCGCCTACCGCGGCGAGGACCCGCACGCCGCCGTCACCGACACCGTCGACGCCGCCGCGGACCAGACGTACGCCAAGCTCCGCGACACGCACGTGCGCGACCACGGCGCGCTCTTCGGCCGGGTCGTCCTCGACATCGGCCAGGATCTGCCCGACCTGCCCACCGACCAGTTGCTGACCCGGTACACGGGGGGCGCGAGCGCGGCCGACCGGGCCCTTGAGGCGCTCTTCTTCCAGTACGGCCGCTACCTGCTGATCGCCTCGTCCAGGGCGGGTTCGCTGCCCGCCAACCTCCAGGGCGTGTGGAACAACTCCACCACCCCGCCCTGGTCCGCGGACTACCACACCAACATCAACCTCCAGATGAACTACTGGCTCGCCGAGGTCACCAACCTCGCCGAGACCACAGCTCCCTACGACCGCTATGTGGAGGCGCTGCGCGCACCCGGCCGGAAGACCGCCCGGGAGATGTTCGGCACCGCCGGATGGGTCGTCCACAACGAGACCAACCCGTACGGCTTCACCGGTGTCCACGACTGGTCCACCGCCTTCTGGTTCCCGGAGGCCGCCGCCTGGCTCACCCAGCAGATGTACGAGCACTACCGGTTCGGCGGCTCCACCGCCTATCTGCGCTCCACCGCCTACCCGGTGATGAAGGAGGCGGCCGAGTTCTGGCTGGCCAACCTCCGTCCCGACCCCCGTGACGGACTGCTCGTCGTCACCCCCAGCTACTCGCCGGAGCACGGCGACTTCACGGCGGGCGCCGCCATGTCCCAGCAGATCGTCCACGATCTGCTGACCAGCACCCTGGAGGCGGCCCGCGTCCTCGGCGACGCCCCCGACTTCCGCGGCCGGCTGGAAGCGGCGCTCGACCGGCTCGACCCCGGTCTGCGTATCGGGTCGTGGGGACAGCTCCAGGAGTGGAAGACCGACCGGGACGACCCGGCCGACACCCACCGCCATGTCTCCCATCTCTTCGCCCTGCACCCAGGACGGCAGATCGAGCCCGGCAGTCCCTGGGCCGAGGCCGCCAAGGTCTCCCTCGGAGCACGCGGCGACGGCGGCACCGGCTGGTCCAAGGCATGGAAGATCAACTTCTGGGCGCGGCTGAGGGACGGCGACCACTCCCACAAGATGCTCACCGAACAGCTGAGGAGCTCCACCCTGCCCAACCTCTGGGACACCCACCCGCCGTTCCAGATCGACGGCAACTTCGGCGCGACATCGGGCATGGCCGAAATGCTGCTCCAGAGCCAGTACGGAGACGTGGAGATCCTGCCCGCGCTGCCCGCGGCCTGGCCGGACGGCTCGGTCCGGGGACTGCGGGCGCGCGGCGGCGCCACCGTCGACATCACCTGGGCGGGCGGTGAAGCCACCCGGATCGTCGTCACGGCGAGCCGCACCGGTGAACTGACCCTGCGAAGCGGCCTGTTCACCGGCGGCGAGAAGACTTTCAAGGCTCGCGCGGGCGAACGCTACGTATTCACGGGCTGAGGCATCAGGAGGGAGACCACCCGGGCCGCCGAAGTGCCGATCCCCGTGGGGCCGTTGAGGTGCCACGGGGCTCCGCCCGTCCCCGACCGCAGATCCGCCTCGTAGTAGCGGACGCAGTTGCGGTGCCAGTTCAGGATCCCGGCCATCCAGTTCTGCAGATCGAGCACATAGGTGTCGAGGATCTCGCGTGCCGCCGCGTCCAGCGCGAAGTCCTCGTACAAAAGCGGCAGTTCATGCTCGATGACGTGCTGGAACTGCCGAAGGCGGCCCTGCATCAACTCGTGCACCATGGACACCCCCGTCGGGTAGTCCACGCCGAAGAAGTTCTGCACGACCAGGACGGCGTTGTGCACCTCGCCCTCGTACTCGATCTCCTTCTGGTACGAGAAGAGGTCGTTCAGCAGCGCCGCGTAGTCCACGGCGGCGTTCTCCAGCGACCGGATCGGCCCGCTGCGGTAGACATCGGCGGGCACCCGGTCACCGTGCGACAGCCGGCTCAGCCGCATCGTCATGTCCGCGCCGAAGGTGAACCGGCGCATCTCGATGTAGTCGACCGGGTCCGGGATGCGGTTCTGCGCCTGGTTGGCCAGCTCCCAGAGCCAGCTGTCCAGCATGTCTTCCACCGACTTGCGGAACATGCGCTGCGACGCCTCGTCCATCGGTCCCGCCGTGCGCGCCCACAGGTCGGCGAGCCCGCGCTCCATCGGGTCCACGGGCTCGGGAACGGGAGTCCCGTCCAGGGGCATGAACAGCCGCAGCCGCTCGTTGGCCGACCACGCCCCGGCCAGATCGCGGGTACGCCCGTAGATCACCGGGTAGAGGTCGTCGCCGTAGGTCCCCCAGGCCAGCCAGGCCGACGACAGGTCCAGTTCCTCCGGTGTCGCGTCCGGATCGATGCCCGCCGAGCAGAGCGGCAGGTCGATGTTGCGCGCCCGGCGCTCGTCCCAGACATGCGACCCCGGCCGTCCGGGCACCGGGTCGAGCATGCCCATCCGGCGTGCCCACGCGATGTTCCGGTCCCGGGCACCCGCCAGGTGCGGACTCAGCGCGAGGGGGTACGGGAGGTCGAACTCGGGCAGCAGGGACGGGCCGACATGCTGGAACGGCACGTGCGCATGGCTGCGCAGGCGGGCCGTCTCCGCCCGTGGGGTGAAGCGGATCGACGCGGCGGCCATGCCCCAGGCGGAATCGGCGGGCCCGTCCGGCACCCCGCCGCCGTTCATGTAGCGACTGGACCGCATGTGCCACTCGTGCCCGCCGGACTGCCAGTCCTGGAGCCCCTTGGTGTACGCGAACACGGCGGCCGACTCGGCAGGCGTCAGCCCCTTCTCGGCGCAGAGCGGGCCGACTTCCGTCAACGCGGTGTTCTCGAACTGCTGGAGCCGCGAGGTCAGCAGATCGTTCACGGCCTCGGCGGCCTCCTGCGTCGTGCACCCGAGGAAGTGCTCGAGGACCAGCACGCCGTTGCTGTTCTCCTTCTCGTCCTCCACCTCGCGCTGGTACGAGAAGAGGTCGTTGCGCAGATGCACCGCGTCCGAGAAGGCGTCCCGCAGCACCCCGAGCGGCCGTGAGCCGGCCACCTGGGCCGGGACCTCCGCATCCGCCGCGAACTCCACGAGGCCCGCCGACCAGGGCGCCCCGCCGACCTTCCGGCGCATCTCGATGTACTCGACGGGGTTGGCGATCCGCCCCTCGTCCATGTTGGAGAGTTCCCACAGGGACTCGTTCAGCAGGTGCTCGGTGTTCTCGGCGAACCGGGCCCGCCAGGCATCCGACATGGCCGGCACCGTGCGCGCCCACAGGTCGGCGAGCCCCGCCTCGACCGGGTTCTCGGGCTCTGGCATGCCGTCGGCCAGATCCATCGGCATGAAGGCGGGCAGCCGGTCCAGATACCGCTTCCCGCCCTCCCGGTCCAGCGTCCTCTTGAAGGTCTCCAGGAAGTGGTCGTCGAAGAAGAAGACCCACACGTACCAGTCGGTGACCAGCGAGAGGACATCCGCCGAGCAGTCGGGATGGGTGTACGCGCAGAGCAGCGCGTAGTCGTGGGCGTCGAGATCGCTCTCCTCCCAGATGCCGGACCCCTCCAGCATCTTCATCCCGCGCGCCCACTCCTTGGTGTGACGCCGTGCCTCCTCCACATGAGGGTTGAGCCGTGCCGGATACGGAACATAGAAGTCCGGCAGTGAGAAGGGCTGTGCCATGTGCGTACGGCCTTTCCGAGTACATCCGCGCGTTGCCCACGCGGACCGGTCCTGTCCGCGCCAGCACTACCCCTCGGCCATCCGGGGCACGCACGACGCAAATTAGTCACACAAGTCCGGCGGGTCGCGGGGCGGCGCGTAAAACTCGGGTAACGGGACCCGGCACGCTCCCAGGTCAATCTTTCCGGCCGCAGGTCAGACCACCTGCCAGTGGTCTGGTCCGGTGGCTCGTTCTGCCTGCTCCGCACCACACTTGACGCGCCATCACCGGCCGCCACAGAGTGTGTGCGCCCACCGCCGGTTCCCAGAAGGGTTGTCATGACGTCCAAGCAACGGACCAGACTCGCTCTCGCGCTGACCACGGTGGGAGCGCTCGGTGTCGCCCTGCTGGCCCCGGTGGCCCAGGCCGGAGCGGAGGAGGTGCGGCCGGAGTGTCCGCGCGACCTCGGCTGCGACTGGGTGCCCGCGGCCTACCGGCAGACGGGTGACCCGGCCGACAAGGAGACGTACGGGAACTACGACACGGCGGACCGGGCGAAGAGCAACAAGATCAAGTTCATCGTGCTGCACGACACCGAGGTGGACTTCGACACGACGCTCCGGATCTTCCAGAACCCGCTCAACCAGACCTCGGCCCACTACGTCGTACGCTCCGCCGACGGTCATGTCACGCAGATGGTGAAGAACAAGGACGTCGCCTGGCAGGCGGGCAACTGGTACCTCAACACCCACTCGATCGGCATCGAGCAGGAGGGCGTCGCCGCCGAGGGCGCCAAGTGGTACACCCCCGAGATGTACCGGTCGACGGCGAAACTCGTGCGCCACCTCGCTGCCCAGTACGACATCCCGCTCGACCGCGAGCACATCATCGGCCACGACGGAGTGCCGCCGACGAGCACGGCGGGCACGAAGAACATGCACTGGGATCCGGGCCCGTACTGGGACTGGAACCGCTTCATGGCCCTCCTGGGCAGGCCGACCGTGCCGACCGCGTCGCCCCGGAGCGAACTGGTCACCGTCAGCGCGGACTTCAAGAGCAACAAGCAGGCGTTCCGCGACTGCGAGAAGGGCGTCGACCTGCCCCTCCAGGGCAGCAGCGCGGTCCCGCTCCACACCGCGCCGGACGCCGCCTCACCGCTGTTCTCCGACCCCGGACTGCACCCCGACGGCTCTCCCGGCACCAACTGCGCGGCCGACTGGGGAAGCAAGATCAACGCCACTCAGCGGGCCGTGGTCGCCGACCGTGCCGAGGGCTGGACGGCGATCTGGTGGTACGGCCAGAAGGCATGGTTCCGCACCCCTGACCGGGCCGGGGTCACCACGCCGACCTCCGGGTACGTCGTGAAGCCGAAGCCCGGAAAGACCGAGGTGCCGGTGTACGGGGTGGCCTACCCGGACAAGGCCGACTACCCGGCCGACTTCACCGGCCAGCGGGTCGGCACGGCACTCCCGTACACCATCAAGCCGGGGCAGGCGTTCCCGGGCGGCGGCGAGGCACCCACCGGCTACTACTACGCGCCGACGATCGACTCCTCGCTGCCGTACGACCACACGTACTTCAGCGGCAGGGAGACGTACGTGACGGTGCAGATCGGCCACCGCATCGGCTTCGTGAAGACCTCGGACGTGGACGTGGTCCGGGCCCGCTGACGACGAGGCGGGTATGCGGGGCGCGTCCGGCCCCGGCGCGGGGGGTGCCTACGGCGCCCCCTGCGCCCGCATGCCCGTGAGCTCCCGGTCCACCTGCGCGGGCGACAGCGCGTGCTCGATGGCCAGAATTCCCGCCCCGACCGCCGCCGCGTTCTCGCCCGTCCGGCTCGGCTCGATCCGCAGGACATGCGTGGCCAGCGGATGCGACCTGCGGTACACCGCTTCCCGTACCCCTGCCAGCAGTTGGTCGTGGACGGCGGCCAGCGCGCCCCCCACGACCACCGTGTCCGGGTTGAAGAAGTTCACCAGTCCCGCGAGGACCTCACCGACCGCCCGCCCGGCCTCGCGCACCATCCGTACCGCGTCGCGGTTGCCGGACTTCACCAGCCGCACCACATCGCTGCCCGAGGTCGCCTCCAGCCCCAGCCCCGACAGCTTCGCCGCCAGTGAGGCGCCGCCCGCCACGGCCTCCAGGCAGCCCGAGTTCCCGCACCGGCACGGTTCGTCCAGCTCGGCGACCCGGATATGGCCGATATCGCCCGCGCAGCCCTGCGCGCCCCGGTGCAGCCGGCCGTCCGCGACGATCCCGCAGCCGATGCCCGTCCCGACCTTGATGTACAGCAGATAGCGGCAGTCGGGGAAGGCCCGGCGCTGCTCGGCCAGCGCCATCACGTTCACGTCGTTGTCGACGAGCGCACGCACCCCGAACCGGGCGGCGAAGAACTCCGGGATCGGGTACTGGTGCCAGCCCGGCATGATCGGCGGATCGACCGGACGGCCCGTGGAGAACTCCACCGGCCCCGGCACCCCGACCCCGATCGACCGCAGGGTGCCCGGCGCCCGTCCCGACGTCTTCAGCAGCTGGTGCAGCGTCCGCTCCACATGGCGCAGCACGGACGCCGGACCGTCGCCGATCGACAGCGGATCCTCCTGCGCGGCCAGCATCGTGCCACCGATGTCCATCAGGGCGACCCGGCAGTGCGAGGCCCCCAGGTCGACCCCCGCGACCGCGTGTTCCGCGGTTCTCAGGGCCAGCCGCCGGGGCGGCCGTCCCCCCGTCGAGCCACCGTCCGCGTCCTCGTCGACGAAGCCGTGGGCGATGAGCGCGTCGACGCGCTGGGACACGGTCGAACGCGCCAGGCCGGTGATCCTCGCGATGTCCGAACGGGTCGCGGCCGACCCCGAACTGATCAGCGCGAGCACCTCGCCCGGCGAGTGGGAAGCGGCGGAGGAATGTCGATCCGACGACGAAGGCATGGCAGTCACCATAGGGACGACTTCCGCTGCTCACAAGGCATGCTCTGTTCGATCGTCGACATAAGTCCGGTCCAACTCGCCTTTAATCAAACGTGCTTGACTCCTTGACAGGTCAAAGGTCTGTCACGACTCTGCTCTGCAGACCGCTGACCGAGGAGCCAGTTCGATGCTGACGATGCAAGGCGTGTCCAAGAGCTTTCTCGGGGTGCGTGTGCTCCACGACGTGGGGCTCGACCTCGAAGCCGGAGAAGTGCATGCCCTGGTGGGCGAGAACGGTGCGGGCAAGTCGACGCTGATGAAGATCCTCGCCGGCGAGCACGCACCCGATTCCGGCACCATCACGATCGACGGCGTGGAGCACTCCTTCGGCCACCCCTCGCAGGCCCAGGCCGCCGGGATCGGCATCATCCACCAGGAGTTCGCGCTCCTGCCCCACCGCACGGTCGCCGAGAACGTCTTCCTGGGCCGCGAACCCACCCGCCGCGGATTCGTCGACCGGCGCACCATGGAACGCCGGACCGCCGAACTCCTGGCCCGGATCGACGAGACCGGCATCACCCCGCGTACCCCCGTCCATGAACTGTCCGTGGCCCGTCGGCAGACCGTGGAGATCGTCAAGGCCCTCGCCTCCGACGTCCGCGTCCTGGTCATGGACGAGCCCACCGCCCCGCTGGCCGGCCACGAGGTCGCCCAACTCGCCTCACTGGTACGCCGACTGGCCGAGCGCGGCCTCGGCATCCTCTACATCTCGCACCGATTACCCGAGGTCTTCGACCTCTCCCAGCGCATCACCGTCCTCAAGGACGGCCGTCGCGTCACCACCCTGACCACCCGGGACACCGATGCCGACGAGGTCGTACGGGCCATGGTCGGCCGGGACCTCGGCGCCTACTACCCGCCGCGGGCCCGTCCCGCCGACATCGGCGCGGCGAAGCTCACCGTCACCGGCGGAGCCAACGCCCGCCTCTCCGGCATCGATCTGACGCTCCGGGCGGGTGAGGTCGTCGGCGTCGCCGGCCTCCAGGGCTCCGGCCGCACCTCCCTCGCCCGGGCCCTCTTCGGCGCCGACCCCTTCACCACCGGTGAGATGACCGTCGGCGGAGGACGCCTGCGGCCCACCCGGCCCCGTGAGGCCATCCGGGCCGGGATCGCCCTGGTCACCGAGGACCGCAAGACGGAAGGGCTCGCCCTTCGCCAGTCCGTGCGCGACAACGCCCTCCTCGTCACCCGGGCCGTTCCCGCACGTGGCGGCCCACCCGCCGGACAGGAGGTGAGCGCACTGCTGGAGCGCGTACGCCTCCACGCCAGTGGCGAGGACCAGCAGACGCAGTACCTCTCCGGCGGCAACCAGCAGAAGGTCGTCATCGCCAAGTGGCTCGCCGCCCGCCCCGAAGTGCTGCTGTTCGACGAACCGACCAGGGGAGTCGACGTCGGCGCCAAGGCGGCCATCCACACCCTCGTACGGGAACTGGCCGCCGAGGGCCTGGCCGTCCTGATCATCTCGTCCGAGCTGCCGGAACTGATCGGCATGAGCGACCGCGTCCTCGTCATGAGCGAAGGCCGTCTCGCGGGCGAACTGCCCGCCGGGGCCTCCGAGGAGGCCATCATGCGCGTCGCGACCGGCGGCGGCCGTGCACAGGAGGGCGCCGCATGACCGCGATCCGCACCGATGAGAAACCCCCTGCGTCCCGCACCCCCGCGAAGGCGGCCACCGGGCTGCGCCTCACCGGCCCGGTCACCGAAGTCTGGCTGGCCGCACTCGCCGTCACCGTCCTCGGCTGGATCGTCGTCGCCGCGCGCGGCGGCGACTTCCTCACCGTCACCAACGTCGTCGCGATCCTCCAGAACTGCGTGGCCCTCGGCCTCGTCGCCGTCGGCCAGTCCGTGGTGATCCTCAGCGGTTCGCTCGACCTCTCCGTCGCCTACCTCATCAGCCTGGGCACGCTCGTCGCCGCCGAGACCATGGAGAACGGGAGCGTCCTCCTCGCGATCCTCGCCGTGCTCGCCCTCTCCGCCGCCGTCGGACTCGCCAACGGCCTCGTCGTCACCGGCCTCAAGGTCAACGCCTTCATCGCCACGCTCGGCACCGCCTTCATCCTGCGCGGCTGGATCGAGGACAACTACACCGGGCCGGCAGGGGCGGTACCCGACTCCTTCCAGCGCCTCGGCTACGACCGGATGGGGCCCGTCCCGGTCTCCCTCTTCCTGCTCCTCGTGGTCGCCGCCGTCGTCTGGCTGATCACCCGGCGCACGCGGCTCGGCCACCACATGTACGCGACCGGCGGCGACGAACACGCCGCCCGGCTCTCCGGCGTCCGCACCCGCCGCACCGTCGTCGCCGCCCACGTCCTGTGCTCCCTCTGCGTCGGCGCCGCCGCCCTCTTCCTCGCCGCCCGGCTCGGCGCCGGAGCCCCCTGGGCCGGCACCGAGGCCCGCTACGACCTGGAGTCCATCGCCGCCGTCGTACTCGGCGGAACCGCGTTGGCCGGTGGACGCGGGGGAGTGGCCGGCACCCTCGGTGGTGTCCTCGTCCTCGCCGTCCTGGACAGCGTCTTCAACCAGCTGGCGGTCGACCCGTTCTTCAAGAACGTCGTCCGGGGCGTCGTCATCATCGCCGCCGTCGCCCTGTACGCCCGGCACAGCCGCACCCCGCTGGGGAGGACCGCATGACCATCACAGCCGAGGCGCTGCCCGCCGGCCGCCGCGCCGTGCGCGCCCTGGGCACCGCCGCACCCGTCTACGCCCTGCTCGCCGTGCTCCTCGTGGCCCTCGCCCTCACCGACCCCGGCTTCTACGAGCCGGACCGGTTCCTCGCCTTCGTCAAGCGCGCCGCCCCGCTCGTGATCCTCGCCGCGGGACAGTACCTGGTCATCGTCTGCGGCGAGTTCGACCTCTCTGTCGGAGCCGTCGTCACCGCGGGCGTCGTGGTCGCCGCCGAACTGTACGGATCCTTCCCCGGAGCCCCCTGGCTGCTCGTCACCGCGATCCTGCTGCTGGCGGGAGCCCTGGCCGGACTGGTCAGCGGCCTGATCACCACCCTGCTGCGCGTCCCGTCGTTCATCACCACGCTCGGCATGATGCTGATCCTCGAAGGCGCCGTCTTCTTCTGGACCGGTGGCTCCCCGCACGGCGCACTGCCCACCGCGTTCCGCCTGCTCGGCCGGGGCAGCGCCTTCGGCTGGCTGCCCTGGGCGGTCCTGGTCTGCCTCGCCGTCGGGCTGCTCGCCGTACGGCTCATGCGCTCCGACTTCGGCCGCACGCTCCTCGCGACCGGCGACAGCGAACGCGCCGCCGCGCTCTCCGGAGTACGGGTCGCCCGGGCCCGTACCCTCGCTTTCGTCCTCTCCGGCACCGCCGCCGCGCTTGCCGCGGTACTCGTCGGCGGATTCTCCGGAGTGTCCGCGCAGGCGGGCCGCGGCTACGAGTTCGAGGCCATCACCGCCGTCGTCCTCGGCGGGGTCGTGCTCGGCGGAGGCCGCGGATCCGTGCTCGGCGCGATGGCCGGAGCCTTCTCCCTCCAGGCCCTCTTCACCCTGCTCAACCTCCAGGGCGTCTCGGGCGCCCTGGAATCCACCGTGCAAGGCGTCATCGTCATCGCCGCTGTCGGACTCGGCGCGGCCGACTGGTCCAGGTTGCGCCGCCGCACCGAATCCTCGGGAGGGAAAGCCCTATGAGTACCCGACTGACCCGACACTCCCTGCTCCCGCTCACCGCCCTGCTCGGCGCCGCGCTCCTCGCCGGCTGTACGAGCGACGCGCCACCGGACAAGCCCGCCGCCTCCGGGAGCGGCGGCGGTGCCGGCACCGGTGCGCAGTCGAAGTTCTTCGACCGGACCGAGTACGACCGGCAGATCGCACTCGGCAAGGAGACCGCCGAGGGTCCCGCGGACAAGCCGTGGGAGCAGATGCTCCGGCCGGAGCTCGTCGACACGGCCTCGTACAAGAAGGACACCGGCTCCGTCCACCTCTGCTTCTCCAACGCCGGAGTGTTCAACCCCTGGCGTCAGGTGGGCCTGAAGAACATGCGGGCCGAGGTCGGCCTGCACAAGGAGATCACCGACTTCACCGTCCTGGACGCGCAGGGCAAGGACGACAAGCAGATCTCCGACATCCAGGAGCTCACCGGCAAGGGCTGCGACGCCCTGATCGTCTCCCCGAACACCACGGCGACCCTCACCCCGGCGGTCGAGCAGGCGTGCGCGAAACTGCCCGTCATCGTCTTCGACCGGGGTGTGGAGAGCGACTGCGCGGTCACCTTCGTCAATCCGGTCGGCGGGTACGGATACGGGGCGGTCGCCGCGGACTTCCTCGTCGAGAAGGTCAAGCCGAAGGGGAAGATCCTTGCCCTGCGGATCTCGCCCGGCGTCGATGTTCTGGAGACCCGCTGGTCCGCGGCGAAGGTCGCCTTCGACGAGAGCGGACTCGACGTCGTCGACGTGAAGTTCACCGACGGCGACCCGGCCAGGACCAAGTCGATCGTCGCCGACGCCCTGACCCGGCACGGCGACATCGACGGTGTCTGGATGGACTCCGGCGCGACCGCCGTCGCCGCCGTCGAGGCGTTCGAGGACGCGGGCAAGGACGTACCGCCCATCACCGGTGAGGACCAGCAGGACTTCCTCCAGGCATGGAAGGAGAAGAAGCTCACCGCGATCGCGCCGTCCTACCCCACCTTCCAGTGGCGTACGCCCGTCATCGCGGCGCTGAGGATTCTGAACGGTCAACAGGTCCCCAAGGAGTGGAAGCTGCCGCAGCCCACGGTCACCGAGGAGACCCTCGACCAGTACCTGCAGCCCGGCATGCCGCCCCTGCACTACGCGATGTGCGGCTGCGAGAACCTGCCCGGCTTCCCGGAGAAGTGGGGAGGCACGAAGTGAGTTCCGCCTTACTGCCGCTCGGGGCCAACCCGTGGATCTGGCACTCCCCGGTGACGTACGAAGCACTCGGTGACGTCCTGCCGCGCCTGTCGGGTTGGGGCTTCGACTGTGTCGAGATCCCGCTGGAGAACGTGCGGGACTGGGAGCCCTCGGCCGTGACGAAACTCCTCGGCGCCTCCGGCCTCGCGCCCGCCGCGGTGATCGCGGTGATGCCACCGGAGCGCAATCTCGTCCACACCGATCCGCGGACCGTCCAGGTCACCCAGGACTACCTCCGGCACTGCGTGGACGCAGCCCACGACCTCGGGGCACCGACCGTCGCCGGCCCCGTGTACACGGCGGTCGGTCGCACCTGGCGGATGAACCGGGCCGAACGCGCCGCGGCGTACGAGGAGTTGCGGGAGAACCTCGCCCCCGTCGTCGCGCACGCACGGGACGCGGGCGTACGCATCGCGGTGGAACCCCTCAACCGGTACGAGACGAGCCTCCTCAACACGGTCGGCCAGACGCTCGACGCGCTGGCCGGACTGCCGGAGGACGTCATCGGGATCGCACTCGACACCTATCACCAGAACATCGAGGAGCGCTCCCTGCCCGACGCCGTCCACCGCGCGGCGGGCCGCATCGTCCACGTCCAGGTCTGCGCGAACGACCGCGGCACCCCGGGCGCCGACAGCCTCGACTGGCCCGGCTTCCTCGCCGCGCTCCTGGGGGCGGGCTACCGGGGCCCGCTCTGTATCGAGTCCTTCACCGCGCACAACGACGCGATCGCGGTCGCCGCTTCCGTCTGGCGCCCGCTCGCCGCGAGCCAGGACACCATCGCCACCGACGGTCTGGCCTTTCTGCGCCGGGCCCTGCCGACCACCCCCTGATCCGGACCGTCCCACCGCAGAGAGGATCCATCGTGAGCTGTCATGCTCGTGACATACGACGGATGGTCATCGCGTTAGCGAGCGCACTGCTCCTCGCGCTGACCGCACTGCCCGCCACCGCCGCCACCACGGCCAACGCCCCCGCCTTCCGCGTCCTGCTCTTCACCCGCGCCGTCGGCTACGTGCACTCCTCCATCCCCGCCGGCATCCAGATGTTCAAGGAGGAAGCGGCCGAGAACGACTTCGAACTCGTCGAAACCGCCGACCCCACCGTCTTCGACGACGCCAAGCTCGCCGGCTTCGACGCCATCGTCATGCTCCAGAACTCCGGCATGGTCTGGGACACCGACGCCCAGCGCGAGGCCATGCAGACCTACGTACGCGGGGGAGGCGGCATCGTAGCCCTCCACAACACCCTCGACATGGGCGTGGAGGAGCAGTTCCCCTGGTGGGACGAGGTCATCAACGGCGGCGCCCACATGCCCGCCCACTCACCCGGCGTCCTCAAGGGAACCGCCAAGGTCGCCGACCGGGTCCACCCCTCCACCGCCGGTCTCCCCGAACGCTGGGAGCGCCCCGAGGAGTGGTACAACTTCGACGCCAACCCCCGCGGCGACGTCCACGTCCTCGTCACCGCCGACGAGACCACGTACAACCCCGGCGGCTCGGCGATGGGTGCGGACCACCCCATCTCCTGGTGCCGCAACACCGAGGGCGGCAAGGTCTGGGCCACCGCGATGGGCCACGACACCCCTTCGTACAGCGAACCCGCCTTCCGTGACCACGTCATCGGTGGTCTCCGGTGGGCCGCGGACAACCAGCCCGGCGACTGCGGCGGCACCGTCTGGAACGGCTACGAGAAGGTCACCCTCGACGACAACACCGCCGACCCGATGGAGCTCGACGTAGCCAAGGACGGCCGCGTCTTCTACATCCAGCGCAGCGGCGAAGTGAACATCTTCGACCCCGCCACCCACGCCACCACCACGGCGGGCAAGCTCGACGTCTACTCGGGCGGCGAGGACGGCCTCGTCGGCATGGAACTCGACCCGGCGTTCAAGGACAACCACTGGATCTACCTCTACTACGCCCCGGCCGGCGCCACCGAGGACGTCAACCGGCTCTCCCGCTTCACGGTCAAGGGCAACACCCTCGACCCGGCCAGCGAGAAGAAGCTCCTCGACGTCCCCGCCTACCGGGACCGCACCTTCCCCGAACCCGGACACACCGGCGGCGCCGTGGAGTTCGGCCCCGACCGCACCCTCTACCTCGGCGTCGGCGACGACACCCCGCCCAACCTCGACCCGAACTGGCAGGGCTACGCCCCGCTGGACTGGCGCGAGGGCAAGGAGATGCTCGACGCGGCACGCACCTCCGGCAACACCAACGACCTCCGGGGCAAGATCCTGCGCATCAAGCCCAAGGACTCCGGCGGCTACACCATCCCCAAGGGCAACCTCTTCGAGCGGGGCACCCCCAAGACCCGCCCCGAGATCTACGCGATGGGCTTCCGCAACCCCTTCCGCTTCACGGTCGACCCGAAGACCGGCTACGTCCACGCCTCCGACTACGGCCCCGACCGCGGACTGCCCACCACCGACCGGGGGCCCGAGGGACTCGTCGAGTACAACGTCATCAAGAAGGCCGGCAACTTCGGCTGGCCCTTCTGCCACGGCAACAACCAGGCGTACGCACCCTACGACCCGGACACCAAGGTCGTCGGCGCGAAGTTCGACTGCGCCAAGCCGGTCAACCCCTCGCCCAACAACACCGGCCTGACCGAACTCCCGGCGATCCAGCAGCCGGAGATCTGGTACGGCTACGGCGCGTCCACGGAGTTCCCCGAGGTCGGCAGCGGCGGATCGGCCCCGATGAGCGGCCCGGTCTACCACTACGACCCGAAGAACCCCTCCACCACGAAGTTCCCCGCCTACTTCGAGGGCGCGAGCTTCTTCTACGAGTGGTCGCGCAACTACGTCAAGGAAGTCCGCTTCGACAAGGACGAGAAGCTGCTCAAGATCAACGACTTCCTGTCCTCGCAGAAGTTCAACAAGCCCATGGACATGACCTTCGGCCCCGACGGCTCGCTCTACGTCCTGGAATGGGGCTCCTCCTTCGGCGGCGGCAACAACGACTCCGGCCTCTACCGCATCGACTACGCCCAGGGGCAGCGCATTCCCGTGGCCAAGGCCACCGCCTCGGCCACCGACGGCCCCGTCCCGCTGAGCGTCGACTTCTCCAGCCGGGGCAGCAGTGACCCCGACGGCGACTCGCTCAGCTACGCCTGGGACTTCGACGGCGACGGAACCTACGACTCGACGGAGGCCGACGCCAGTCACACCTACACCACCAAGGGGGACTTCACCGCCCAGCTGAAGGTCACCGACTCCAGCGGCAAGTCCGGCTACGCGAACATCCCCGTCACCGCGGGCAACACCGCGCCGAAGGTCACCATCGACTTCCCGGTCAGCGGCAAGCTCATCGAGTTCGGCGACAAGATCCCGTACAAGGTCACCGTCACCGACCCCGAGGACGGCCCCGTCGACTGCACCAAGGTCACCGTCAATCCGGCCCTCGGCCACGACGACCACGAACACCCCACCACCGACATCCCCGGCTGCGAGGGAACCGTGGACACCGGTGATCTGGGCGGCCACCCCGAGGGCGCCGACCTCACCTACGTACTCAACGCCAAGTACACCGACAAGGGCGGCGACGGCGTCTCCGCCCTCACCGGCTACGGGCGTTCGGTGCTCCAGCCGAAGCACAAGCAGGCCGAATACCACGACGCCCAGTCAGGCACCCGGATCGTCTCGCAGGCCGGCGCCGAGAACGGCAAACGGATCGGGGACGTGTCCGACGGCGACTGGGTCGCCTTCGATCCGATGAGCCTGGAGGGCATCGCGACCGTCGGCTACACGCTCTCCTCGCCGTACGGCGTGGGCGCGATCGAACTGCGCGCGGACGCCCCCGACGGAGACCTGCTCGCCACCACACCCGTCCCCAACACCGGCGGCTGGGACACCTATCAGGCGACCACGGCCGTCCCGGTCAAGGAACTGGCGGGCACCCACAAGCTCTATGTGGTCTTCACGTCCCCGCAGAACAACTCGTTCGACGTGGACGCGGTCGACTTCAGGAGCCCCTGACCGCCAGGCCCTGACGCGTAGCCCCTGAGGGCTGCCCCGGGGCCTGATCCCGGACAGCACACCAGCGTGCTGCGGAACCGATGTGTCGGCACCGGTCCCGCAGCACGCTCATCCCCGTCGATGCGGTCAGCGGGTTCCCACGGCGGCACGCACGGCCCGGCGTGCCATCGCGCAGTCGTCGTGCAGCCTGCGCAGCAGCAGCCGCTGCTCCTCGCCCGAGGAGAGAGCGCCCGGCCTGTCCTGGCCGCCGCCCACCGGCGGCGCCTCCCGCATGGTCCGCTGCACGGCGGTCTCGTACGTACGGATCTCCCGCGTCAGGACGAGCATGAGGTTCACCAGGAACGCGTCACGCGCCGCCGGGCCGTTGACCTGGGCCAGCTGACTGATCTGGCGCCGCGCCACCGGGGCGTCACCGAGCACCGCCCACAGTGTCGCCAGGTCGTACCCCGGCAGATACCAGCCGGCGTGCTCCCAGTCGACGAGCACGGGGCCGGTGGGCGACAGCAGGATGTTCGACAGGAGCGCGTCGCCGTGGCAGAACTGGCCCATGCCCTGCTTGCCGCCCGCATGGGCCAGACCGTGCAGCAGCTTCTGTAGATCACCCAGGTCACGGTCGGTGAAGAGGCCCAACTCGTGATAGCGGGCGATCCGGGAGGCGTAGTCCAGCGGTGCCTCGAACAGGCCCGCCGGCGGTCGCCAGCTGTTGACCCGGTTGATCGCACCGAGAGCCGCCCGCACATCGGCCCTCGGCGGGGCCTCCACCGGATGCCTCGTCAGAGCCGCGACCCGTCCCGGCATGCGCTCGATCACCAGCGTGCAGTTCTCCGGGTCCGCGGCGATGAGCCGGGGTGCCCGCACCGGTGGGCGATGACGGACGAAGGCGCGGTAGGCAGCTATTTCGTGCCGGAACCGCTCCGTCCACGCGGGGGAGTGGTCCAGTAAACACTTGGCCACCGCGGTGGTGCGCCCGGTCGTGCCGACGATCAGCACCGAACGGCCGCTGCGCCGCAGCACCTGTACCGGGTTGAACTCGGGGCAGATGCGGTGCACCGAGGCGATGGCCATCCTCAGCTGCGCGCCCTGGGGACCGGACAAGTCGATTCTTCCGCTGAGCGGTTGCGTACCCAGCCCCGCCGGACGCCGGATCCGACCCAGGCCGGGCGCCGGTGCGGCATGGGGGTCGAGATACGGTCCGCCACCCGCCCCCATGGGACGGAGCGGGCGGGGCGGGGCGGACACGGAGGACGATGCTGTGTACATGGGCGAGACAGATCCCTTCGTGCGCCGACAAGTTACGTGCGCCGCCCCGGCCGGCGGCCGTCCGGCACCCTGGGGAGTACCTAGGGCTGCCGGGCGGGGTGGCGCTTTCCTACCTGACACCGGGCCGCGGGTGGCAGACCATCTGGCGCACCCTGGCGAACCCTGGCGAATAGTCGACCCGCATCTGCCAGGGGGTTAGTGTCAAGTCAGCCGAGAACCTGGGGGCTTGACGTGAGCGGAGAACCCAACACCCGCCTGAACGACCTGTTCGGCCTGGCCGGATGGTCCAAGGGCGAACTCGCGAGAATGGTGAACCGACAGGCGGCGGCCATGGGCCACCTCCAACTGGCGACCGATACCTCGCGGGTCAGGCGTTGGATCGACATGGGGGAGTCCCCACGCGATCCGGTGCCCGAAGTGCTGGCTGCCCTGTTCACCGAGCGACTCGGCCGTGTCGTGACCATCGAGGACCTCGGGTTCGGCCGGCGCGGGCGTGTGGGGAAACGGCGGGACGCCGGGACGGAGAAGAATCCCGACGGCCTTCCGTGGGCGCCCGAACGGACGGCAGCGGTCCTCACCGAATTCACGGGAATGGACCTCATGCTCAACCGACGCGGCTTGGTGGGCGCGGGCGCCGCGCTCGCCGCTGGCTCAGCCATCACCGGCGCCATGTACGACTGGCTGCACACCGACCCCGCTCTGGCGGCCGACGCACCACGGCTCAACGATCCGATGTACGCCGACAACGCCGGTTACGACCGGTACGAGGCGGCGCCCATCGGCTCCGAGGAGATCGAGGCTCTCGAGCGCTCGGTCGAGGTGTTCCGTGCCTGGGACGCGTCCCGGGGCGGCGGCCTCCAGCGCAAGGCGGTCGTGGGTCAGCTCAACGAAGTGGGCGGCATGCTCGCCTACCGCCACCCCGACCATCTCCAGCGCCGCCTGTGGGGCGTCGCTGCCAATCTCGCCGTCCTCGCGGGCTGGATGTCCCACGACGTCGGCCTCGAACCCACCGCCCAGAAGTACTTCGTCATCGCCGCCCACGCGGCGCGCGAGGGCGGTGACCGTCCTCGCGCGGGCGAGGCGCTGTCCAGGGCGGCACGCCAGATGGTGCACCTGGGCCGCCCCGACGACGCCCTGGACCTGATGAAGCTCGCCAAGTCGGGTTCCGGCGACGAGACACTCCCGCGTACCAGGGCCATGCTCCACACCATCGAGGCGTGGGCCCAGGCTTCCATGGGCCGCGGCCAGGCCATGCGGCGCACCCTCGGAGAGGCGGAGGAGCTCTTCGTCTCGGACAAGGGGGACGTCCCGCCGCCCAGTTGGATGCAGATGTTCGACGAGGCGGACATGCACGGGATGCAGGCACTCGCGTTCCGCACGCTCGCCGAGCACGATCCGTCGGCAGCGACCACCGCGCAGCGCCATGCCAAGCAGGCGCTGGACCTCCGCATCAACGGCCGTCAGCGGTCCAAGATCTTCGACTACATCTCGCTCGCCTCGGCCTGCTTCATCGCCAACGACCCCGAGCAGGCCGACCGGTACGCACGGCTCGCCCTGGTGTCGATGGGGGAGACCTCCTCGCACCGCACCTGGGACAGGCTGCGCGAGATGTACCGGCTCACCGGCCAGTTCGCGGGGTACGCGAAGATCGAGGATCTGCGCGAGGAGATCGAGCTGGCCCTGCCCCAGAGCACGCTCAAGAAGTCCAGGGGCAGTCAGATCTGAGACCGGACGGCGTCGACGAGAGACGCCGGTCGCTCCTGCCCGTCAGCGCGGAAACCGGCGATCGCGCCGCGTTTCACGCTCCGACGCGGGCAACCATCACACACGCGTCGTCCAGGCGTTCGGTCCCGCCGAACTCCTCGACAACGGCTCTCACACAGTCCTGCGCCGTGCGGGCCTGTGCGAAGCGCGGCGCCAGACCGAGCAGTGCCTCCGGGCCCGCACCCCGGTCCCTGCGACGTGTCAGCCCGTCCGTGTGCAGGAGCAGCACGTCTCCGGGCAGCAGGCCTACCTCGTCCTGCTCGTAGGCGACTCCGGAAGCCGCACCGAGGAGTACGCCGTCGGGCCGGGACAGGGGACGCCCCGTTCCGTCGCGGAACAGCAAGGGCGCGGGGTGCCCGGCCTGCGCCCAGGCGAGGCTGCCGGTCGTGGGATCGAAGCGGCAGCACACGGCGCTGCCCAGAGCCGGCTGCACCGTCGATTCGAGCAGCTGGTTGAGATGGCCCATCAGGGCCCCGGGCTCGATCCCGGCCACAGCCATGCCGCGCAGTGCGCCGAGGAGCATCGCCATGGCCGTCGTGGCCGGGATGCCGTGGCCGGTGAGATCGCCGACCGTGAGCAGGGTCCTGCCGTCCGGCAGTTCCAGCGCGTCGTACCAGTCGCCGCCGATCAGCGCGCTCGACTCCGACGGAAGGTAGTGGCCCGCGACGTCCAGCGCGCCCGGCCCCTGGCGCGGGAGGCGGAGCGAACCGCGCCACGGCGGAAGCACGGCCTCCTGCATCTCGACGGCCATCCGGTGTTCGGTCCGTGCCATGTCCTGCTCGCGGCGCACCGAGTCGCGGGTCCGCCCCACGACACGCTGACTGCGCCGCAGCTCACTGACGTCACGCAGGACCGCCCACATGGAGGCGGTGCATCCGTCCGCGTCGAGTACGGGTTCGCCCATCATGTGCAGCGTCCGCATATGGCCGTTGTTCCGCAGGATGCGGAACTCGCCGTCTATCGGTTTTCCGTCGACCAGGCAGGCGGTCACCATCGACGTCAGGAGCGGCTGGTCCTCGGGGAGGAGGGCGGACGGCAGCTCGTCGAGCGACAGGGGGCCCGACTCGGGGGTCCTGCCGAAGATCTCGTACAGCTCCTCGGACCAGCTGACCTCGTCGGTCAGCAGATTCCATTCGGCGCTGCCGACCCGGCTGAGGAGCGAGCCGGTCTGCGCGTCGCCGGAGGTCTCCTGTACGGGTGCCCGCTGCGGCTCCGCGGCGGCCTGCGCCGACAGCCCTTCCCTGAGCTGTCCCAGGTGTCCGTCGAGGTCATCGAGATGGTGGACCGCGAGATCGCAGAGCGCGCGCTGCCAGCGCAGCTGGGGGTCGTCCTCGTCGGTCACGACGGCGTCCCGCCGCACGGCGTCCACATCTCCGCGCAGCCGACGGGTGCGATGGATCAACGCGTCGACGGCATCTCGCTCAGGAGGCTGTGGGGCGGGGCGGTCCGCGAACAGATGGGACGGCATCTCGTACTCCGATACAGGCGCGGCGGCCAGTTCTCAAGGGGGGGCCGAGTCGACTGTCGCACAGGCTGCGGGAGGCCGTAAGGGGTTTGGCAACACTCGATACGTTCTTGCTTCCGGCATATGCCATAGGCTGCCCGAAGGGGGGCGAGTTCCGAACACCCTTGCCTATAAAGGGGCGTTGAGGGTGATCCGGTCGGGGCGGAAGGGGCCAGGCGCACGCCCGCGCGGCGTTCCCGCCACGCGTGCGCCCCTGGGTGATGCGCCGGGGAATGCGAGTGCTTCGTCCCGCGTTAATCCACCATAACGAAAACGACACCCATTCCCGTCGAGGAAATGGGGTCGGTGTACGCACTCTGGAGGTGCCCATGGCACGCAGTGAGACCAGGCCCGTCGTCACCCTCCGGTCGACCGCCGGAACGGGGCAGACCTATGTGACCCGTAAGAGCCGCCGCAACACCCCGGACCGGCTGGAGCTGCGCAAGTACGACCCGGCCGCGGGGCAGCACGTCGTGTTCCGCGAGGCCCGCTGAACCGGACGTAGTGCGGGGCGGCGGTTCTTGCCGGTGCTCTGGATCACATCCGGGGGTGGCGATTCCCGGGAACGGACCCGGATGGTTTACCGTTCATATATATGTGGGTGAGCGGAGCCCGCCCCAAGGGCGACGGCTTTCCGTGCCCGCGCACAAGCCGCCCCGGCTGGATTCCCCCGATCCGGCCGGGGCTTCCCTTTGCCCTGGTGGAAGCCCCCCCCGAAGGCGTACGCCTCCGACGGCGTCACATGGTCGCGTCGAGGTCCGACGCGTAGTGCTCGATGGCCGGCCGGTAGCGCTCCACATGCGGGTCGGTGCTCGTCGAAGCCACCACCCGCAACAGAATCCGCATCGCCTCATGGTGCTCGTCGACGTTGTAGAGCGCCATGGCGAGGAAACTGCGCATCGCCCCGTCGTCCGGGAACTCCGACACTCCCCGTCGGAGTGTCTCGACGGCCTGTCCGTACCGGCCGAGCACGCGGTAGGTGCTGCCGAGGCCGAGGAGCGCACCCCGGCGTTCCTCCTCGGTGAGACCGGGAAGCTGGAGGCTCCGGGCGTAGTACGGAACAGCCTCGGACTCCAGCCCCAGCACGTCGTGGACCCACGCGGTCTGATAGGCCACGTCGGCCGCGTCGGGGAAGGCGGCGGTGAGCGCGAGAAGACGCTCCCTGGCCTGTTCGGGGTCGCCCTCCACCCGCAGCCGCACGGCCTCGGCCAGCAGTTCGTCCTTGTTGTGATCACTCATGCGCCCCATCGTCGCAGGCCGGTCCGGTCCGGCGGTCCGAATTTCCGCGTGCGCCCCGCCGGGGACCGACCGCGCGTGTGGTCAAGGAACTTCGGGGCAGTCGTCGGCCATGACAGTTGAGGCGGAACGCAGTGGTGAGAGGCAGTGGGGCCGGATACTCCTCCGGGCATCGATTTTCGTGGCGGCGGTCCTCGGGCTGGTGGCCTTCTCCGTAGTCCTGGCCCAGGTGACGCTCACTCCGTCGCCGGCCTCCGAAGACCTCGTGACCTCGAACCTTCGGCCCGGCCGGTCCCTGCGACAGTACGCCGAGGACTACACCTTCCTCGGGGCCTGCAAGCAGGCGGGGGGAAACCTCCTGCTGGGCATGCCGTTCGGTGTGCTGCTGCCGATTCTGGTGGAGCGTCGGCTGCGCATGATCCGCATCGTTCTCCTCACCATGGTGGTCATGGTGGTCGTCGAGCTCATGCAGGGGGCGCTCGTCGCCGGCCGGGCGTTCGACATCGACGACGTGATCCTCAATACGAGCGGTGCGCTGCTCGGCTATCTGCTGGTGGGCCGCAGGATCAGCCACCGGTATCACACGCTCGGCGAGACCTCCCCGACGGAGGCGACGACCGCCGCCGGACCGGACAAGGCGAAGACGTCACCCAAGGCCGGGACCAAGGGCGGAGCCAAGGCGGGGACGAAGGGGGGTGTCAAGGTCGGGACCAAGGCCCGTGCCAAGGCTGGAGTCACGGCCCGTGCCAAGGCCGGGGTCAAGGCCCGCACCAAGCCCCGGACCAAGGCCGGAGCGGGCCGGAGCGGGTCCGCTCCGGCCCGTGTCCGCGCACTGATCGCCCGAATCCGGAACCGCAGGCCGGGTCGGAGCGGGGGAGCGCCCCGACCCGGCCGCCGGAGCTAGGGCCTCTCGTTCGGGCCTCTCGTTCGGATCATGCCGGGCTCGCGGGGTCCGGCATGATCCCGAACGAAGGACCCTGGTCGTGCCCGTTCCCTAGAGCGCCGGGTAGGCGTTCTTCATGAGCTCCTGGAACTGGGCGGAGAACCAGTGCCCGGAGACCGGGGCGTCCGCCAGCGCGCCCGACATGCTGTTGCCGTTCCGGGGGTTACCGGTGTAGGTCGGGTCGCACATCCGGTCGAAGCCCTTGCCCTCGTCGTTCGGGATCGCCTTGCTGGAACCGTCCGACTCACCCGGGGGCTTCACCCAGACGTAGGCGTCGATGCCGGGCTCCGGCGCCGACTGCGGTCGTTCGCCGAGGCCGGCCCCGGACTGGTTGCACCAGTTGCCCATGTGGATGCGCCGGTCGTAACGGCCGCCGTCGACATAGGTGTCGACGCTGGTGGACGCCCCCGGGCCGGCGGGCCTGGCGGTACCGCCCCAGCCGTTGCGCGAGGTGTCGATCAGCATGCCGATACCGGAGTTGAAGCCGACCGAGACCAGCTTGGTGCGGAATGCCTGGGCGAAGGACAGCTCGTCCGTGTAGCGGTTCCAGTCCACCCACTTCGACTGCCGTACGGACGTGCCGTTGACGGAGTCGTCGATGGTGAAGTTCTCCTCCTTCAGCGCGCTGTAGTTGGCGGTGTTGGTGATGAATCCGTGCACGTCGTTCACCGTGGCGCCCTCGGCGGTGGCAGCCTGCTTGAACGTGTCGGCGGACGGGGCGAAGTTGTCGTCCCAGCCGATCCAGCCGTGGTGACCGGCGTCGATGTAGTTGTAGACGTTGGGAGCGTCGCCGAGCTTGTTGAGCGCGTAGCCGACGCCCTTCACGTAGTTGCCGTTGGCCTTCATGACGTCGCAGGCCGGGGTGGCGGTCGGGCGGCTGCCGGTGTTGGTGACCAGGTTCGGCAGCGAGTCGATCTCGACCGTGTTGACGATGCGCAGACCGGCGTACTTCGGGTCGGCGAGGATCGCCGCTATCGGGTCGATGTACTCGGTCTTGTACCGGCCGATCTCCTCGGGGCCGAGCTCACCGTTGGATGCGAGCGCCGCACAGTCGCGTCCGGGCAGGTTGTAGATGACGAGCTGGACGACGAGCTCGCCGTCGCCCTTCTGGGCGAGGGCCGCGTCCAGGTGGTCGCGCAGGCCCATGCCCCCGTTGACGCCCTCGATGGCGGCGATGCGGTCGAGCCAGACAGCGGTGGGTTCGTCGGCGACGCGGGAGCCCCCGGGCTCCGCCGCGGCCTTGGCGGACCACTCGGGGTTCACGTAGACATCGGCGCCCGCGTACGGGTTGTCGACGCGGTCACCCACCGGCGGGTCCGTCGGGTCGGTCGGGTCCGTGGGGTCGGTCGGGCCTCCGTTGCAGGTGACGCCGTTCAGCTTGAACGTCGCGGGGACGGTGCTGTTTCCGCTCCCGGTGGCGTTGAACCCGAAGGAGGCGGAGGCACCCGTGGTCAGAGAACCGTTGTACGAGAGGTTCTTGGCGGTCACCGCCGTACCGCTCTGCGTGACGGTGGCGTTCCAGCCCTGGGAGACCTGCTCGCCGGCGGCGTACGACCACTCCAGCTGCCAGGCGTTGACCGCGTCGCCGGTGTTGGTGACGGACACGGCTGCGGTGAAGCCACCGTTCCACTGGTTCTGGATCGTGTAGTCGACGGTGCATCCGGCGGCGGCCGCCGCGGAGGGGACGGCTGCTGCGGCCGTGCCTGCTGCTGCGGCGACCAGGGCTCCCGCCGCGATGAGGGCGGTGCGTGACCGGCGGAGGGGGGTGCGGCTCGTGCGGCTCATGAGAGTTTCCGTTTCCTCAGTTGTCGAGGGCGCGCAGGTGATCGCGCAGCCCGATTCCGTACGGGGTGGGGGTGCCGTCGTAATTGCTGATCAAGGACGGGCCCGAGGAGCAGTCCCAGGTGTTCCAGGTCCATCCGAGATAGGAGAGACCGCGGTCGTCGAACCACCGCATGACCCGGTCGACGAAGCCGTGGGAGCAGGTGTTCTCGCCGATCTCGCCCGCGACGAGGGGGACTTCGGCGGCGACCGGTGCGAGCGTGGAGTTCCAGCACTCCTCGTTCGCACAGGCGTTGAAGTTGTAGACGTGCCAGGCGGCGGCGAGATTGCCCGCCGGGTCGTCCGGCCTGTGCTGGAGCCACTGACCGAGGTCGTTGGAGTACGCGATACCGCCGGCCAGGATCAGGTTCCCGGCGCCGGTCTCCCGTACGGCATCGACCAGGTCCTGCATGCCCGCGACCTCGTAGCCGATGCCCGGGCAGGTTCCGCCGTCCCGCCAGCAGGTCCATGCCTGTCCGAGGGTGGGCGTCGCACGGTCCGGATACGGCTCGTTGAACAGGTCGAACACCACGGTCGGCTCGTCCTTGAACGTCGAGGCGACCGAGGACCAGAAGGCCGGTGTGTACTGCGCGTCGGGCATGGGCTTCTGGCAGCTGGCGTGCACGTCGGAGCAGCCGGCCGAGTTGCCGGTGTACTGCCCCCAGGTCCAGTGCAGTTCGACCATCGGTGTCATGCCGTGGGCGATGACCCGTTCGACCAGGTCCTTCACTGCGCTGATGTAGTTGTCGCCCGCATAGCGCGGATCTATGGTGTCCAGGCCAAGCCAGCACTCCTCGTTCAAGGGGATACGGACGGTGTTGGCATTCCAGTCGGCGATCGCCCGCACCGAGGCGTCGTCGACCGGACCGTCGAAGATTCCACGGCCCTGTACGCACATGAACTCTCCGCCGGAGCGGTTGACGCCGAGCATGCGCCGGGTCGTGCCGGTCGCGTCGACGAGCTTGTTGCCCGAAACCGTCAGCACGGGCGGGCCGGCCGGCGGGTCCGGTGGATCGGTCGGATCAGGTGGATCGGTCGGGTCGGGCGGATCGGTCGGGTCGGGCGGATCGGTCGGATCAGGACCGGGGCCGCCACCGCAGGGCGTTCCGTCGAGCGTGAACGCGCTTGGTGCCGATCCCGTACCGGCTCCCGAGGCGAGGAAACCGGCACTGACGCTCGCACCGTTCGCGAGCGTGCCGTTCCAGGTCTCGTTCGCCGCGGTGACGGTACTGCCCGACTGCGACCACCGTGCGTTCCAGCCCTGCGTGACCTTCCGGTCGCCGGGGAGATCGAACCCCAGGCTCCAACTGCTCATGGAGGAGCCCAGGTTGGTGAGCGTGACGGCCCCCTTGAATCCGCCTTCCCATTGACCGGTGGTCGTGTACTCCACCGTGCAGACGGGTGCGGATCCGGAGGCGGTGACCACGGGGGCGACGGCGATACCGACCGTGGCGAGAACAGTTGCCAGAACTAAGCGGAACACGTGCCGTAAATGCGGTGCGTGCGGGGGGTGTCGCATGAAGCGACTCCTTACAGACCGGACGTGCCCCCTACGGCACGTCGACTGATGGAACCGCTCCCACTGGTGTGGCATGACGTTAGAGCGTCAACTCGTGTCGGTCAACAGACCCCTTCTCATCTCTCGCAATCGAATTTATTCGACTCTTCAACTCTCTTGACTCCCATTTTCCCCCTCCCCATGCTGGGAGCGCTCCCACTGGTTCAAGGCTTGTGTTCAACCCCGCACACCCCCCATATCGCCGAGCCGCGAGGAGGAACCTGCGCATGCCATCGGGAAGCGCACACAGACCATGGGTCCCCAGGAGATCCGGTAGAACCGGAACACCATCCCGCCGGTTATGGACGGCGCTCGTCGCCGCTTTCGCCCTTCCGCTGGGCATGACCGCAGCCGCAGGCACTCCGGCCCAGGCCGCCGCGGTCGAGTGCAGCGTCGACTACCGGGCCAATGACTGGGGTTCGGGTTTCACCGCCGAACTCAGCCTCACCAACAGGGCCTCCGTACCGATCGACGGCTGGACCCTCACCTACAGCTATGCGGGCAACCAGACGCTCACGAATGGCTGGAGCGGTACCTGGTCCCAGTCCGGAAAGAACGTCACCGCCACGAACGCCTCCTGGAACGGGACCATCGCCCCGGGAGCGGCGGTATCGACGGGCGCGCAGTTCACCTACACCGGGACGAACACCGCCCCCACCGGATTCGCCGTCAACGGCACGACCTGCGCCGGCGCCCACCAGCCGCCGATCGCGGTCCTCACCAGCCCCGCAGCGGGCTCGGTCTTCACCGCGGGCGACCCGGTGCCGCTCGCCGCGACGGCCGCCGCCGCGGACGGCGCGACCATCAGCAAGGTCGAGTTCTACGACGACACGACCCTGCTGGGCACCGACACGACCTCGCCGTACTCCTACGACGCCACGGGACTCTCCGCGGGCGGCCACTCCGTCTACGCACGGGCCCACGACAGCCTGGGCGGATCGTCCGAGTCGCCTCCTGCGGGCATCACGGTCGTCGCCGGTCCCGCGGTCGTCGCCACGCCCTCCCAACTCGGCGTGCGCCAGGGCACGTCGGGGACCTTCGGCGTCTCCCTGTCCACCGCACCTGCCGCCCCCGTCACGGTCGCCGTGGCCCGGACCGCCGGCAACTCCGGCCTGACGGTCACCGGTGGCGCGAGCCTCACCTTCACCCCGTCGAACTGGTCCACCGCGCAGAAGGTGACCGTGAGCGCCGACAGTTCGGGCACGGGCGCAGCGACCTTCGCGGTGACGGCCCCCGGCCACGCCGGGGCCGAGGTCACCGTCACGCAGCTGGCCGCCACGAAGACGTACGACGCGCGCTTCCTCGACCTGTACGGGAAGATCACCGACCCGGCCAACGGCTACTTCTCGCCGGAGGGAATTCCCTACCACTCCGTCGAGACGCTGATCGTGGAGGCTCCCGACCACGGGCACGAGACGACGTCGGAGGCGTACAGCTATCTGATCTGGCTCCAGGCGATGTACGGGAAGATCACCGGGGACTGGACGAAGTTCAACGGCGCCTGGGACATCATGGAGAAGTTCATGATCCCCACGCACGCCGACCAGCCCACCAACTCCTTCTACAACGCGTCGAAGCCCGCGACCTACGCGCCGGAACACGACGAGCCGACCCAGTACCCCGCCGTCCTCGACCCGTCGGTGACCTCCGGCTCCGACCCGATCGCGGGTGAGCTGAAGAGCGCGTACGGAACCGACGACATCTACGGCATGCACTGGATCCAGGACGTCGACAACGTCTACGGCTTCGGCAACACGCCCGGCACGTGCACGGCCGGCCCGGACGAGACCGGACCGTCGTACGTCAACACCTTCCAGCGCGGACCGCAGGAGTCGGTCTGGGAGACCGTCACCCACCCGACCTGCGACACGTTCGCCTACGGCGGCAGGAACGGCTATCTGGACCTGTTCACCGGGGACGCCTCCTACGCCAAGCAGTGGAAGTTCACCAACGCGCCGGACGCCGACGCCCGCGCCGTGCAGGCCGCCTACTGGGCGGATGTGTGGGCCAAGGAGCAGGGCAAGGCGAGCGAGGTGTCCGCGACCGTCGGCAAGGCGGCCAAGATGGGCGACTACCTGCGCTACGCCATGTTCGACAAGTACTTCAAGAAGGTCGGGGGCTGTGTCGGCCCGAGTGCCTGCCCGGCGGGCACGGGCAAGGACAGCTCGCACTATCTGATGTCCTGGTACTACGCCTGGGGCGGCGCGACCGACACCGCGGCAGGCTGGTCCTGGCGCATCGGGAGCAGCCACGCGCACGGCGGATACCAGAACCCGATGGCGGCCTACGCGCTGAGCTCGGTCCCCGATCTCAAGCCGAAGTCGGCGACAGGACAGCAGGACTGGGCGAAGAGCCTGGACCGGCAGCTGGAGTTCTACCGGTGGCTCCAGTCCGACGAAGGCGCCATCGCGGGTGGTGCGACCAACAGCTGGAAGGGCAGCTACGCGCAGCCGCCGGCCGGCACGCCGACCTTCCACGGCATGTTCTACGACGAGAAGCCCGTCTACCACGACCCACCGTCCAACCAGTGGTTCGGCTTCCAGGCATGGTCCATGGAGCGCGTCGCGGAGTACTACCACGAGTCGGGTGACGCCGAAGCGAAGGCCGTACTCGACAAGTGGGTCGACTGGGCCCTGTCGGAGACCACGATCAACCCGGACGGTACGTACCGGGTTCCGTCCACCCTCAAGTGGACGGGTGCGCCCGACACCTGGAACGCGTCGAGCCCCGGCGCGAACAGCGGACTCCATGTCACCGTCGCCGACTACACCAACGACGTCGGGGTGGCCGGGGCGTACGCCAGGACGCTCACCTACTACGCGGCCAAGTCCGGCGACGCGGCGGCGAAGACCACGGCGAAGGCGCTCCTCGACGGTATGTGGGAGCACTACCAGGACGACGCGGGCGTGGCCGTCCCCGAGACCCGCGCCGACTACAACCGGTTCGACGACCCGGTGTACGTGCCGGGCGGCTGGACGGGCGCCATGCCCAACGGCGACACCGTCGACAGCGACTCGACGTTCGCCTCCATCCGGTCCTTCTACAAGGACGACCCGAACTGGCCGAAGGTCCAGAGCTATCTCGACGGCGGAGCCGCTCCGGTCTTCACCTACCACCGCTTCTGGGCCCAGGCCGACATCGCGCTGGCTCTGGGAGCGTACGGAGATCTCCTGGAGTGAGTGACGGTACGGAGGTGCGGGCCCGCGACCCGCACCTCCGTGTTCCCGCCCGTGGCGCCCGGGCGGACACCCGTTCGGCCCGTCGCCGATTGCGTGGCGTCGCGCACGCGTCCAGCGTGGGGTGACGCCGCACGCGCCGAAGCCGTGCGGCTCACCTGCCGAGGAGGAGCGCCATGGCGGACGGTCAGTGGAGTCCGGGCCGCGTCGCGGGGGACCCGGGTGAGTTCCTGCCCGTACTCGACATCATCGAGCCGACGCGTCAGCGCCGGCTCACCGTCCTGTTCCGGCTGCTCCTGCTGATCCCGCAGTTCTTCGTGCTGTTCTTCCTCTATATCGCTGCCGTGTTCACGGTGATCGTCGGCTGGTTCGCCGCCCTTGTCCTGGGCCGGCTGCCCGAACCGGTCTTCGGCTACCTGGAGAGCTACCTCGGCTACCACATGCGGATCACGGCGAGCGAGATGCTGCTCATCGACCGCTATCCGCCGTTCGCCTTCACGCCGCCGCCGGACTACCCCGTGCAGATCGAGGTGCGCCCGACGGACCTCAACCGGCTCGCCGTCTTCTTCCGTCTGTTCCTCATGATTCCGGCGGCGATCGTGCAGGGACTCGCCATGGGCGGCTGGTTCGCGCTGTCGTTCATCTGGTGGGTGATCACGCTGATCCTCGGCCGGATGCCCCGTCCGCTCTTCGACGCGACCGCGGCGACGCTGCGCTACAGCATGCGCTTCTCGGCCTACGCCCTCATGCTCACGCCGGCGTATCCCCGGGGTCTCTTCGGCGACGACGATCTCGCCGTGACGCCTCAGCAGACCCGCTCCGCGACCAGGCCGCTGGTCATGAGCGGGGCCGCGAAGGCGCTGGTCGTCCTCTTCCTGGTCTTCGGTGTCCTCGGCGGCATGGCCTCCTCGACCACCTCCTGGACGTCCGACGACAACGGGACCGAGAGCGCTCGGCGTCAATAGGGTCGCGCGACCGCACGGTCGACGGGCATGATCGCGCGATGACATGGACAGCACCCGAAGTCACCCGGACGTCCGGATCGCTCGTCGCCGACGAGCGCGAGACGCTTGAGGGATTCCTCGCCTACTACCGCAACACCCTGCTGAACAAGTGCGCGGGACTCACCGGTGACCAGCTCGCCGAGCAGACCGTTCAACCCTCCAACCTGACGCTGCTCGGTCTGCTGCGGCACATGGCCAAGGTCGAACGCACCTGGTTCCGCGACCGGTTCGCCGGACTTCCCCTGACGCCGATGTATCCGCCGGAGAAGGGCAAGGACGCGGATTTCGAGGACCTGGCCCCGGAGCGGGCCGAGGCCGACCACGCGCGCCTGGTCGAGGAGATCCGTCTGGCGGACGAGACGGTCGCCGGCGCCTCGCTCGACGACACCTTCACCCACAACGGCACGGTCTACTCACTGCGCCTGGTCCACGTCCACATGATCGCGGAGTACGCGCGGCACATCGGCCACGCCGACCTGCTGCGTGAACGACTGGACGGTTCCACGGGGTCCTGAGAGCCGTCAGGCGGCGGTGAACGCCCCGTCCGTCAGGACGGGGACCACCGTGCACGCGTCCGTTTCCGTCGCCACGGCGACGTCGTCGGCGTATCCCCCGTCGACGAGCTCGCGCCCCGAGGCGCTGTGCGAGACCGCCCCGGCGATCTCCGCCGTCCCGGCGAACGCGGCGGCGGCCATCGCGGCCTCGGGCGAGAGCAGGTCCCTTCCGTGCGTGCGCAACGAGGCGATCACGGCCCCGGCGCCCAGCAGGTCCTCCAGCGCGGGCCGCAGGCTGCCGTCGGGCCAGCGCTCGCCGGAGGCGATCACCGCGACCGGGCGGCCGGGTGTTCCGTAACCCCGGCCCGCGAGCCAGCGGCCCACCGCGTCCGCGTTCCGCAGGGACCCGGCGACCACCGTGGACGCGCCCGCGGCGGCGGCGATGGTGGACCCGTTGGGCGAGGGCAGCACCAGCCGCGGAGTGAACGGTGCGCGGCGCAGAGCGGCCGGCGAAAGCGACCACGGCGAGGTCGGCGTGGCCGCGCTGCGTCCCACGGCGAGGTCGGCGCTCAGCCGGTCGGCGAACACCCGGGCGCTCTCGTCACGCCAGGGATACGGGTGGACCAGGGTCCCCTTCTCCACGGCCACCGTGACCGACGTGGTGAACGAGAGCACGTCGACCACCACGAGGCAGCCGACGTCCTGTGCCAGGCGGGCCGCACCGACAGGTCCCCAGTCGAACCGCACTCCGTGCCCCGTCTGCGCCCACCAGTTCTCCATGGGCGACGATCATGCCGCAACACGGACCTCAGGACGAGGCGTCGTGAGGGCCGCTCCGCCCGCGCAGGACGTCGGCGGTCCGCAGGCACCAGTCCCGGTTGTCCCGCTCGAACGCGAGCCCGCGCATGCAGGTCAGATACGGTCCGATCCGTTCACCGACGAGGAGGAACTCCTCCTCGTCCAGAGGTCCCCGGAGCTTGCGCAGCAGCGTGCCGAACAGCTCGATCTTGGCGTCGGCGACCGCCGCGCGTTCCTCCAGCTGTTGGATCACGGGCCCCGCGTCGACCCGGTCGACGGTCTGGACCTTGACGAGCAGGTCGTCCCGGATGAACGCGGCCTTCGGCGGGGCACCCGCGAACCGCTCCAGCTCCGCGAGTCCCGCGTCGGTGACCTGGAAGAGGCGCTTGTTGGGCCGTGTCTCCTGGACCACCTGCCGCCCGGACACCAGGCCGTCCTGCTCCAGCCTCGACAGTTCCGCGTACACCTGCTGGGGAAGTGCGTGCCAGAAGTTCGCGACGCCGATGTCGAACGCCTTGGCCAACTGGTAGCCGCTGTACTCGCCGTCCAGCAGCGCCGCCAGTACGGCGTGGCGCAAGGCCATGGGCCACCCCCTTCCGCCGTATCGGTTTTCCCTGCATCATAGTCTGGAAATTGAGTAGTCAGATTCTTGAGTATGTCGAGTGCGAGGAGAGACAGCCATGACGACTGCCGACACCGCGGACCGCTTCCGTGCCGCCGTAGAGAAGCGTGATCTGGCGGCCCTGGAATCCCTGTTCACCGAGGACATCCGGTTGAACAGCCCGGTGAAGTTCACCCCGTTCGAAGGCAGGCCCATGGTGATGGGTCTCTTCGGTGTGCTGCTGCGGACATTCGAGGACTTCCGCTACGTCGGCCGGCTCGACGGCGCGGTGGAGACCGCGGCGGGTGGCGCCGAGGCCCCGTCTGAGGTCCTGGTCTTCCGGGCGACGGTGAACGGCAAGGAGATCCACGGCATCGACCTGCTCCAGTTCGACGAGGCGGGCCGGATCGAGGAGTTCACCGTGATGGTCCGTCCCCAGTCCGCCGTCCGGGCACTCGGCGAAGCCGTCCTCGCCGGCCTGGTCGCCGACGGCCTCGTGCCCGACCCCGCGGGAGGCTGAGGCGGGGGTCGCACGTTCGGGGCGGATTCCGGCATGGTGCGGACACCTGGAGCGATCGGGACGTTACCCTGCGTCAGCTATCCGATTGATCATCAATTTCTGAGGTGTCACGCCAATGAACCGTATGAGCACCGTACTTGCCGCGCTCGGCATCACCGCCGGGCTGCTCGGCGCGCCCGCCGCGAGCGCCGCGCAGCACCAGGAGAACACCAAGCCCGCGGCGCCGCGGCACGACCCCTGCACCGGTGAGTTCCAGGGCGACGCACGCCTCGGGCCGAAGTGGCTCCCGAAGAAGAAGGAGGCTCCCGTCGGCCCGCTGCTGAACGGCTACGAGAGGACGGGAGACCTCTCGCCCGCCGACTTCCTGAAGAAGTACTGGGAAGGACCGGCGGACTCCGGGAGCTGGAAGTACCCGCCCAACGACGGCTTCGGCGAGGTCAACGGCGAGCTCGACAAGGAGCCCGCCAAGCTCCGCACGGGCCAGCGGCTGGACCGCTTCGGCTCGGAGTACGGCAGTTATCTGGCCCCGGCGGGGGACGCGTACGCCGAGCGCGCGCTGCCCCCGCAGAGCCTCAACACCCGCGACGCGGCCGTCGCCTGCGACTACCGCGTCTACAAGGTCGCCAAGCCGTTCTGGGTCTGGCAGGGCAGCATCGCGCCGTGGTTCGAGCAGCCCGGCGGCGGTCAGCAGATCAAGCTCGACGCGGTCTTCCTCGACCCGGGCGAGGGGCAGCGGCTGAACGTGAAGTGGCTGCTGGAGCACGACTACCTCACGCCTGCCGGCGTCTGACGAGAGGCCCTGGCGACCATGGACCGCCTGCAGCTGCGGGCCGCGCTGCGGGCGGCGGGCGTGCCCGACGACTACTACCGCATCGAGGGCGTCCACGAACCGGTTCCCACACCCACCGACTTCCTGTACCTGCGGAAGTCGGCCGACGCGGTGTGGGAGACCGGGGCGTACGAACGCGGCACGTACGAAGTCGTCGCCCGGCACCCGGACGAGGGCACGGCCTGCGCACATCTCCTGGGGCTGCTCGTGTGATGTGCGGGCCGCGTGTCGGACGCCGGGCGCCGGGAGGCACCGGCCATGGTGGTCGCATGAACACAGCAGGCATCTTGGCCGACGCGTTCGAGCGCATCCGGGAAGCGGTGCACACGGCGGTCGAAGGACTCCCGCCCGAAGATCTCAACGCCCGGATCGACGAGGGGGCGAATTCGATCTCCTGGCTCGTCTGGCACCTCACACGCATTCAGGACGACCACGTGGCCGACGCGGCAGGGACCGAGCAGGTGTGGGTGTCCCAGGACTGGGTCTCCCGGTTCGGTCTGCCCTTCGCGGAAGGGGAGACGGGCTACGGCCAGAGCAGCGATCAGGTCGCCGCGGTACGGGTGGACTCGGTCGAACTGCTCCTCGGCTACTACGACGCGGTGCACGAGCAGAGTGTCGGATTCGTCCGCGGACTGGACGGCAGGGCGCTGGAGCGGATCGTGGACGAGAACTGGTCACCACCGGTCACCCTGGGTGTCCGGCTGGTGAGCGTCCTGGCCGATGATCTCCAGCACGCCGGTCAGGCGGCATTCGTCAGGGGAGTGCTGGAACGCCGGTGACGCGCCCGGCGGACCGGCCCGAGGAGGCGCCGGTGCCCCCGGGCCGCAAGGGCCCGGGGGCACTCCCGTGCACGCTCCGACCTGCGGTGTCATACTCGGAGAAGTCCCCTTGACAGGCTTGTCATTGTCCGAAAGGCGTCGCGTCATGAGCTGGGCTTCATGGACGACCAGCGGGGTCTTCGCGGGAGCCGGCGGAGTCCGCACCAAAGAAGCAGGAATCGTGGGCGGCGATCTCACCGTCCATACGACATGGGCCGACGGCGAGGCCGAAGTGGCCGTGCAGTTCAGCGGCGCCTCGGACTGGTTCACCTTGGCCGGCAGCCCCGTACGCTGCCCCACCGAAGAGGCCAGCCGTGCGTTCCATCAGTCGGTGGTAGAGGCGGTGCGCGCCGGAGAAGGCGCCACGGTCCCCGATGTGCCGGGCACAGCGCAACCCGTACCCCCGCCCGCCGCGTCCTAGGTTTTCCGTTCGGATCATGCCCGGGCTCCGTGAGTCCGTGCCGGGGAGGTTCCCCTGAAAGTTCGGCCACCACCTCATCCGCTCCTCCCTCACAGTGATCGCGCTTAGAGTGAGCCGGGACCTGCCCACGCACGGGCAGCGGCGAACACGGGGCGAGGAGCGGCTTGATGGTGCTGACGGGCGCACGGCGGACGAGGACGCGCACGAGGAAACAGCGCCCCCTGTGGAAGGAACTCCCGGTCCTCATCGGAGTGGCGCTGTTGCTGGCGCTGCTGATCAAGACCTTCCTGCTGCAGGCGTTCTCCATTCCTTCGGAATCCATGCAGAACACGCTTCAGAAGGGCGACCGGGTCCTCGTCGACAAACTGACCCCCTGGTTCGGCTCCGAACCCGAGCGCGGCGAAGTGATCGTCTTCCACGATCCGTCCAACTGGCTGACGGGTGTGCCGACCGAGCCCCCCAACGCGCTCCAGAAGGCGCTCGCTTTCGTCGGGGTGATGCCGTCCGCCGAGGAGAAGGACCTCATCAAGCGCGTGATCGGCGTGGCGGGGGACACCGTGGAGTGCAAGGGCGACGGCCCGGTGAAACTGAACGGCAAGGCGCTGGACGAGCCCTACGTGTTCCCGGGGAACACCCCCTGCAGCACCGACGACGCCGGTCAGTTCAAGGTCACCGTGCCGGAGGGCCGGGTCTGGGTGATGGGCGATCACCGTCAGGCGTCAGGGGATTCGCGCTACCACCAGGACGACCCCGAGGGCGGCATGGTGCCGGTCGACGACGTGGTGGGACGTGCGGTGGTGGTCGCCTGGCCGGTGACCCGCTGGGCCACACTGCCGGTGCCCACGACCTTCGGCCGCTGACATCCGCCTCTGCCTCCTGGCCGTCGACGGCCAGGAGGCAGAGGAGTCACGCACGGCCGCGCCGGACCGGAAGCCGGTTCAGGCGCCGGCGTCCAGGTCCTGAGCGAGCAGGGCGGCGAGCTCGTCGACCGCCGCACGGGCCCCGTCACCCATGGCCGAGAGCACCACGGGGTCGCCGTGCTGAGCCGCCAGGGCGAGCACGGAGAGCATGCTGCGGGCGTCGACCGGCTGCTCTCCTTCCCGCCCGATGGTCACCTTGACCGGCTGACGGGCCGCGGCCTGGACGAACAACGAGGCCGGCCGGGCGTGCAGTCCGCTGCGGGAACCTACGGCGACGGTGCACTGGTACATGGGTCACTCCTGTGGGGTGGGGTACGGAACTGGAAGCCGTGCATCCGGACGGCGGGCCGGCAGGTCGCGCTCAGGCGGCCACGGGCACCTTCGGGAGATCGGCCGCGGGCGCGGGGTCCTGCGGGGCGCGGCGCATGCCCTTGAGGACGACGACCAGCGCGGTCGCCACCGCCGTACCTGCCGCGATCGCCACCAGGTAGAGGAACGGTCCGCCGATCAACGGGACGACGAAGATGCCGCCGTGCGGTGCGCGCAGCGTGCATCCGAAAGCCATCGACAGGGCTCCGGTGACCGCACCGCCGGCCATCACCGAGGGAATCACCCGCAGGGGATCGGCCGCCGCGAACGGGATGGCACCCTCGCTGATGAACGACGCACCCAGCACCCAGGCCGCACGGCCGTTGTCCCGCTCGGTGCGGGTGAACAGCCTGCCGCGCACGGTGGTGGCGAGGGCCATCGCCAGCGGCGGCACCATACCGGCGGCCATGACCGCCGCCATCACCTTGAGGCTGCCGGGCGTCGGGTCGGCGAGCCCGCCGACCGCGAAGGCGTAGGCGACCTTGTTGAGCGGTCCGCCCATGTCGAAGCACATCATCAGGCCCAGCACGACGCCGAGGATGACCGCGTTGGAACCGGAGAGCCCGTCGAGGGCGTCGGTGAGTGCCTTCTGGAGCGAGGCGATCGGCTTGCCGACGACGACGAACATCAGGAATCCGACGACGGCCGAGGCGACCAGGGGGATCACCAGCACGGGCATGATGCCGCGCAGCGTGGGATGGACCTTCACCCGCTGGATCGCCATCACCACCGCACCGGCCAGCAGACCGGCGACGAGGCCGCCCAGGAACCCCGCGTCGATGGTGAGCGCGATGGCACCGCCGACGAAGCCGGGGACGAGCGCGGGACGGTCCGCCATGCCGTACGCGATGTAGCCCGCGAGCACCGGGACCAGGAAGCCGAAGGCGGCGCCGCCGATCTGGTTGAGCAGCGCGGCCCAGCTGTCGGCCTCGCCCCAGACGAAGTGGTCGGCCACGGACTTCGCGTTGGCGATCTCGTAGCCACCGATGGCGAACGACAGGGCGATCAGGAGCCCGCCCGCCGCGACGAACGGCACCATGTAACTGACCCCGGACATCAGGTACGTACGCAGCCGGACGCCGAAGTGCGCGCTGCCGCCGCCGGATCCGGCCCCCTCCGGCCGCGAGCCGTCGTCGGCGACCCCGCTGATCTCGCCCCGCGCGGCCTTGCGCCGGGCCTCGGCGATCAGCTCGGCGGGCCGGTTGATCCCCGCCTTCACCCCGACGTCGACGATCGGCTTCCCGCCGAACCTGGCCTTCTCGCGAACGTCGACGTCATGTGCCCAGATCACCGCGTCCGCTGCGGCGACGACGGACGGGTCGAGCCGCTCGAACCCTGCCGATCCCTGGGTCTCGACGCTGAGTTGGATCCCCTCGGCGCGCGCTGCGGCCTCCAGGGACTCGGCAGCCATGTAGGTGTGCGCGATGCCCGTGGGACAGGAGGTGACGGCGACGATCCGGAACGGTTCGGGCGCCTCGGGTTGCCCGGCTCCGCCCGGCTCCGTCTCCCGCACCGGCTCCTCCGGCGCCGCGGCCGGCTCGTCGCCGCGGATCAGGGCCGCCGCGGCGGCGGGATCGGCCTCCGCGCGCAGGGCGGCGGTGAAAGCGGGGTCCATCAGCCGGCGTGCCAGGCCCGAGAGGATGGTGAGGTGGTCGTCGTCGGCGCCGGCGGGCGCCGCTATGAGGAAGACCAGGTCCGCCGGTCCGTCCGGCGCACCGAAGTCGATGCCCCGTCCGCTGCGCCCGAAGGCCAGAGTCGGCGCGCCGACGTGCTCGCTGCGGCAGTGCGGGATACCGATGCCGCCGTCCAGGCCGGTCGGCATCTGCGCCTCACGGGCGGCCACGTCGGCGAGGAAGCCGTCGAGGTCGGTGACGCGCCCGGCGGTGACCATCCGCTCGGCTAGAGACCTCGCTGCGGCGTCCTTCGTCTCGGCGGACAGATCGAGGTCGACCAGATCCGCGGTGATGAGCTCACTCATCGCGGGACTCCTTGCTCGTGGACCGCCGTGGCGGCTGGGGGGACAGGGACTGCGGGCTTTCACCCGGGGACAGGGATGCGGACGTCATCGCGCGGGCTCCGTGAGCGCGCGGTCCAGGGGGATGTCCGTGGTCGTGACGACCGAGGAGACGTCGAGGTCGGCCGGGGTGGGCATCACGCTCCCGGGGAGCTGGACCGCCGCCGCGCCGTGCGCGACGGCCGCCGCAAGTGCGGACCGGCCCGCGCCGCCGGCTGCCAGGAAGCCGGCGAGCGAGGCGTCCCCGGCGCCGACATTGCTGCGGACGGTGTCCACCCGGGCGCTGCCGAAGTACGTCCCCGACCGGTCCACCAGGAGTTGTCCGTCGGCTCCGAGGCTGGCGAGTACCGCCTGTGCCCCGCGTCCGCGCAACTCCTCCGCCGCCTTGACCGCGTCACCGACGGTCGCGAGAGGCCGCCCGACCGCTTCGGAGAGCTCCTCCGCGTTCGGCTTGATCACATCGGGCCGCTCGCGCAGTGCGGCGAGCAGGGCGGGGCCGGAGCTGTCGAGGGCGATCCGCGCTCCGGCCCGGTGGCTGCGTGCCACCAGCTCCGCGTACCACTCGGGGGGCAGCCCCCGCGGCAGACTGCCGCAGCAGGCGATCCAGTCCGTGTCCGAGGACCGGGTCCGTACCGTCTCCAGCAGGGTCTCGGCCTCGGACTCCGTGAGGGCGGGCCCGCTCGCGTTGACCTTGGTGAGGGTGCCGTCGGCTTCGACCAGCGTGATGTTGACGCGGGTGCTGCCGGCGATCGGCACCCCCGCGGCCTCGATGCCGTGCTCCCCGAGCAGCCGGGCGAGCAGTGCGCCCTCGGGCCCGCCCAGGGGGGCGACCGCGACCGTACGGTGTCCCGCCGCCGCTACCGCGCGGGAGACGTTGATGCCCTTGCCTCCGGGGTCGACGCGGTCCGTCGTGGCGCGCAGGACCGCGCCGCGGGTGAGGTCGCGCAGTTCGTAGGTGCGGTCGAGGCTCGGATTGGGAGTGACCGTGAGGATCATGCGCGTACCACTTCCGTGCCCCGGCTCTCGATGGCGAGGGCGTCCTCGGGGCTGAGCCCCGTGTCGGTGATGAGCAGGTCGACGTGGGAAAGATCGCCGAAGCGGGCGAAGTGCTCCTGGCCGAACTTGCCCGAGTCCGCGAGGAGCACGACCCGCCGGGCTGCCGCGATCATGGCCCGCTTCACCGCGGCCTCGGCGAGGTCGGGGGTGGTCAGGCCGCCGTCGGCGGATACCCCGTTGGTGGCGAGCAGGAGGACGTCGGCGTTGATCTCCGCGTAGGCGCTCAGCGCCCAGGCGTCTACGGCCGCGCGGGTACGGTGCCGGACCCGTCCGCCCACCAGGTGCAGCGCGATGCCGGGATGGTCGGCGAGGCGGGCCGCCACGGGCAGTGCGTGGGTCACCACCGTCAGGGCGGACTCGACCGGGAGGGCGGCGGCCAGCCGGGCCGTCGTGGTGCCCGCGTCGATGATCACGTTGCCGTCCGGGGGGAGCTCGCCGAGGGCGGCGGCGGCGATCCGGTCCTTCTCGTCCGCGGCCACGGTGTCGCGCTCGGCGAGGTCGGGCTCGAAGCCGAGCCGTCCCACCGGAATCGCGCCGCCGTGGACCCGGCGCAGGAGCCCCGCCCGGTCGAGCGCCTTGAGGTCGCGCCGCACGGTCTCGGCGGTCACCTGGAATTCCTCTGCGAGGGAGAGCACGTCGACGCGTCCGCTCTCCTGGGCGAGGCGGAGGATTTCCTGCTGCCGCTCCGGTGCGTACATGTGGTTTCGTATCCGTTTCATGCCCGAGTCTGTGGTTTCGCGCTCAGGTTACGTCCAGGGTGCCGGAATGTAAACAGATTCGGGCATGGAGCGGGCATGAACGGACTTCCGGTTGTGTCTGGGTGTGCCGTGGCAGCACACAGCACACAGCGCACCGCGACGCGCAGGGCGCCGCGGTGTGTGCCGGTCCGCTCAGCGGGTGCGGGGTGATCCCTCGCTCAAGGGCCGCGCGAGCAGGGGGATGCCCGGTGCCTGGTGGCCGCCGCTGGCCAGCATGCGTATTTCGCCGCGTTCACTGATCTCCGCGCGGACGATTCCGGTCTCGTCCTCGTACACGGGGTATCCGCCCGCCCCGGACCGGTCGCTCATCCGGACGACCACCACGTCGTCCGCCGCGCCGTACGTCTGGAAGATCAGCTCGTAACTCTCGGGGTAATCCATGGGGGCCTCCCGACCGGGTACCGGCAGGGGCCGGTGGTCCGTGTGTCCCATTGTTTCGCACCCTCGCCCACGGCGCGCCCGGGCGGGCGGGCCGCCAACGGGAGGAGACGCACGTTCGATCGGGTGACCCGTCCGGTAGGACAACATGACCGGCCGGTCAGGGGGCTAGTGATGCGTGTATGAGCCTTGAATTCCGACGAAAAGCCACCGCGTCCGCGCGTGCCCGCAGCCTTCGTGTCGCCGGCGGCGCCCTGTGCGCCGTCGTCGCTTCCGCGCTGCTCGCGGGCTGCGGGCAGGAGAGCCGTGACCAGACCGGGGCGGCCACATCGGAGGCCGCGAAGGTCGTCCCGAAGCAGACGGCCTCCCCGTACGGGAGCCCTTCCGGCAGCCCGTCCGGCAAGACGAAGCCGACCGAGGACCAGGCCGCACGCAAGAAGCTGCTCAGCGCCACCAAGGTCACCTTCGACAAGGCCGCGACGACCGCGGTCGGGGCCGTTCCGGGCAGCAAGCTGGCCGAGCTCGATCTGGAGGGCCTGGACGACGACACCGACCGGAGCACCGACGCGAGTGCGAGTGCCTCGCCGAGCGGCAGTGCGAGCCCCGGCGGCACGGCCAGCCCGAGTGGCACGGCCAGTCCGAGTGGCAGTCCGAGCGGCAGTGCCTCGCCGAGTGGCAGCCCCAGCCCGAGCGGGAGCGGCTCAGGTCCGCAGTGGGTGGCCGAGGTCGCCGAGGAGGACGGAACCGCGCACACCGTCCGGATCGACGCGGTCACCGGCAAGGTGATCGAGACGGCCGCGGACACCGATCAGGACGCGGCCGACAAGAGCGAATTGGCCGACTGGATCGCCAAGGCGAAGCAGACGCCCGAGCAGGCGGCCAAGGTGGCCACGGACAAGCAGAAGGGCACGGTCACCTCGATCGGCCTCGACACCGGCGACAACGACACCCTCGTCTGGGCGGTCGACGTGGTCGACGCGGACTGGAACAAGACCGAGTTCGAAGTGAACGCGGCCGACGGCAAGATCCTCCAGGAGGAGAAGGACAGCGACTGACGCCGGGCGGCGCAGTCCTTCCCAGGCGGTGGCGGGCCGGACACCCCGGTTCGTCGCCCGCCCGGGGAACGGTGGAGCCGGTGGGCCCCGGCGTCCGTGTCAGGCGAGCCGTGCCTCCGCGTCCAGCGAGCGTGCGTAGGCGATCCCCGGCCGGCCGCCGAGTACGGTTTCGCCGGTGCGGACGAACCCCGTGCGGGCCAGTACGGCCTGGGAACCGGGGTTGTCGTGCGTGGTCGCGGCCCGCAGTGCGGTGAGACCGTACGCCGTGGCGGCCAGCACGCATATCCGGCGGACGGCGCTCGTGGCCAGCCCCTGGCCGGCGGCCTTCTCGGCGATCCGGTACCCGAGGTCGGCGGCGCCGTCCGCCACGTCGACCAGGTTCACCCGGCCCAGCACCTCGCCACCGTCGCCGACCAGCACGTGGAAGTAGATCAGTCCCTCGGCCTGTTCGGCCAGGAGGCTGCTGTGCCGTGCGTCGAACCGTGCGAAGTACTCGTCGCCGCGGTCCGGGACCGAAGCGGCGAAGTAGGCGCGGTTCTCCTGCTCGAAGGCGAGCAGAGCCGCAGCGTGGTCCTGGCGAAGAAGCTGGAGTTCGGGCATGGCGCGAGTCTTCCACGGCGGCCCCGGACGCGGAACTGCCGGGCGGTGAGGGCCTGTCGGACCCTCGCCACCCGGCAGTCGTGAACCGCGGCCGGTGCCGGTGGATCAGTAGGCGCCGAAGACGTTGTCGATGGAGCCGTACTTGTCGGCGGCGTAGTTGCACGCGGCGGTGATGTTCGCGACCGGGTCGAAGCTGTCCGTGGACGTACCGGGCACGTGGTACGCCTGGAAGGTCGGGTCGATGACCTGGAGCAGGCCCTTCGACGGGGTGCCCGCGGCGGCGTTGGAGTCCCAGTTGTTGACGATCTGAGGGTTGCCCGAGGACTCGCGCATGATGTTGCGGTGGATGCCCTCGTAGGTGCCGGGGATGCCGTGCTCTGCCATGACGGCGAGCGACTCCTTGATCCAGCCGTCGAGGTCGTTCGTGTACGTCGTGGCCTTCGCGGCGGCGGGGGCGGCGGTCTTCGCGGCCAGCGTGGTCGAACGCTCGGAGCGGTCGGCGCGGTCGCTGCTCGCGGCGGCACGGTCGGAGGACGAACCGGAGGCCCTGGCCGTGGCCTTGGCGCCCACGGTCAGCTCCAGGCCCGGGTGAATCAGACCCGGATTGCCGCCGATGGCCTTTCGGTTGTCCTTGTAGAGCTTCTTCCAGCCGCCACTCAGGGAATGCGCATCGGCGATCTTGTGCAGGGAATCACCCTTGACGACGGAATAGCTGGTGATCCCGGCCTTCTGGGCGGTAATTGCCTTGGCGGGAGCGGCTGCCGGAGCCACTGCCTTTTCGGCGGAGACCGACTGCGCGGGCGCCGCGGACGCGGTGGTCGCACCGATCACCGGCAGGGCGAGGACGGCTCCACCTGCGGTCACGGCGACGAGTCCGCGGGTCAGGGGGCTGGACTTGGCACGACGGTGCTTACCCATCGAGGGCATGGCGAATTCCTCTCCGTCGCCTGCGAGGTGAGCTGTCGGGTTCAGGCTGGAGATGCCTGGCCGCATGTGCATGCGACTTAACCCCAAGCCGTTCCGCATAACGGATCGGCAACTTACCTGGGTCCCCCGCTCCTGCCGGGCGTGAGTAGGTCCGGTTTTCCGGACGGCGGCAGGATTCGGCGTTCCATCCGGATTGACGGTGACCGTAGGCGAGAAATGCCGAAGGGGACAAGTCCCGAATTCCTGATCACAATTCATTTACAAGATCGATGAGCGGGATCGCCGATGAATTCACCCGAACCGCGAAGCCAACTCTCTTCCCGCAGAAGGGATGCGGGTGGGGCGCCGACGCTTCGGAAATCCCGGACGTGACGCTGGCCACTGCGTCCGAAAAGGGTGATTTGCTCCGTGGGGAGTCTTCGCGATTCGGGCGAAAAGTGCTCTACGGGCCATCAGGGTTGAATGCTTTGAAAAGTCCGTATTGGTGTATTTTTTCGTGCTGTGTGTGGCTCAGTGGTGCGGGGTCGGCCGGAACGTTCCCCCGTACATCGGCAGGTGGATCCGCTCGCCGTAGCGGGCGAGCTGTGCCCACGGGCGGTTGAGTCCCGCGGAGCCGTACGCGCGGACCCGGGCGACGGTGTCGAGGTCGAGGACGTCGACCAGGACCTCCTCGCCCGTCCCCGCTTGCTGGCGCACGGTCCCCTCGGGGTCGACGATGGCGCTGGCGCCGACACCGGCAGGGTCGGCCGCGTTGAGATTGACGACGTAGAGCTGATTGGTCCAGGCGTTGGCACGTGCGCAGACCAGTTCCATGTCCCGGTCGCGCGTGGTGGTGAGCGTGGGCTGGAGGATGACCTCGGTGCCGAGCCAGGCGAGCTGCCTGGCGGTCTCCGGGAACGAGCCGTCGTAACAGACGGCGAGGCCGGCACGTCCGATCCCGGGCAGGTCGAAGACGACGAACTCACTGCCGGGGCTGGCCTGTTCGTACGGCTGCCACGGGAAGATCTTGCGGTACCGGGCCACGATCTCGCCTGCCGGGGAGACCGCGAGGGCGGTGTTGTACGTGTTCCCGTCGTCGGCCCGCTCGTAGAGGCTGCCGGGTATCAGCCACAGACCGGTCTCCCGGGCCAGGGCGCAGACGCGGTCGGTGAGCGGGCCCGGGATCGCCACGGCGGCCTCCCGCATCCAGTCGGCGCGGGCCTGGAGCAGCGGCGCCTCGGCGGCGAGCATCAGCTCGGGCACGACAACGAGCTGCACATGGGGAAAGGTGTCGCGCACCGCGCGTACCCGGTCGGCAAAGCGCTCCCAGGTGGCGCGCAGATCGTGCGGTACGGGGGTGGTCTGGACGGCGGCGATGGCGAGTGTGCGCATGGGTGTTCAGTTCTCCGTGGCGGGCAGGGTGACGACGGACGTACGGCCGTGGTGGAAGAAGCGGGCGTGGCGGGAGCGGATGAGGAGCATGACGACCGCCCCGAGCGCGAGGGAGCCGACGCCGAGCAGGAAGACTCCGCCGACACCGCCAAGGGACGTGTAGCCGTAGGCGGGGTCGAGCATGTCGTAGGCACTGCGCAGGAAGGCCGCCAGCATCATCAGGCCGCCCGTGGCCGGCATGACGCCCTTGACGAGCAGGTCGCGCGGGGAGCGGCGCAGGTGTCCGCGGAAGTGCCAGGCGCAGGCGAGTCCGGTGACGCCGTAGTAGAAGGCGATCAGCAGGCCGACCGAGAGCACGGCGTCGCCGAGGAAGTCCGCGGAGACCAGCGTGAGGAGAGTCAGCACGACGGCCGCCGCGGCGCCGAAGAACACCGTGCCGAATGCGGGGGTCCGGAAGCGGGGATGTATGCGGCCGAAGGCGGCGGGGAGGGCGCCGTGCGCACTCATGGACAGCGTGGCGCGCGGAGTGGAGACCGTGCACGTCAGCAGGGCGCCGACGGCCGAGACCCCGATGGCGAGCTGTACCAGTGAGGCCAGGCCGTCGCCGAGTACCGCGGGCGCGAGACCGGTGAGGACATCGGCGGCCGTCTCCTCGTTCCCCAGTCCGAGCCCCGAGCTCCCGGTGCCGGCGAAGGAGACCGCGGCGAAGGCGGTGAACAGGTAGGTGACGAGCAGGATCAGAGTGGATGTCACGGCCGCCCTGCCCGGGGTGCGCGCGCTGTCGACCGTCTCCTCGTTGAAGGTGATGAGCGCGTCCCAGCCCCAGTAGATGAAGAGGCACAGCAGGACCGCCTCCGAGAAGGACGCGAAGCTGTCGAAGCCGAAGGGGTCGAGCCAGCTCAGGGACGGGGAGGCCGCACCGTCGCGGGCGAGCGCCGTGACGCCGAACGCGAGCAGGGCGACGAGCTGGAGCCCGAGCATCGCGTACTGGACGTGGGCGGCGAGCTGGATCCCTCGGTAGGCGACGGCGACCGCCAGCGCGAGCAGCAGCACCGCGACGGCGGTGACGGCCGGGGTGCTGCCGGCCGCCGCGTCCAGGCCCAGGAAGCCGAGCAGGGCGGACGCGCCGACCTGGGCGAGCGCGGTCATGGCGATGACGGTGGCGCACAGGACCGTCCAGCCGCCCGCGAGCCAGCCGAAGGCGGGGCCGAAGACGCGGGTGTTCCATACGAAGGTGGTTCCGCAGTCGGGCATCTCCCGGTTCAGCTCCCGGAAGGCGAACGCGGTGAGCAGGATCGGGACGAAGCCGAGGAGCAGGGCGGCGGGGGCGAGATCGCCGACCACCAGGGTCACCAGGCCCAGAGTGATGGCGATGCTGTACGCCGGGGCCACGGAGGCCAGTCCGAGCGCGACCGTGGCGAGCAGGCCGACGGAGTCGCCCCGCAGTCCCTTCTCGGTCAGTGGTGGGGCGTGGGGCGGGGGCTCCGGTGCGGCCCCGACGGCGTCTGTGGTCATGACTGCCTTCCAGGAGGAGGTGGCACGAGGCGACCTCGATTCGTTAAACGGTGATTTAACGAAACGCCGATGGCGCGGTCAAGCCCTGGAGAGGTATCTTTTCGTTCTGCTTCAGTGAATGAGAGAGCGAGGGGCGCGGTGGCACGGCGCAAGGACCAGGAGGCGCGGCGGGCGCAGCTGAGCGAGGCCGCCGGACGGGCACTGCTGAGCCGGGGCCTCGAAGGGCTGCGGCTGCGGGACGTGGCCGAGGAGGCGGGTGTCACGCCCGCGGCGGTCCTCTACTACTACGAAGACCTCGACGCGCTGATGTACGAGACCTTCCAGCAGGCCATCGAGCGGTTCTGCCGGGACCGCGACGCGGCTGCCGAGCAGCACACGGACGCGCGGGACCGGCTGCGTACCTGCATCGCGTCCGGCGTGGCAGCCGGCCCGCAGGACCAGCTGCCACGACTTCTCTTCGAGTACTGGCCCCGCACCCTGCGGGACCCGAAGGCCGCTGCCCTCGACAGCGTTCTGACGGAGCGCCAGATCGGGGTCTACCAGGGAATCCTGGTGCTCGGCGAGTCCCAGGGCCACTTCACGCTGTCGGACACGACGCGCATGACCGCCTCGAACTTCGTGGCGATGGAGGACGGCTACCAGATGGACGTGCTTGCCGGCCGGCGGTCGCGGCCGGAGGTGATCAGCGCGCTGCACTCCTATGCGCGGGCAGCCACCGGCTGCGCACTGGAGCGCTAGGGCCTGTCGGGAGTGTCCGCAACGTATCGGTCGGGCTGCGGTCAGCCGGGTACCTCCGTGCGCTCCCACCACGTGTACACGGGCAACTGACCCTTGTCCGTCTCCTCGTGACGGTCCGTCGCTTTGAAGTGCTCGTACCCGCCGCGGAACGGGATCTTGATGTCGAGCCCGGGTTCGTCGACGGGGACGATCCGCTCCGGAAGATCGTCGGGGCCGCCTTCGAGGACTGCTTTCGTTACGTTGGCCATGGGGAAAGTCTGCCCGGCGAGCTGCCCCGCTCCGTCATGACGCGCCGACGGGCCGGGTCCGTACGGGGGCACGATGGCGCCGAGCAGCCCCATGTCCTCTCAGGTCCGGGCGTGCGTGGTGATGTCGGCGGCGAACTCGGCGACGACGGCCGGGGTGACGGTCGGCCGGCACTGGCCGAGGGCGGCGAGGTAGTCCCCGGTATCCGCGCCGGCCTCGGCGAAGTCGCGTTCGAAGGCGGCCTGGGCCGCCGTCCGGGCCGCGTGTTCGATGTCGGCCGGGGTGAACAGCTCGCTCGCCGCGACCAGCGCGTCCACGTCGACGTCGTCCCGCCGGGCCGAATACCGCGACCAGATCGCCGCACGGGCCGCGGCGTCCGGGGTGCCGATCGGGACGAGGTAGTCGAACCGGCCCGGCCGCAGGAAGGCCGGGTCGAGGGACCGGATGGAGTTGGTGGCGCACACCAGAAGCCGCTCGTCCCGCTCCCGGAAGCCGGGGATGAGCTTGAGGAGTTCATTGGTGACGCCATGCATGCCGGGCTCCGGACGCTCCCCGCGTACGGGTGCTATCTCCTCGACCTCGTCGATGAAGACCAGCACCCGTTCCAGCTCGGCGATCCGGGCGAACGCCGTGCGCAGTGCGGCGGCGAGATTGCCCTCGTCGGCCAGGCGGGACGGCAGAAGCTCGACGAAGGGCCAGCCGAGGCGCGAGGCGATGGCCCGGGCGAAGGTGGTCTTGCCGGTGCCCGGCGGGCCGAACAGGGTGATGGCTCGGGGCGGTACGACGCCGTGCCGGGCCGCCCGCTCGGGTTCGGCCAGCGGCATGACGACACGGCGCTCGATGAGACTCTTCTCCGCCTCCATGCCGGCCACCTTGTCCCACAGGTCACCGGACAGCACCCGCCCGCCCAGCTCCGTCAGGAGGTCGGCCGGGGTGCCCGTGGCCGGTTCTGCCTTCTCGAAGTAGGCGACTGCGGGCCGCCGCGTGTACCCCGCCTTCCGCAGCCCCTCACCCAGCATTTCCTCCTCCGCCAGCACATAGGCGATGCGGCGCACCCGCGCCTCGATCAGCCGGCGTTCGAGCTCCACCAGCAGTGCGCTGGCCAGGCCCCGGCCGCGCCAGGCCGGCTCGATGGCGATCCGCATCACCCAGGCCCGGCCGCCGGACACATGGGCCAGCGCCGCGCCGATGGGCCGGCCGCGGTGGACGGCGACCACCGCGGGCTGACGGGAGGTCAGGGCGCTGATGCACTCGGCGAGCGGGAAGACGGACTCCTGGCCGAGGTCCGCCGTCGTGTCGATGAGATGGACGACCGCCGCCAGATCGTCCTCGCGGTAGTCATGGATGAGCCAGTTCACGTGCCGCTCCTCGCCTCGGGGTGGTTCCCGAGACGCTAGATCCTCGGCGGCGGGCCGTCGTGCTCCACCGAGGACAACACCACGGCCCCAGTCGTACGAAAGGGATGCGGTACGGGCGGCGGGATCGCGGGTACGGGCAGCCCTCCCGGCGGCTTCCGGGCCGCTTCCCCGGTGGCTCATGAGCAGCTCTTCCGGGTGCCTCACGACAGACCGCGTGCCTCCTTGAACCGCGCAAGCCCCTCGGCGAGCTCCACGACGGGCTCCGGATAGTCGTACCGGGCGCGGTCCAGCCCCGTCAGCTTCCACGGCTCGTGCACGGCACCGCCCTCGATCCCGCTCAGCTCGGGCACCCAGCGGCGTACGTACGCGCCCTCGGGGTCGTACCGCTTGCCCTGGAGTACGGGGTTGAGCACGCGATTGGGCCGGCTGTCCGTGCCCGTGCCGGCCACCCACTGCCAGTTGAGCTGGTTGTTGGCGACATCGCCGTCCACCAGCAGGTCCAGGAAGTGCCGCGCACCGATCCGCCAGTCGACGTACAGGGTCTTGGCGAGGAAGCTCGCGGTGAGCAGACGTCCGCGGTTGTGCATCCATCCCTCGTGACGCAGCTGCCGCATGGCGGCGTCCACGACCGGGTAGCCGGTCAGGCCCTCCTTCCACGCCTCGATCTCGTCGGCCGCTGACCGCTCGGTGCGCCACCGGTCCTGCCGAGCCCGGTAGTCGGCGTGCGCGGCGGCCGGACGGGCGGCGAGGACCTGATGGTGGAAGTCCCGCCAGCACACCTGTCGTACGAAGGCGTCGGCGCCCGCACCGCCCGCCGCGCGGGCCCGGTGGATCACTTCGACGGGGGAGAGGGTGCCGAAGTGCAAATGGGGGGAGAACCGTGAGGTGGCGTCGCCCGCGAGATCGTCGTGAAGGTCCTCGTACTCCGTGATTCCGTGCCTCAGCCACGCGGTGAACCGCTTGCGTGCCTCGGTCTCGCCGCCCGGGGCCAGCCCTTCGGCGACACCCGGAACGGCCGTACGGGAGGGGACGGCCTCCGATCCGGGGCCGTCCGGGACGCGTACGGCACGCGGTGCCGGGAACGCCTCCCGGACCGGTTCTCCGGACCACCGCCGGAAGTACGGTGTGAACACCGCGAAGTGGTCGGAACCCGAGCCCGTCGGGGTCACCGCGCCCGGGGCGACGGCGGTGACCACGCCGTCGTGGACGTGCAGCCGGCGACCCTGCGCCTCCAGCGCGGTGCGGAGCCGCTCCTCGCGCAGGTGCGCGTACGCCGTCACTCCCGCGGCCGTGTACACGTCGTGGGCCGACACCTCGGCGGCGACACGGCAGACTTCCTCGGCCGGCCGGCCCGAGCGGATCACCAGGCGTCCTCCCCGGTCACGGAGGCCGGCGTCGAGGTCGCGCAGACAGTCCGCGAGGAAGGCCCGACGGTTGGGCACACCGAAACCCGAGTCCGCGATGTCCTCGTCCAGGACGAACAGCGGAACCACCTCGTCCGCCGCGCCGATGGCCGTGTGCAGGGGCGGATTGTCGTGCAGCCGCAGATTGGACGTGAACAGGACGACTGCGACGGTCATGGTGGCACCTCTGGTGGGACTCGAAGCGGAACAGTGACACCCTTCTGTTCCACCGGGCCTCCCGGATGCGCGGTTCAGCGAAGTGCCGCGGATTTCACCTGTGTGGGTGGCGTGGCAGTGGTGGCCGCGCGTGCGATGTTGCGCGCCATGCCGCCGAAGACGACCGCGTGGAACGGGGAGACGCTCCACCAGTAGGCGTGGCCCAGCAGCCCGCGCGGGTGGAAGACCGCCCGCTGCCGGTAGTGGGCCCGTCCGTTCGGGCCCTCCTCGCAGTACATCTCCAGCCAGGCCAGACCCGGCAGGCGCATCTCGGCGCGCAGCCGCAACAGGTGCCCGGGCTCGATCTCCTCGACCCGCCAGAAGTCCAGTGAGTCACCGACCCTGAGCCGCGCCGCGTCCCGCCTGCCGCGGCGCAGTCCCACGCCGCCGATCATCCGGTCGAGCCAGCCCCGCACGGCCCAGGCCAGCGGGAACGAGTACCAGCCGTTGTCGCCGCCGATGCCCTCGATGACGCGCCAGAGCGCCGCGGGCGTGGCATCGACGTCGCATTCCCGCTCATCGCTGTAGAGGCTGCCGCCCGCCCAGTCCGGGTCGGTGGGCAGCGGGTCACTGGGAATGCCCGGCGTCGACGCGGAGGACCACCGGGTGGTCACGTTGGCCTCGCGGACTCTCTGCAGGGCGAGGGCGAGCGCGGTGTCGAAGGAGAAGGGCTGCCCGGGCCCGTCGGGGACGTAGCGGGCGATGTCGTGCTCGTGGCACACCACCTCGTGGCGCAGCGACTCGGCGAGCGGGCGGGCGAGCGACCGGGGCACCGGGGTGACCAGCCCGATCCAGTGGCTGGAGAGCCCCGGACTCAGCATCGGCACCGGCAGGATCAGCCGGTGCGGCAACTCGGCCACCCGCGCGTACTGCTGCATCATGTCGCGGTACGTGATGACGTCGGGTCCGCCGATGTCGAAGGTGCGGTTCACCTCGTCCGGCATCCGGGCACTGCCCACGAGATAGCGCAGGACGTCGCGGACGGCGATCGGCTGGATCCTCGTCGACACCCAGCTGGGCGTGACCATCACCGGCAGCCGCTCGGTGAGGTAGCGCAGCATTTCGAAGGAGGCGGACCCCGAGCCGATGATGACGGCGGCGCGCAGCGCGGTGGTCGGCACACCGGAGTCGAGGAGGATGCGGCCGACCTCGGCCCGGGAGCGGAGATGCGGGGACAGCTCCGTCTCCGGGACGTCCGAGGGAGTGAGTCCGCCGAGATACACGATGCGCCGGATGCCCGCGGTCCGCGCTTCCCGGCCGAAGGTCCGCGCGGCCTCGCGGTCCTTCTCCTCGAAACCGGCGCCGGTGCCCAGCGCGTGCACCAGGTAGTAGGCGACGTCGATGTCCCGCATGCCGGCGCGCAGCGACTCCGCGTCGGTCACGTCGCCCTTGACGGTCTCCACCCTGTCCGCCCAGGGCTGGTCCCGCAGCTTCTCGGGGGTACGCGCCAGGCAGCGCACGCGGTGCCCGGCGTCAAGCAGCTCGGGCACGAGCCGGCCTCCGATGTATCCCGTCGCCCCTGTCACCAGACAGCGCAGCCCGGTCCCGGTGTCCTTGCTCTCCATGGCGTCTCCGCTTCCGCTGATGTCGTCTCCGTCCACTGTGTCCGTACAGCGGCGGTCCGGCTCCCCGGGGCGTACCCGGAACACTGCCCGTACCGCAGTCCCGGTACGGGCCGTGTCCGCGGGAGCCGCACGAGGAGGGGACGTCCCTGCGGGCGGCGGTCGGTGTTCAGACCGTGTCGAGGTCGCGTTCCCTGGTCTCGGGGAGGGCGAGGACACAGACCAGCGAGAGCAGGGCCATGGCACTCATGAACCAGCCGCCCACCGACGGGCTGTACGCCTCGGCCAGCGCCGTGACGATCAGTGGCGCCGCGGCGCCGCCGAGCACACCACCGAGGTTGTACGAGAACCCGGCACCCGAATAGCGCATACGGGTGCCGAACAGCTCGGGCATGTAGGCGCCCGCCGGTCCGTAGATGATGCCCATGCAGAGCAGGGCGCCGCTCAGCGCGATCGCGACCAGGACGTAGTTGCCGGTGTCCAGGAGCGGGAAGAGCACCGCACCCCAGACCACACCGAAGGCGGCGCCCGCGATGATCAGCTTGCGGCGGCCGACCCGGTCCGACCAGCGGGCGACGAAGAACGTGGACAGGCCGAGCACGGTGACGGCGACCAGGGTGAGGGCGAGCATGTCGTTCTTCGGGATGCCCAGGGTGCCGGTCGTGTACGTCATGCAGTACGTCGCGGCCGTGTAGAACATCACGTACACCACGGTGATCATGCCCGCGCCGAGCAGCATCTCCTTCGGGTGGTGGCGGAAGGCATCCAGCAGCGGGGCCTTGGTCGTCTCCCGGTGCTCCACCACCTTCGAGAAGGCCGGAGTCTCGGAGATCTTCAGCCGGATGACCAGGCCGACCGCGACGAGGACGAAGGAGAGCAGGAAGGGGATGCGCCAGCCCCAGCTCGCGAACGAGGCGTCGTCGAGGAGGGTCGACATCAGCAGGAACGTCACCGTGGCGAAGAAGTAGCCGACGGGGGAGCCCATTTGGGGAGCCGCCGCGTACAGGCCGCGCTTCTTCTTCGGTGCGTGTTCGACGGCGAGGAGTGCCGCGCCGCCCCACTCGCCGCCCAGCCCGAGTCCCTGGACCACCCGGAGCAGCACCAGCAGGACCGGAGCCCAGACACCGAGCGTGGCGTATCCGGGGAGGAGGCCGATCAGACCGGTGGAGAGCCCCATCATCAGCAGTGAGACGACGAGCACGGCCTTGCGCCCCACGCGGTCTCCGAAGTGGCCGAAGACCGCCGCGCCGAGGGGGCGTGCGGCGAACCCGACGGCGAAGGTGGAGAGGGTGGCCAGGGTGCCCGCGGTCTTCGAGAGCTCGGGGAAGAACGCCTCGTTGAGTACGAGAGCGGCTGCCGTGCCGTAGATGTAGTAGTCGTAGAACTCGATGGCCGTGCCGATGAAGCTCGCGGTGGCGATGCGCCGCATGCCGGCAGGGGATTCGGCGGATTCCACGGGTGCGGTCCGTGGGGGCGTGCCGACGGATTCGGTCATGGGTCTGCTCCGGTTTCGGGGAGGTGGAGGCTCGCCGTCGCAGAACGCGAACGGGATGTGAACCTAACCACCGCCGCCCGTCCGTTGGTTGTCCGGCCGGACAGGGATGGACGCCCTCGGCTGTACGACTGGACAGTCGCCCCTGCCGGAATCAGGCCACACCGGTCACCGGGCTCGGCCGGCCGCTCCCGGTCACCCGCCGGGGAACGGGCTGGTGCCCGGCGGTGCCAGGGACAGCCTCAACTGGAGTACGGCGGCGAGCCGGTGCTCCGGATCGTCCAGGTCGAGGCCGGTCAGGGTGACCGCCTTGCGTATCCGGTAGCGCAGGGTGTTGGGATGCACGTTCAGTTCCTTCGCCGCCGCCGCCACGTCACCGAAGGCGTCCAGGTACTGGAGGAGTGAGCGGCACAACTCGGTCCCGGTGCGGGCGTCGTGGCCGGCCAGTTCCTCCAGGGCGGGATGGCGGATGCCGGGGCTGCGGGCCAGCAGGTCTACCACGTCGCGCACCATGAGGGAGGCGGTCAGGTCGCCGTGGGTGGCGACCTGCCGGTCCGGGGTGCGGGCGAGCACCCGCAGACCGTGGTGACCGCGCAGCTTCACGTCCGGGATGTCGTCGAGCCGCGCGGCGGTTCCTGCGACCACGGCCTGGACCGGGGTGCGCAGATGGCGGCGCAGCGCCCCCACCAGATCCTCGGCCCAGCGCGTGAGCGCCCCGTCGTCCCCCCGCGGGCAGGCGGACGACTCGGGCAGCATGGCGTAGATCTGCCCGCACGCCTCCGCGACGAGGGCGCTGCGCCGGTAGGACGCGGCGTGTACGGAGACGATCTCGGCCGCTTCGGCCCGCCGGGCGTCCCGCCAGGTGGCATCACTGCTTCCGGGCTCCCGCAGATCGAACGCGACGACGGCAGCCGTGGCGGTGGGCGCGATCCCCAGGTGCGCGGCGAGTGCGGCCGAGTTGAACCGGCCGGTCAGCAGACCGTGCGCGAGGCCCGCACGGGACGGGAGACGGGCGGCCGAGTCGCCGTGGAACCAGTGGTCGACCAACTGCGAGGCGGCGAGCCGGGCGGCGCCGCGCAGCGCCTCGTCCGACCGGTCGGCGAGCGGCCGGGACCCCTCCTGCACCCAGATCGTGCCGAGCGGCCGGCTGCCGGCGTTGATGCCGATGGCGAGCCGGCGGCGTCCCCCCAGTTCGGGCCGCGCCTCGACCTGGACGACGTCCTGGCCGTCGCGTACCCGCCGGAAGACCCCCGACTGCCGGAGCATCGCGAGGTACGGCTCGGGGCAGGTGCGCCCCAGGATGGAACGGCGGCGCAGCTCGTCGGCCTCGTCACCGGAGTCCGAGTACGCCATGACGCGGTGCGCCCCGTCCTCGATGCTGACCACACCGTGCGTCAGGGTGGCCACGGTCTGGGCCAGCGAGAAGAGGTCGCCTCGGCGGTCGGGCGCGGGGCCGCGCGCCGCGCCCTCCACCAGGCCGCGGACGTCCGCCGCCACCCGGTCCCAGCGAACGCCGTCCGGAATGCCCAGTGCGGCGATGCCGGCCTCGTCGGCGGCCCGGCGTACCGGCTCCGGCAACCGCCCGTCCGCGCCGGCCCTGACAGCCACGGCAACGGCCCCGGCCCCGCTCGCCGCCCGCACGGCGTCCACCGCGTCGGCGCCGCGCGCACCGACGGCCAGCACGAGAGCGCCGGGCAGCTGTGCCAGATCTTCCCCCGGCTCGGCGATGACCACCTCGACGATGTCGGCGTGGCCGCGGTCGGCCCACGTCGCGTCGATACCCATGTCCTGGACGAGCCGCCGCAGTTGAGTGCTGACGGCGCTGCCCATGTTCTCTTCGGCCTGTTCCACGGCCGCAGGGTATGCGCAGCGGCTGTGCGGGGCCCGTGCACCCCTCACCCCGGGGCGTCAGCCGGCGGAGACCGGCCGTTCGAAGAAGGTCTCCAACGCGACGGTCGCCTGTGTCCCGCTCACGCCCTCGATGGCGTACAGCCGGCGCAGGACCTGCTGCAACTGCTCGGTCGTGCCCGTGCGCACCTTCACCAGGACCGAGGCCGCGCCGGCGATGACGTGCGCCTCCTGGATCTCGGGGATGGCGGCGAAGGCCGCGGCCGAATCACCCATCCAGGCCGACGAGTCGACCATCACGAAAGCGAGGACGCCCTGCCCGAGTGCGGCCGGTTCGACCTCCACCGTCGTCCGGCGGATGACGCCGCGCTCCCGCAGTTTGCGTACGCGCTCGTGAGCCGCGCCCGCCGAGAGGCCGACCGCCGCGCCGAGCGCCGCGTACGCCTGCGTGGCGTCGCGCTGGAGCTCCGCGATCAGCGCGCGGTCGGTCTCGTCCACGATTCCGTTCACCATCCCCATGGCCACACCATATCTGGTTCTGGCATATTGAGGTTGTACTGAACGGCATTCGGTTCCAGCGGGTGAGGGGTGGACTGTGTCCGGCGAGATGGTCAACAATCTGTACGAGGTCCTGGACGAGCGTTTCCGTACCGGCAGGTGCACCAACGGGGACGTCCGGCTGGAGCGCCTCCACGCCGACTGCCGCTGGGCCGAGGGCCCGCTCTATCTGCCCGCCTGGCGGCAGTTGATCTGGAGCGACATCCCCAACGACCGTCTCCTGCGCTGGGACGAGGCGACGGGCGCGATCGGCGTCTTCCGCTCACCGGCCGGGCACATCAACGGCAACACGCTGGACCGCGAAGGCCGGTTGGTGAGCTGTGAGCAGGGGAACCGCCGCGTCACCCGCACCGAGCACGACGGCCGTGTGACCGTGCTCGCCGACCGCTTCGAGGGCAAGCGCCTCAACAGCCCGAACGACTCCGTCGTACGCTCCGACGGCTCGGTCTGGTTCACGGACCCCGACTTCGGGATCACCAGCGACTACGAGGGATATCGGGCCGAGAGCGAGCTCGGCAGCTGCGACGTCTACCGGATCGATCCGGTGACCGCCGAGGTCCGCCGGGTCGCGGACGGCTTCGGTGGGCCGAACGGCCTGGTCTTCTCCGCGGACGAACGGCAGTTGTACGTCGCCGACACGCGTGCGCGTCAGATCCGCGTCTTCGACGTGCCTGAGGGCGGCACGCTCTCCGACGGGAAGGTGTTCGCCGAGCGTACCGACGGCGGGTTCGACAACATCCGCATGGACGACGAGGGACGGCTGTGGGCTGCCGCGTTCGACGACGGCGTGCACTGTTACGACCCGGACGGCACCCTCATCGGCCGGCTGCACGTGCCCGAGCCGGTCTCCAACATCGCCTTCGGCGGGCCGAAGAACAACCGGCTCTTCATCACGGCGACCACCTCGTTGTACTCGCTCGTGATGGCCGTGACGGGCCTGCCCCGGGTCGCCGGCGGGCCCGCACGAGGATGATGTGAACGCGTCCTCGGAGCGGAGAGCCGGGCGGGTCGCCGGGGTTCAGATCTCCTGGTCGTCGCGGTGACGGCCGAGGGCCCGCCCGAAGCGCTCGGAGACGGCCGGCATCAGGCTCTCGCCGTCGGCCGGGCGGTCCAGCCCGAACACGTAGCCGGGGAAGTCCAGTTCCTTCTGCACCGCCCAGATCGTGGCGTGGTCGTCGGGCGGGAGGATGCGTGCGGGGTCGCCGACGGCGACCCAGCCGATCGGCACCGTCGAGTCGGCGGGCAGCACGGTGCGCAGGTGCACGATGCCGTTGATCCGCACCTCGGAGCGGGTCCCGATACGGGCTCCGTTGAAGACGCGGCTGCCGGTGGCGAGGAAGACCTCGTCCTCGACCCGGCAGCCCGTCAGACAGGAGGTGGGACCCACCAGGACCTGCCGTCCCAGGATCAGCGGATCGCGCCGGGTGCCGCGCAGGACGGCGTTCTCCATCACGATGCTGCCGTCGCCCACCTCCACCGGCCCGCCCTCGGAGGTGAGTACGGCCCCGAACAGCACCCGGCATCCCGCCCCGACGCGCACGTCCCCGCACAGGGTCGCGGTCGGGGCGACATAGGCGGTGGGATGGACCGTCGGCGAGCAGCCTTCATGGGTGATCAGCATGCCGGGATCATGCCGCGCCGCGGGGCGCGGCGCCGCATGATTCCACCGGGCGGACACGGCCGGGCTCGCCGCGCCCGCTCCCTCAGCGTTCCGACAGCTCCGACGGGGCTTCCTGGACCACCCAGCCGTTGCCGTCCGGGTCCTCGAAGGACATGAACGAGTTCCAGGTCTCGCCCTTGCCGTCCTCCCAGCCGGTGGCGCCGACGTGGCGGACGGGGGAGACGTCGACACCTCGGTCCACCAGTTCCGCACGGGCCGCCTCGATGTCGGTGACACAGACCTGGAGGCCCTGCAGCGTGCCCGGCGCCATCTCCTTCATCCCGGGGGCCGCGGGCATCCCGTGGAGCATCGCGATGGAACAGCGCGAGCCGGGCGGGGTCAGCTGGATGATGCGCATGCCCGGGGCGACCTCGTCGTCGAGGTCCACCTTGAAGCCGACCTGGTCCGCGTAGAACGCCTTCGAGCGGTCCATGTCGGTGACGGGGACCGGGATGACCTCGAGAGTCCAGTTCATGGAGAGTCTCCTCAGAAATGCCAGAGCGCCTGGCAGAACGGATCGCCCCGCCAGAAGTGGCTACCGCGCGGAGCACGACCGCCGACACGGGGGCGGGTCCACCGTCTCCCACGAGAGAGTCGTCCCGCACGTCGAAACACCAATCCACCCCGGCATTTCTCGTACCGTTCGGCGGAGGCAGCGCGTCATGGTCGGGCGTGCCGGGTTCCGCGAGGCAGACGCCCAAGCCCTGCCCGGGCGAGCCCGGGCCGGCCGGCCCCGCAGCGTCCGTGTGAACGGCTGACGCTCCGCGCGGGGACGGACCGCGCCGGGATCTCTTTCAGTTCGTCCCCTCCAGGCGGTGGAGACGCGCCCGGAGTTCGGCGGTGGCGGCGCCGCCGCCCGAAGAGCCGGGCAGTCCGGGGAGCAGCGTCAGGGCCGCCGCGAGGAGCTCCTTGGACGCCTTCGGGTCGTCACGGACGGCCTGGACGACGGCCTCGGCCGTCATCGGAGCGAGCCGGTACCGCCAGGCCGGATGGGCGTGCGTCGGGGCGTAGTGGTCCGTCAGGGTCTCCACCGGAGTCAGTGCTCCTCCCGCACGCCGGAGGAGCGGCGCGAGACCCAGGTCACCGATCAGACCGCAGATGTCGTCCGGGGCGGCCTCGTTACGGTGGTGGTCGTCCCGTACCTGGTAGATCACCGCGTAGACGAGCACACGCTCGCGCTCCGTGGACGGGCCTGGAAGCGGCACGTCCTGCCAGAAGTCCTCGACCGCGCGTGGCGTGATCTCGGGGCGGCGGCGGGCATCGGCGGGGGAGGCGGCGACGGCGAGCCGGATCGCCCCGAGGGCGACGGCATCCTCCGAGAGCCGACGAACGTACCGGAGCCCCTGGGCGGCGTCCGGTTCCGCATCCCGGGCGGCGCGCCGTACCTGCTCGGCCGTCGGCCCGTCCGTCCATGCGAACGTCCACGCGCACGTGGAGTCGGCGTACTCGGCTTCGATCCGCTCGTCGATCGCGGCGGCCAGCCGACGGAGCCGTGCCGCGCGCTCGGGATCCGCGGGCCCGCCGCTCATGTGTCGCGCCCCGCGCCCTGCGGATAGCCGATGGAGGCGATGTGGTCCCCGAGCGCGTCCAGGGTCACCTCGGAGTTCAGGGCGAAAACCACCTCGGGCGTGAGGGGCCGCAGGGCGAACACGTGCCGTACCGCCGCCTGGTCGACGGGGATGTCGTAGTACCCCTCCGCCCAGTTCGTGTAGTTCTCGGGAGTGCCGTCGGTGAGGAACGCGAACAGCCACTCGGCACCGTCCGGAACGGTGGAGGTGGTGTCGAAGTCGACGTCTCCCGTCAGCCACCGGCTGTCGGCCGCCTCGCGCCACAGACAGGCGGTCACATGGGGGATGTCGTCGAGCCCGAACGCGGGGTGCCGGGTGAGCGCCCGGAACGGCTCCGGGACATCGTCGAAGATCCCGGGCCATGGCTGCTCGTCCCCCACGTACGGGCTCAGAGGCGATGTGTGGTCGAACCCGCGGATGTACGCACCGGCCGACGAGAAGACGACGGAGTACTCGTCGCCCCCTCCGTTGTCCATCCACGCCAGTTCCTGCGTTGCGGTCCAGCGCGCGTCGAAGCCGTGGCGGCGGTACGGGCTGTCCGGCCGGAGTATCGCCTCCACCATCGCCATCGCACGGCAGAGGTCGCGCAGCGCGGGGATGTCCGGCAGCTGTCGGGCCACGTGGTGAACAGTCATGGAGACATCTCACCAGACCCCACTGACAGCGCGGAGTTCAGGCGGTGTCCGCGACGCGGCCGGCTCCTGGTCGTCGTCCCGGTGGCCGCCAGAAGCACGCGTCGCAGTGTCCGGCCCAGCTCACAGGGGCCGCCTCGGTGGATGCGGCGAGCCGCGGGGAGGTTCCTCGCGTTCGTGCCGGGCAGACGTCCGTACCCCGCATCGGGTTCCCCGGGCGAGGAGGTCTGCCGAGTCAGGTCAGGCGACGTACGCGGATACGGTCAGCGTTTCGGCGAGCACTCTCCAGAGCACCCAGGCGCCCACCCGGCTCGCGATGTTGCACAGCCGCTTCTCGGTGCACCGGGTCGGCTTGTTCTGCCAGGCGCTCACGACGAGATAGTGGAAGCCCAGGCTCTGCGTGAACGTGAAGCGGATGTGCAGGCCGTCGCCGAGATCGTGCCCGGGAAGAGTGGCGATCTGTACGTACTCGTAGGCGATCTTCTCCACCCGCACCGGATTCGCGCCCAGCAGGTCGCACTCGTCCTCCGCGCGGATGCGGGACGGGCAGTCGCCGCTCACCGGGAACAGCCAGAAGTGTCCGGTGAGCTGTTCGCGTACCTCGTGCGGGCTGGTGAAGGGGTGGAACCCCAGGGAGTAGCTGTACCGGTAGAGACCGTTCGACGTCCCCAGCTCCACGGAGGGTACGGCTGCGCGGTGTCCAGCGTACGCGGGGGGTGACAGCGCGGCGAGCAGGAGTGCCGTACCGAGTACGCAGACCAGAACGGCACGTCGCGCCGAGCGAGTGAAGCGCTGCGCGGCCTGCGGGGCTGCACCGTTAGGGAGGGCTGGGGTGGACATCAGCACCTCCCGTGACGTGACGAGTCACGTGAAAGCTATGCGCCGGGAAGGACTCCGGCATCTCGGCCCGGCTGTTCCAGCGACCCGGCCCGCAGCGCGGGCGCGTTCCGCCCGCCTACAGCGTCCTCGCCCACGCGTCGGCCTGCCGGGGCGAGTCGAAGCGGATGACGCGGAGCGGCGCGAAGCGGGGATCGCGGGTGCGCGAGCCGATCTCCGACCGCCGCGTGGCGTGCTGGGACCAGGCCCACCACACCGGGTGGTCCCGCCTGAACCACTCGGCCAGACGTTCCCTGTTGCCGCCGAAGATCCGCTCGCGCCGCAGGGTCCGGCGCAAGGACCTGCGCAGGATGCGGGGCATGACGACCGTTCTCGGGTAGTCGAGCCAGACCACCGTGTCGGCGTGCTCCCACAGCAGATCGCGGACCTCGGGGTAGCCGAAGGAGTCGAAGACCCACCCCGGCCCTGTCGCGATAGCGGCCACTTGGTCGTGCAGGTCCGGGTTGGTCTCCCAGTCCGGGCCGACGAAGTGCAGTGCGTCCATCTCGTGGAACGGCAGCCGGAGCCGATCGGCGAGGAGCCGCGCCATGGTGGTCTTGCCTGCCCCACTGATGCCGGCGACGAGGATGCGATGCACGCGGGAAGGCTACCCGCCGGGGCGATCGGGCCCCGTCGAGGCGGCCCGTTTGGTCCCGGCGTCCACCACCCGCTTTGATGCACGAGGTCGGTGTCAGGGTGTTCGGATCGGGCGAGGGGTGCGTGGGGCGTGGCGGACAGGCGGGTGCTGGGTCGGCAGTTCGGATGGTTGTGGGCGTCGTTCGCCGTCAGCTCGTACGGCACGGGACTCGGGTTCGGTGCGTTTCCCCTGATCGCGGTCCTCGTGCTGGACTCCGGGCCGGCCCAGGTGGCGGCGCTGGCCGCCGCGGGACGGGCGGTGGGGGCCGTGGTGGCGGTGCCGCTCGGCCCGTGGGTGGAGTTCCGCCGCAAACGGCCGGTCATGGTGGCGATGGACCTGACCCGGTTCGCGGCGCTGATGAGCGTCCCCGCCGCGTACGCGCTCGGCCGGCTCGGCTTCGCCCAGCTCCTCGTCGTGTCCGCCGTCGTGGCCACGGCCGACATCGCCTTCAAGGCGGCCGGCGGTGCGTATCTGAAGGGCCTCGTGCCGGCCGAGGACCTGCTCGTCGCGAACAGCCGTTTCGAGTCCACGACCTGGACCGCGACCATGGTCGGGCCACCGCTCGGCGGGGCCGCGATCGGGCTGTTCGGCCCGGTGACGACCTTGGTCGCCGACGCGGTCAGTTATCTGCTCTCGGCCCTGGGCCTCCGCGCCATCGGCGGGAGCGAGCCGCCTCCCGCGCGGACCCGTGGACCCCGGCTGTCGGCGGGCGAGGTGCTCGAAGGCTGGCGCCACATCCTCACCCACCCGGCGCTGCGCCCGCTGTTCCTGAACGCGATCGTGGTCAACGGCCTGATCATGGCCTCCGAGCCGCTGCTCGCCGTCCTTCTGCTGGACCACCTCGGGTACGCACCCTGGCAGTACGGCCTCGTGTTCGCGGCCCCGTGCATCGGTGGCCTCGTCGGCTCACGCCTCGCGCACCGGCTCGTGGCGCGGTTCGGCCGTCACCAGGTGATCCGCACCGCCGGGACCCTGCGTGCGTGCTGGTCACTCGGACTGGCGTTCGTCCAGCCCGGTGTCCCGGGGATCGTCCTCGTGATCGCCGTCCAGTTCGGCCTGATCGCTTCCTGCGCCGTGTTCAACCCGGTGCTGGCCACCTACCGGCTCGACCACACCGACCCCGGCCGGGTCGCCCGTACCCTGGCCGCCTGGTCGATCAGCAGCAGCCTCGCCATCGCGGCACTGACCGCCGTGTGGGGTCTGCTGGCAGCCGTCACCAGCCCCCGCATCGCGCTCGCGGCCGCCGGCATCCTCCTCCTGGCCACCCCGCTGCTGCTTCCGCGCAGCGAGAAGCAGCCCGAGGACAAGGGGAGCCGGCCCGCGAGCCTCGCATGACACGCCGCCGGGCCCGTACGGTCCCGGTCCCCGGGCCGGTCGGGCCGGGGACCGGGTGCCGTGTCACTCCCGGGGATCGGCGAAGGTGCGCTGGACCACGGTCCTGCCGTGGCCGACCGCCCAGTCCGGCAGCGCGGCCAGCACGTGGTCGACCGCGCTCGCGGTGTCCAGGAACACCTGGTCGACCGTGATCTCCACCGGCCCGGTGCGCTCGATCTTCGCGGTGTAGCCCTTGGACCGGCCCACGACGTCGACCACCGCCTCGGTGCCGTCGAAGGAGCGGTCGTCGACGGCCAGGCCCGGGCCCGTCACGGTGATCCGTACCAGGCTCGCCTCATTGGCACCGATCGTGACCGTGACCGGCTCGGTCGGGCCGTCCGTCGCGAAGTCGACGGCCGCGGCCGGGACGTCCACCTTCGGAGCCGCGAGCGAGTCCCCCCGTACCGCCATGCCCGTCTCGTCCGCGACCCGGTCCAGGATTCCCAGCTCCTGCGGGGTGTGGTAATCCCGTCCCTCCAGCACGATCCGGGCGTCCCCCCCGTCACGCTGCTCGTGGAACGCGGAGACGAGCTTCGGGCGTTCGGGACTGTACGGGGACGACAGACCGGCGATCACCAGTCCGCACACGGTGATCGCCGCCGTGGCGAACACGTACCGGCGCAGATGGCCGGCGTAGAACACGAAGGGCGCGAAGACCAGCGCCAGGGGGATCGCGACGAACGCGGCGACGACGCCCAGGACGGGGTCCATCGCGATCGCGGTCGGCAGGCGTCCCATCATCGGGACCGCCAGTCCCAGCAGGTTGTGGGCGAACTGCGCGATCAGCACGCACAGGACGAAGGCACCCACGACCAGCGGGAGCGCCCGCCACGCGCCGCGCAGCGCCATGGCGCAGCCGGTCGCCGCGAGCATGAGCGTGGCACCGGCCCACAGGATGTACGCGGGACCCATGCCGAGCCAGGCGGTCACTACACCCAGTACCGCGAGCGCGCAGGCGTTGGCCAGCAGCGCCGTGCGTGTCCCGTCGACCGGCGCCCCTCCCTCGGACCCGGCGGCGCGGCGCACACGACGGCGGTGCAGCAGGAGCTGCGGCAGGAGAGCGCCGAGGAGTGCGAGGGGGAGCAGCACGACGTAGACGAGCCACGGTCGCGCGTACCAGGCGTGCGAACCGGCAAGGAGCCACTCGGCGCCGCCCGCCAGCCCGCCCGCGAGCACCGCGATCACGACGCCCAGCAGGGCGGCGGCCGTGGAGGCGACGACCTGGCCGGCCTCGATCCGCCAGGTCCGGCGGGCCCACCACGTCAGCGCGGCGGACGCCAGCAGCAGGGCGAGCGTCCAGATCTTCATGACCAGGGGGTCGAGGGTCACCCACCAGCGCGACAGGATGTCGACGTAGTAGGGGGATGCCTTCTTGTCGCCGACGTCCGGTGCGCTCGTCACGTCCGTGGCGACCTGGGTCGTCAGATCGGTGAGGGCCTGCGCCACCCCGGGACCGATGCGTTCGACCCGGTCGAGGGGGGTGTGGTAGGCGTAACCGTCCTCGAACACCGCGTAGTCGAGGCCCGACCAGCCCTTGCCGCGCCACACCCGGCTGTCCGTGTCCGAGTTGATCAGCCCCGCGCCGAACAGCCACTGCCCGAGGATCGAACCGTAGGGGCGGGGCGTGTTGCCGGCGAGGTCGATGAGTGTTCCGTCGTTCTCTCCCGCGTGGAAGAGGATGGGCAGACCGGCCGAGCCGACGGCTTCGAGGTTCAGGAACCAGCGGACGTTCTTCGCCCACGGGTGGCGGGTGAACGCGTCCGCGCCGGTCAGTCCCACCTCCTCGCCGCCGTTGAACAGGTAGATGACCGTCCGGTGCCGGTCCTCGCCCGCGAGCTGCCGTGCGGCCTGGATCACCGCTCCGGCCGCTACGGCGTCGTCGGCCGCCCCGACCCCCTCGAAGGCCGAGTCGATGTGGACGTTGACCAGGAGTGCGTCGTCGCTGTCACCCGGCTGACGGGCTATCACGTTCTCGACGGTGTAGGCGACATCGCGGTCGTGGAAGCGGTACGTGCCGGAGGCGTCCTGCCGGGCGACCTCGACGCCCGGTATCTCGTCGAGATCACCCGCGACGAGGTCGAGGCCGTCCGACAGCGGCTTGTTCCCGACCGTACGGACGCCGAGGTCCTGCAGACTCCCGGCCGTGGCCAGTGCCTCGCGGCCGGCCTCCCGGTCGGGAGCGGGCCTGGTGGCCCACTGGGCCAGCACGAACGACGTCGCGACCAGGAGGCACACCACGGCCCAGGTGGTCGTGAAGCGGTGCGCGCGGAGGGTGGATATGAGTGAGGTCACGGGGTCGCCTTCCAACGGCTCATCGTCAGAAGTTCCGCCACCAGGAGCGCAGTTCGCGCTCGACCAGCTCGGGACGCTCCAGCGTGAGGGCGTGCGCGGCGTCCGGGACCCGGAGCAGCGTGGCCTGGGCGCACGCGCTCTCGATCTCGGCGGCGGTAGCCCGCATGCCGGTCGTGTCCTCGTCACCCACGAGGACCCGCACCGGGCACGTGAGGTCCGCCAGGCGGCCGGCCGCGGGCTCGGGCGAGTCGAAGTCCGGGGTGTCCTTCTGCTGCGTGTAGTTCAGGCGCAGCATCTCGGCCACCGACGTGCGCAACGCGTCGCGTCCGGCGTCCTGTTCACGGGCCGGGCCGTCGACGAACAGCCGGACCTCGTGCGCGATGATCTCCTCGACCTCCCAGGCGTCCTCGGCGGCGCCGACCGCGTCGATCAACGGCCGCTCGTTGTCGGCGACCGGCGCGTCGTACCCGGAGACGTCGGGTGCCAGCAGGAAGAGCCCACGCACCCTTTCGGGATGGGCCAGAGCGAAGTCGATCGCGATACGCGCACCACGTGACTCCGCCACCAGGAACGCCGATTCCATTTCATAGGCGTCCAGCACCGAGGACAGGTCGGCATGGTCCGAGAACGTGCCGTCGAGCGTCGTCGTCGACCGTCCGCAGCAACGGCAGTCATAGGCGACGGCGGGAATGTCGTCGCCCAGTGCGCTCATGAGTGGCAGCCACATGTCCGAATGTGCGAGCCCGGAGTGGACCATGACGGCGACGGGCTTCTTTTCGCCGCTGCGGGTCGTGAACAGCGATCCACCGGGGACATCGACAGTACGTGCGTTGATGGTCATTCTCCTAGCGAACGTGTATGGCAGGTGGAGACGAAGGCGGCAAGGTCCTCGGCGTGATCGAGGAGATACATGTGACCGCCCTCCCACAGTCGGGTCTCGCAGCCCGCGAGGGTCTGCTCCGACCACGCCGCGAGCCCCGTGAGGGGCACGTGCGCGTCGTCGGTACCACCCACGGCGAAGATCCCCGAGGAGAGCTTCGGCCCGTTCCGGTACGTGTAACCGAGCGCCATCGAGTAGTCGGCGCGGAGACCGGGCAGGAGCAGCTCCAAGAGGTCGGGCTGGGAGAAGAGCTCCTCGGGAGCCACGCCCATCCGCCGCAGATCGGCGAGGATCTGAGCGTCCGTCGGCTGTGGGCGGGGCGTCAGCGTCTGGGGCGCCGGCATCCCGGACGCGACCAGACAACCGACGGGGAGTGAGCGTTCCTGCAGTTCACGGGCGAGTTCGAACGCGACGAGCGAGCCGAGGCTGTGCCCGAACAGGCTGGTTGCGCCCGGTTCCTCGCCGAGCGCGTCGGCCAGGGCCGTGACCAGCTCGTGCAGGTCCTCCACCGGTTCGTCCAGCATCCGGTGTTCGCGCCCGGGGAGGTCGGGAACCCACAGGTCCACGTGGGGCGGAATCGTTTTGGCCCAGCTCTCGTACACCGATCCGCCGCCGCCCGCGTAGGGCAGACAGATGATGCGACTGGTTCCTTCGCCGGCCGTGAGCCGTCTGAGCAAGGACACAGGGCTTCCCTCAGCTCCGGACACTGAGGGGGCGCATGTCGGTCCACACCTCTTCGATGCGGTCGAGGCACTCCTCCTTGCTGCCGATCTTTCCCTCACGGGTCCATCCGGCGGGCAGTTCGCGGTCGTTCCGCCATATCGAATACTGCTCCTCGTCGTTCAGGACGACGGCGTACTGCGTCTCGGGAGCGTTCTCTGTCATTTTCCTACCTCGTCACAGATGCGGTGGCGGAGAAAATCGAACTGCGCAGCGCAAAGGCAATGCTGATGATCAGACACGATATGCCCATGGCTGCAAGGGTGAGGGAACCCGACGTCGTTTCCAGGGCAATGCCTGCCACGAAAACGGACAGCGGTCTCAGGCCGAATGTGGCGACCTGTGCGGTCGTCGTCACGCGGCCGAGGAGTTCGTCCGGAATGAGTTGCGTGCGCAAGGTCGTGTAGAGGATGCCGGACAGCGCCTCCCCCATGCCGACGATCAGAGCGACACACAGGGTCAGCGGCAGCCAGGCCGTGGTGCTCAGGACGAGCAGGCCGATGCCTCCGACGACCGTGCCGCCGAGCATGACCATGCCGGACATCTGCTTGAGCCGCGTGGCCACCACGGCTCCGACGATCGCCCCGAAGGCGTACGTCGTGATGATCAGCCCGATGACCTTCGGCGACCAGCCGAGATCCTCGCGGATGAAGTACGTGGCGCAGATGATGACCGGCGACGTGAAGAAGGTGATCGCCGCCCAGTAGAGCAGCGTCGATCGCAGCAGACGATGGGAGACGATGAACCGCATCCCCTCCCGGACCTCCTGCGTCATCGTGGCCGGCGCGCGCTCGACCGCCATCTGGAGGGGACGGCGGATCAGCATCAGCGTGAGCGCGGAGACGGCGAAGGTCACCGCGTCCACGCCCAGCGTCACCGCGCCGCCCACCGCCGCCACGAGCACACCGGCGAGGGCCGGTCCGGTCATGTAGCCGAGCGCGTTCCCGATCGACAGAAGCGAGTTGGCCTCGCCGAGCCGGTCCCGTCCGACCAGCGACGGGACGCAGGACAGGCACGCCGCCTCGAAGACGGCGTACAGGACGCCGATGGGTACCGCGATCGCGTACAGGACCGGCACCACGGGGATCCCGAGCGCCGCCGCCAGTGGCACCAACGCCACCAGCAGCGCGCGCCCGACATCCGACCACAGCATCATGCGGCGCCGGTCGAACCGGTCCGCCCACGCACCGGCCGGGATGCCCAGCACCAGCATGGGCAGGGCCGACAGCATGGCGATGATCCCCATGTGCAGGCCCGAGCCGGTGAGCGCGAGCACGAGCAGGGGCAGGGCGGTCTTGCTCAGGGAGTCCCCGAGCGCGGACGCGCCCTGTCCGCCCGCGAACAGCAGGAAGTCACGGTCACGCAGCAGGCTCGACCCGGTGTCGGTACCCGTACCGGCACCGGTGTTCGAGCCCGTGCTCGGAATGGTCGCCACTACGCCCAGTCGTCCCAGTCCTTCGCCCCGGTGACGTTGCGCAAACCGCCCTGGGACTTGAAGTACACCTGCGCGAGATAGCGCTCGGGGATGCACGTCAGCCAGCCGAGCGCGTTGTCCTCGTTGACGATCTGGTGGCTGTACGAGATCGACGCGTCCATGGCCTCGATCGCGTGCCAGTAGCCGCTGGGCACGTACAGCGTCTCGCCCGGGTTGAGGATCGTCTCCTCGACCACGACGTCGCGGAAGAGCGGCGTGCGCTCCAGGTCGGGACGGCGGTAGTCGACCTGGGCCATGCCGAACTGACGGCGGAACTTCCGCGGGTACAGGCGCGCGTGCTGGTCGGGCGAGACGAAGTAGCAGCGCTTCCTGCCCACGACCTGGTTGAGATAGGCCGCCGTCTGCATGCCGTCGCTGTGGAAGGGGGTGACCGTCCCCTTGCTTCCGACGAACATCACCGCGGCGACGCGCGAGGACACCGTGCTGCGCGGCGCGGGCTTGTTGCTCCCGCGGTTGAGGAAGGTCTTGGCGAGGAACAGACCGAGCAGCCGTGCCGGGTTCTTCGTGCCCGTCTTCCACTGCGCGGGGTGGCGGATGTCCGCCCAGTTCGGCACCAGGTCCAGCAGGTCGTAGTCGTCGGCGAGCCCCGGATAGTGGTCGATCATCCGGTGGACGGGGAAGGCGCGCAGATAGTGCGCCCGGTCCGGGTCCGTGTTGTTCTCGATGTCGTCCAGCAGGGCACCGAGCTTCATCGGCTGGAACTTGCCGACATGACCGAGGATCAGCTTCGAGTCGAGCTTCTGGATGTTGGCGTGGATGTCCAGGTCCCCGAAGTGGGTCCTGAAGTAGTCGAAGCCCCACTTCTCCATCGCCGGCCAGGAGTCCATCAGACCGGTGATGATCGCGGGCTTGCGCTTGTACACGTAGTCGCGCTTGAAGTCCTCGGGCGAAGGACGGTGGACCCGGTCGATGGCATCGGCCCGTACGTCGATGTCACCGAATATCGTCCCGGTCTTCGCCACGTCTTTCTGGGGCGGATTGACGGCAGTCATGGTTCCTCCTGAACTAGATGTTCTCGGCGACGGAAATGTTCGAAAGTTCTTGGCGGGGCGCGAGGGAAAGGAGGGACCGAATCGTTCCGTGGACAAGCTCGCAGCCGCGCGTCAACGCGTCAAGGTCCATGGTCAGCGCGGGAAGCAGCTTCAGCACGGCCTTGCCGCGGCCGGTCGACTCCACGATGAGCCCGCGCTCGAAGCACGCGTCGACCACCGCGTTCGCGAGGGCCTTTCCGCCGACCGCGCTCAGGTCGATTCCCACGGCGTGCCCCTCGCACCGGACCTCCACGCCGGGGAGCGTGTTGTCCTGCCAGAACGTGCGCAGCAGCTCGGCACCCGCCCTGGCGTGGTCGGTGAACTCCGCCGTCCGCCACAGGTCGAGAGCCGCGCAGGCGGCGACGAAGGCCAACTGGTTGCCGCGGAAGGTACCCGGGTGGTCGCCGACGTCCCAGGCGTCCAGTCCCTCGCCGATGAGCAGGAGCGACATCGGCAGCCCCAGGCCGCTGATCGACTTCGAGACGGTGATCAGGTCCGGGACGACACCGGCCTGCTCGAAGGAGAAGAACCCGCCGGTCCGGCCGCAGCCCGCCTGGATCTCGTCGGCGATCAGCACGATGCCGTACGTGTCGCAGAGCTCGCGCAACTGCCGCAGGTCCGCGTCGGGAATGCGGTAGACCCCGCCCTCCATCTGGACGACTTCGAGAATCACCGCCGCGGGCAGCTCGACGCCCGACAGGTCGTCGGTCAGGAACCGCTCCAGCAGCGCCACGCTCGGGAACGGGCCGCCCGGCCCGACGGGGAAGGGCAGGAAGGTCACTTCGTCGAGCGGCACGCCCGCGGCCTTGCGCAGCGAGAGGTCGGAGGTCGCCGCGAGGCTTCCCCGGCTCACTCCGTGGTACGAACCGGAGAAGGCGATGACCTTCGACCGGCCGGTGTGCTTGCGGGCCAGTTTGAGGGCCGCCTCGACTGCGTCCGTGCCCGTACTGCCACAGAACTGCACGCGGTGGCGCAGCCCGCGCGGCTCCAGCACCTCCCGGCCGAAGCGGTCCAGGAAGTCGCGCTTGGCCGGGGTGTGGAAGTCGAGGGCGTGCACCAGCCCGTCCTGCGACAGGTAGTCGACGACCTGGCGCTTGATGTGGTCGTGGTTGTGGCCGTAGTTGAGGGCTCCGGCTCCGGCGAAGAAGTCCAGGTACTCCGTACCGTCCTGGTCGGTCACCGTGCTTCCCCGGGCCGAGGACAGCACGGCGGGGAACACCCGGCAGTACGAGCGGGCGTTGGACTCACGCGCCTCGAACACCTCGGTCGGGTCGGCCAGGGCCGCGAGTTCGGTCATCGGGTGACTCCAGTCAGGTGGTGGGGAGGGCGGACCTGGCCCGGGGTGGACGCAGGTGTGCCGGCCATGGCGCCCAGCAGCGCGAGGTAGTCGTCGAGCAGGCGCCCGGCTTCGGAGTCGCTGATGCGATCGCCGTAGTACGAGAGGACGATGCGGGACTCGGCATCGTCGGTGACGTCGAGGCGCAGGGAGAACTCGGTCTGGTTGCGGGTGCCGTCGCTCCCGGTACCCGGCTGTCCGCCCGTCTCCTGCTGGGCACGCAGCGCCGAGGACACCGGGTAGTTGGCGACGACGACGACCGAGTCGAAGAGAGCGCTGTCGTCCCCGCCCATCCGCTGAAGGACCCCGGTGTCCACCGACGTCCGCTCGGCGCCCTCGACGCGGGCGAGCTGGAAGCGGTCGAGCAGGGCCGTCAGCGGCTCGTCCCAGTCGACCGAGACCCGTACCGGGAGGGCGGCGATGAACAGCCCGACCGCGCGCTCCACTCCTTCGTACGCGCGGTCGCGGCCGGCCGACACCACACCGACGGTGACATCGGTGCGCTCCAGACGCGCCGCGGCCAGCAGGGCCCAGCCCGCGCACACCCAGGTCGAAAACGTGTGGCCGTGCTCCGCGGCGCGTGCCCGCAGTGCCTCGCCCACCGCTGGTTCCAGCCGTGCCGCCAGCCGGGAGAATCGCGAGGGACCGAGCAGTCCGGGCGCCGCGGCCAGCTGGGTCGACGGTGCCCCCGTGAGCTGCCGGCGCCAGAACGCGGTGTCCTTCTCCAGGTCCGAGCCGTCGCCGAGAACGCCGAGTTCCACGACCGGCGGGAGCTGCGCCGGCTGCCCCTGGACGGTGGCGAGGTAGAGCTCCAGCAGTTCGTCGAGGAGCACCAGGTTCGACCAGCCGTCGGCCAGCAGATAGCTCTGTACCTGCCCCATCCACCACGAGGAAGGGCCACGGACCAGCCACACCCGCCACAGGGGGGCGGCGGCCACGTCGACGGGGTGCGCCCGCTCGCTCTCCAGACGGGCGATGAGGTCGTCGGGGATCGTCTCCGGGTCGCGCCCGCTCCAGTCGAGCAGCTCGACGGCCGGCTCCACCTCGTCCGCCACGACGCGCAGCCAGGTGCCGTCCTCCGCCCGGCGGAAACCGGTACGCAGACACGCGTGACGTCGCGCGAGGGCCCGCCAGGCATCCGTGAACGCGTCCGGGTCGACGGCGAAGGGCAGCTGTGTCGTCGACTGCATCCGGTACAGGCCCGGAACCCAGTCGTTCTCCAGCACCGTCAGCATGTGGCGCTGACTGGGGGTTGCCACGAGGCGGGTGTCCCGCGGTCGCGCCGGGGTGTTCTCGGCGGCGGGGGCGTCGTCCTCGTCGAGTGCCTTCGCCAGCGTCTCGATCGTCTGGTGGGAGAAGACCATCCGGGGGGTGATCGTCAGCCCCGCCCGCCGGGCGGCGCTCACCATCCGGATGACCGCGATGGAGTTGCCGCCGAGCGAGAAGAAGCCCGCGTCGACGGGGACCTCGTCGACGCCGAGCACCTCGCGCCACAGCGCCACGAGTGTCCGCTCGGTGTCGCTCTCCGCTCCGCGCCCGCGGTGCGCCGTGACGACCGGGGCGGGCAGCGCAGCCCGGTTGATCTTCCCGTTGCCGGTCAGCGGAAAGGCGTCCAGGCGTACGAACGCGGCCGGCACCATGTGCCGGGGCAGGCGGGTCGAGAGAGCCCGCTCCAGCTCGTCGTCGCTCGGGCCCTCGGCTCCGGGCGCGGCGACGAGGTACGCCACCAGGGTCTTCGCCCCGTCGCGTGCCCCGTGGGCCGCCACCAGGCAGGAGCCACCGCCGAGCAGGTCACGGAGGGCCGCCTCGATCTCCCCGGTCTCGACGCGATAGCCGTTGATCTTGATCTGGAAGTCGATGCGCCCCAGCAGTTCGAGGTCGCCGTCGGGCATCCAACGGGCGCGGTCGCCCGTGCGGTACATCCGCGCTCCCGGAGCGGAGGCGAACGGGTCGGGCAGGAAGCGCTCGGCGCTCAGCCGGGCGCGGTTGTGGTAGCCCCAGCCGACACCCGTTCCGCCGAGGTAGAGCTCGCCCGCGACACCGACAGGCAGCGGGGTCAGGGTCGAATCGAGCACGTACGCCGTCTGGTTGGCCATCGGGGCGCCGTACGGAATGCTCCGGCGGCGCGGGTCGACGCGCTCGATCACATGGATCGTCGAGTCCATCGACACCTCGGTGGCCCCGCCCATGCTGACCACCTGCGCCGCCTCGCTCAGGTGCCCGCGCGCCCGGTTCGGGAGCGCCAGCGGAATCCAGTCCCCGCCGAGGAGCACCAGCCGGACCGGCAGCCGGCCGCCGGTGCGGGCCTCCGCCTCCTCGATCAGCAGCCCGAACAGTGCGGGGACCGAGTGCCAGACCGTGACCCCCTCACGCTCGATCGCCTCGATCCAGCGATCGGGCGAGCGCTCGTCCTCGGGCGTCGGGAAGACGAGGGTCGCGCCGGCCATGAGCGTGCCGAAGACGTCGTACGCGCTCATGTCGAAGGCCAGCGCCGACACCCCGAACACCCGGTCCCCGGGGCCGACCCCGAAGCGCCGGTTGAAGTCGGTGAAGTTGTTGACACGTCCCCGGTGATCGAGCAGGACGCCCTTGGGCAGGCCCGTCGAACCCGAGGTGTAGATCAGGTAGAGCAGGTCCTCGGGCCGTACGTCGATGTCCGGGCGCGACACGGGGGAGGAGGCCGCGGACGCGACCTCGACGGCCGTCACCCCGGCGTCCCCGACCACCGCGGCGCCCGTCCCGCCGATGACGAACCGCGCCCCCGAGTCGGCCAGCATCCACTGCAGGCGCTCCTGCGGATACGCCGGGTCCAGCGGTACGTACCCCGCGCCGATCTTGGCGACGGCGAGCTGGGCGACGACGAGGTCGGTACCGCGCTCCAGGCACACACCGATGCGTTCGTGGCGCCCACAGCCCTGTGCGAGCAGCGTGTGGGCGAGCCGGTTGGCGCGTACGTCCAGCTCCCCGTAGGTGACGGACTCCTCGCCGCACACGACGGCGACGGCTCCGGGCCTGCGGTCCGCCCACTCCTCGAACAGCCCGTGCGCGGTCGACCCGGACGGGAACTCCTGCTCCGTACGGTTCCACGTGCCGACCACCAGCTCATGCTCCGCCGGCGTCAGCATGCCGACGTCGTCCACGCGCAGTCCGGGACTCTCGCACAGGCCGTCCAGCAGCCTCCGGTAATGCCCGAGCAGGCGCTCCGCCGCCTCGTCGTCGAGCACCGAGGCGTCGAATTCGAGCGACACCATCACGTCGTCGCCCGCCACCGCGCAGGACAGGTCGAGGGGGAACTTCGCCGTGCTGGAGTGCAGATGGGCGGGGGACAGGGTCAGCCCCGGCAGGTGCAGTTCGTGGCCGGGCGCGTTGTTGAACACGAACATGGCCTCGAAGAGAGGACTCCCGGCCAGGGAACGCTCGGGTGAGATCCCGTCGACGAGCACGTCGAAGGGCATCTGGTGCTCACGTGCCCACAAGGACTGCTGGGTCACACCCGCGAGCACGTCCGAGAGGGCCGCCCCGGGCGCCACATCGGCGACGACCGGCACCGTGTTGGCGAAGTAACCGATCAGCCGGTCCGTCTGGCTGCCGCGGTTCGCCATGACCGTACCGATGGCGAACCTGGACGTGTCGGTGTAGCGGTGCAGAAGCACCGCGAACGCCGTCAGCATCACGTTGAACACGGTCGTGCGCCGCGCGTCGGCGGCCCGCTGGAGCGCGTGACCGAGCCCGCCGCCCCAGTGACGGCGGATCCGGTTCCCCGTCCTGGACGTGTCGGGGTCGGCGCTCGGCGACAGCGCCAGCGGACTCACCCCGTCCATCCGCTCCCGCCACATGCCGACGAGACCGTCGTAGTCCGCGGGCTCCCGGCCGCGTTCGTGCGCCGCCGCGTCCGCGTAGTCGATGTCGAGCGCGGGCAGCCGGTGTTCACGTGACGAGCGCGCGGCGTCGTACAACTCGGCGAGATCCTCCAGGAGGACGCCCACCGACCAGGCGTCGGTGGCGATGTGATGGACCACCAGGACGAGCAGATGGTCGTCGGCGGCGATGCGGAACAGACGCCCGCGCAGCACCGGTCCGTCGAGCAGGTCGAGCGGCGCCGCCGCCTCGCGCTGCGCCGCGGCGAACGCGGCCTCCTCGTCGGCAGCCTCCTCCACCGGCAGCGCGACGGGCCCGGCCGGCTCGACGATCTGCTCCAGGCCACTGTCGTCACGCCGGCGGTAGACGGTGCGCAGGATGGCGTGGCGGGCCACGATTCCGTCCAACGCGGCCCGCAGGGCCGACACCTCCAGATCACCCCGCAGCCGCAGCCCGTACGGGACGTTGTACAACGGCTGTCCGTCCGCCAGGGATTCGGCGACCCAGAGCTGCTCCTGACCCCGCGAGAGCGGGGCCGGCCGAGCCGGGTCGCGAGGCTGGATCAGCCGTCCGGCGGCCCGCTTCCTGCCCCGCGCCAGCAGCAGCGAAGCCAGCAGCTCCCGCTTGGCGTCGGACAGGTTCTCCAACGAGCCCTGTGCCGCTTCGGTGTGGGCCATCACGCGTTCCCCTCGTCATCGGAAGCCAGCAGGGCACGCGCCTCGTCGTCGCTCACTCCGGCGAGGAGTGCTTCGAGTTCGAGCCGGTCCGCCTCGCTCAGGCTCCGCAGTTGCATCTGGTCCAGCTCGCTCGCGATGCTCCGCACGGTCGCCTGCTCGAAGACGGCGCGCAGCGCGAGTTCGGTGTCCGTACGCGCGGCCAGTTCCGACACCAGCCGGGTGGCGAGCAGGGAGTGACCGCCGAGAACGAAGAAGTCGTCCAGGGCGCCGACCTTCGGCGTGTCGAGCAACTCCGCGAACACGGAGGCCACGAGCCGTTCGGTGGGTGTGGCGAGCTCCTCGAAGTGCCTGCGCACCCGCTCGACCACCACGTCCCCGCGCTGGAGCACCGCGCGGTCGATCTTGCCGTTGGGGGTACGGGGCAGACGGTCGGCGAACACGTAGCCGCTGGGCACCATGTACCGCGGAAGACGCGCGGTGAGAGCGGCGGCGACC